>NZ_JBMPOT010000021.1:0-99977 GCF_049340425.1 Undibacterium sp. JH2W | reverse complement strand
TTGCGCCAATACAAGTTTCACCGCTTCTTCCCGCAATTCCGGGGTATATCTTTTTTTCTGTTTCATTATTTCTCCTGATCGTTTATTTTAACAAACAGGAATGTCCGAAAAAGTCAGGATACCTCAATCACTGGAGCCCATTGCTCTGCAGGTATGCCTGTGAACTTGGGCAGTGTATTCCATGATGATGCAGCGAGCCGTAATCGAATTATGGCAGAAATAATATCGATCAACAGTAGTTCTCGCGCTGGTGCAGTGTTGTAAGCTTGTTGACGTAACGAGAGCAAGTTTGCCGAAAGTTGATGTGAACTATTACCGAGAGTAAAATGATATGCAATGAATTTTGCGATATCCCCTAACGCGCGTCCAAATATGGGATGACTTAATTCACTGTATTCCCCCCACTTTGCTTGCAGTAACCAGCGTAATAGAGAATCGATTGTACTTGCATCACCTGCTTCAGTAAGGCGTCTAGCTATAACAAGACTGCTTCCTGGCCTTCCAGCAAGGTAATATGCTGATGCTGCAATGAGTAAAATATCGTGACTCGAACTCTGAGAAAAGCGTGATGCCAAGAAAGCGTCGAAGAAACTCGCAGAAAAGCTAATCTCGTCCGTTAGTTCAACAGACATCGGAGCATCTGCTTGTTCTGCCTCATTGACTAACGCTGCGACATCTCCAACCGTGCCCACAGTCAACATGAATAGTGAATCAGGTTCGGTACCAATAGGGATCGCAATATGTTGCTCTTCAGATAGCCCAAACTCGTACATCTTCCCTTTGGCCCGCGTAATGCCAAAAAGGCGTCGACTGGCTGCTTCAGGCTTCATTTGCTGCCTTTTCGTAAAGCGCATGGACTAAGTTCATCAATTGAGTTCCTCGCACGACTAGAAGTTCCAGCGTTGCTGCATTTGTGTGCGTCGCAGCCGAGGTGGTTTGTAGAGCAATTTCGTCATAGCTTTCATCAGATAGGACTGCTGCTGCGCCAGAAGTAAAAACATAAGGCCGATCTGCGATGTTTTGAAAGCGACGGACCACTGCAGCGCCTTCTTGATTTTTGGCTGTAAGCAGGCGGCGTTTTGTAGCATTCAGAGTATATGCAGCACGCAGATAGTCTTTTGCGGAGTCATCAATAGCAGTCTGCAATCGATTTTGGTACTTTCCGCCTGCTAGTTGGGCCTTGACCTCAAAGGTCAAAAGGGTGTCCATGGGGAGTTCTTTCCCTCTCTCGACTAACTTGAAGCCAAGAATATCTACGCCCTTAACAGACTCATTGCGACTTGCTTTTTCGGCATATTTGCTTCTCGGAACCCAGAACCCAAGCCTATATTCGACATAATCTGAAATTAGTAATTCTGCAAAATCTCCCGATCTTACCGCAGGCCCGGGAGGACTAGTTTTGTCGGGGAAGACCAACTGTATGAGATATTCAGATCGTGATAGTTCTGTGCCATCACGTAGATCGTCAATTTCAGTATCAAGGCAGTAATGTTGTCGGAATCTATTCGCCCACTCGTTAAGACATGGATCTGTCTCTAATACAGGCAACTCCCAAACCTGAATAGGTTTGCCGTCAGCAGACATTACAGTCCTTGGCTTGCAAAGCGATTTTAAATAAGTTGGCGCTACCATTATTTTTTCAACCGTTTTCTTTATATAGTGAGTAACTAAAGATTATTATAATAAATGCATTGGTCTAGATGTATTTATGTGAATTTTTGCAAACTTATCGTCGATTTGTTATGGGAAAATTTTATTAGGTGTTCAAGTTGTGATCTTAAATTTTGCATGATGCTTGCAAATTAGCAACATCCCCATTAATCCTTCCCCATCCGAACACCCTCAAATCACCCCCATCGCATGAAACATGTAGACGGGGGGCTGGCGCTTCAGTATTCTTTCAATATTCGAAAAGACTTTAAGTTTGTGTCGGTGGAGGGGATGTGGCCAGCAGCGGTGTTGGGCATATCCAGCAAACAGGAGTGGGTCATGCCGATCAGCGATTCGTCCTTGCAAGCCGGGATGCCAGTGGGGGATGTGCTGGTGTCGCCTGCGCCTGCGCAGGCGGTGATGAATGCGGTGCGGCGGGTGAGTGAGCTGGAGCTGGAGGTGGCGCGCTTGCGCAGCAGTTTTGCGGCCATGTCTGTTGAAGAGCGGCAAGATCCTGCCTGGCGGAAACAGGTTGCGGCTGTGCTCAGTCAGTTAGTGCTGTTTCGCATGGCTGTTGCTGGCGAGGTCGGGCGCGACGATGGTTTGTCTCTGTCTGGCCAGGAGAATTGATGGCAGGTGCGGCTTTGCTGCTTTCAGCGGGCGGCGTGGATAGATTTTTCATGTAACAAATTCGGGAGTTGGTCATGGCCACGGAAGAAACCAGTGTAGTGTACGGGACAGAGGATTTGTTGACGAGTTTGTGTAACTCGGTGATACGGGTATTGAATGTCGCCACCAATAGCAAGGTGCATTATTCTGCTATGGTGCAGCGCATCACAAAGATAGGTTTGAAGCCGGATATCGGTTGTTTTGTCTTGTTTGATGGCGGCTTTTCTGGCCTGGTCGTGCTGAATTTTGATGGCGATACGGCGCTGGAAATTTACGAGAAATACATGCTTAACATGGGCATGCCCAAGTCTGAGCTGGCATCCTCTTTTACCTCGGATGAAGTGGCAAATATTCTGGGTGAATTGATGAACCAGATCGTTGGTGACTTCACCGGCAAGGTGCGTCGCGAGTTGCAAACCAATATTACGCAAAACCAGCCCAAGATGCTGGTGCTGACCAAACAGGTCATGTTGAGTGTGGATACACCGCTGGACAGGCCAGAATTGCGCCGCGTGTCTTTTTTTACTGAGAAAAATAATATTTTCTATCTGGAGTTGGCGATAGACAGGACAGAGTTTATCAAGCTGCATGACTTTGAAACGCATGAAGTGACGGACCCGGATGCTTTGCTCGATATGCAGCAGGCTTCTGATCAAAATGCTGCTACCACAGCAGCGGCAGCAGCCGATGACGATGATGACGCCAACTCTGAATTGCTGAGGTCTTTGGGGATGTAAGGCACTTGCATCAACTTTGTCTGCTGACTTGAAAAAAAAGGCCGCAAATGCGGCCTTTTCTTATCTAGGCTTGGAATCTAGCCCAGTTTTTTCACTACGACGCAGCCTATGGAATAACCTGCACCAAATGAGCAGATCACGCCTATATTGCCAGCCGTCAGGTCATCCTGGTATTTGTGGAAGGCAATGATGGAGCCAGCTGATGAAGTATTGGCGTAGGTGTCCAGAATGGTGGGTGATTCTTCTGGCGTTGCATCGCGGCCCAATATCATGCGGGCGATGAGCAGGTTCATGTTCAGATTAGCCTGGTGCAGCCAGTAGCGTTTCACATCAGGGATGGCGATGTCGGCTGCTTCTACGGTAGCGGTGATCATGGCTGCTGCCATGGGGCAGACATCCTTGAAGACTTTACGGCCTTGCTGGCGGAACAGTTTGTCTGTCTTGCCTATACCGCTTTCATCTGCACGGTTCAAGAAACCAAAGTTGTTGCGGATATTGTTTGAAAATTGCGTCTTGAGTTTCAGGCCGACGATTTCAAACTGGTGCTTGGATGTGGCCAGGTCTGCACGTTCTATGATGATGGCGGTGCAGGCATCACCAAAAATAAAGTGGCTGTCACGGTCGCGCCAGTTCAGGTGGCCGCTGGTGATTTCCGGGTTGACCACCAATACTGCACGGGCCTGGCCGCTTTGGATTGCGGTAACAGCGGCCTGTATGCCAAAGGTGGCAGAGGAACAGGCGACGTTGATGTCATAGCCATAGCCATCTATGCCCAGGGCATTTTGAATTTCCACTGCCATGGCAGGGTAGCCGCGCTGCATATTGCTGGCAGCACAAATGACGGCATCGATATCGGCAGCAGTGCGGCCTGCACGTTCCAGTGCCTGGGTGGCAGCAGCGACTGCCATCTCGCACATGATGGATGGTTCTTCATCGCTGCGCTCAGGTATGCGTGGCACCATGCGGTTGATGTCGAGCACGCCTTCCTTGTTCATGACAAAGCGGGATTTGATGCCTGAGGCTTTTTCTATGAAGGCGACGCTGGATTCTTCCAGGGCGACTACTTCACCACTGGCGATGGCAGCAGCGTTTTGGGCATTGTGTTGCTGGACATAAGCATTGAAACTGGCGATCAGTTCTTCATTGGAAATGGACTGGGAGGGCGTGTACAGGCCGGTGCCGCTGATGACTACTTTACTCATCTCTTGCTTTCTGGTTATGTCGTTCTGAGGTATACGCAAAAATGCGCGACGAAGTCGCTCGATTTTACACAATAAAGATGACAGTTAAGCGAGAAACGCACAGAAATAGAGTGCTTGTTCCAGTTTGGTGCATCTGGGACTCACACTACTAATTCTGCGGTAATAAGAGATGTTAGGCAGCTAATTGCTGTTTGTGGTGCAGCAAATGATCTTCAATGAAGGTGTTGATGAAGTAGTAACCATGATCGTATTCAGGCTGATAGCGTAATGTCAGTGCTTGCCCGACTGCAGTACAGGCCTGAGCGAATTTCTCAGGATGTAGTTGCTCTGCCAAAAATTTGTCGGCAAATCCCTGATCGATCAAAATGCCTTTGGGAAAGGGCGGCTGGCTCTGCTTTTGCATGAGTGCCGTGGCGTCATACTCGGTCCAGGCATTTTGATCAGTGCCCATGTAGCCGGTGAAAGCTTTTTGTCCCCACGGGCACTGGCTTGGTGCTGCAACAGGGGCGAAGGCAGATACGCTGCTGAATAGCTCTGGATGGCGCAAGGCCAGCACCAGCGCGCCATGGCCACCCATGGAATGTCCCATGATACCAACGCGCGCCTTGTCCATGGGCAGGCTGGCCAGTAACATGGGCAGCAGTTCAGCGACGATGTAGCTGTGCATGCGGTAGTGCTTGTTCCAGGGTGCTTGCGTAGCATCCAGGTAAAAACCGGCAGCCACACCAAAATCCCAGTTGTCGCTGTCGCCGGGGATGTTGGCATTGCGCGGGCTGGTATCTGGTGTGATGAGAATGATGCCTTCGCGTGCAGCAATGGCTTGTGCGCCAGCTTTCATCATGAAGGTTTCTTCAGTGCAGGTCAGGCCAGCCAGGTAAAAGACTGCAGGGCAAGTCTCACCCGCCATGGCCTGTGGTGGCAGGTAGACTGAAAACCGCATGGGCAAGCCTATCTCGGCAGATTCATGCTGATAAAAGCGTTGCACGCCGCCATGGCAGGCGTGCTGGCTTAGCAGGGTCACTTCTTCTGCGTCGTCTGCTGCATTGTCCTTGGATTCGCGCTGCGTCATCAGAACAACACCACGGAGCGTATCGATTCTCCACTTTTCATGAGGTCGAAACCTTCATTGATGCGCTCCAGCGGCAAGCGGTGAGTGATGAGGTCATCGATATTGAGTTTGCCTTCCATATACCAGTCTACGATCTTCGGTACGTCGGTGCGACCACGGGCACCACCAAAGGCTGAGCCTTTCCATTCGCGGCCAGTGACGAGCTGGAAGGGGCGGGTAGAGATTTCTGCACCGGCTTCCGCCACACCGATGATGATGGATTTGCCCCAGCCCTTGTGGCAGCATTCCAGCGCCTGACGCATGACCTTGGTATTGCCTATGCACTCAAAAGAATAATCAGCACCACCATCGGTCAACTGGATGATGTGGTCAACCACGTTTTCAACTTGTGTGGGGTTGATGAAATGGGTCATGCCAAACTGGCGCGCCATGCTTTCACGTGCCGGGTTGATGTCCACGCCGATGATCTTGTCAGCACCCACCATTTTGGCAGCCTGTATGACATTGAGGCCTATGCCACCCAGGCCGAATACAACTACGTTGGCACCAGCCTCTACCTTGGCCGTGAAAACCACCGCACCAACACCGGTAGTAACGCCACAACCGATGTAGCAAATCTTGTCGAAGGGGGCATCTTCACGCACCTTGGCTACGGCGATTTCCGGCACCACGATGTAGTTGGAAAAAGTTGACGTGCCCATGTAATGAAATAGCGGCTTGCCATCGAGCGAGAAACGCGATGTGGCATCCGGCATCAGGCCACGGCCCTGGGTTGAGCGTATCGCCTGGCAAAGATTGGTTTTACGCGACAGGCAGAATTTGCACTGGCGGCATTCAGGCGTGTAGAGCGGGATGACGTGATCGCCTTTGCGCACGCTGGTGACACCAGGGCCGGTATCGACGATGACGCCTGCACCTTCATGCCCGAGGATGGCCGGGAACAGGCCTTCAGGGTCAGCGCCAGAAAGCGTGTAATAGTCGGTGTGGCAAATGCCGGTGGCCTTGACTTCGATCAGTACTTCGCCAGCTTGCGGGCCTTGCAGCTCTACTTCTTCTATCGTCAGTGGTGAACCTGCTTTCCAGGCGATGGCGGCTTTGGTTTTCATGGCTATCCTTTACAAAGTGAATAGATACATTGTAAAGGAATTGCTCATTTGTGGTTGCCCTTACATGGCCATATAGCGTCCTGGCCGGTGGTTCAGGCTGATTGCCAGGTTCAGGGCGAAAGCCCCAAGTATAGATGCCAGCAAGGCCATGGGTGTGACTACCGCCAGCGATGCCAGCACGATGATGAAGTCGACCCCCATTTGCAATTTGCCAGCCCGTATGCCGCGCTTCTCTTGCAGGTATAAAGCCAGGATATTGATGCCTCCCAGGCTGGCCTGGTGGCGAAACAAAACAATGAAGCCTACTCCCATCATCAGGCCGCCAGTCAGGGCGACATAGAAGGGGGTCATGGCCGTCATTGCCGTCAAATGCAAGAGCTTGGGATGCAGGCTGGAGAAGAGAGAAACCAGGGCAACGGCGCAGAAAGTTTTCAGAGTAAAACGCCAGCCCATGCGTTTCCAGGCCAGCCAGTAGAATGGCAGGTTGATCAAAAAGAATATCATGCCGAATGACCAGCCGGTACTGTAGTGCAGCAAGAACGCCAGGCCAGCGGTACCCCCGGTCAGCAAGCCAGCCTGATTAAACAAGGCAACGCCAAGTGAAACCAGCAAAGTGCCCGTGAGGATGGCCAGTACATCTTCCAGCAGGCTATGCGGGATAAAGCGTTTTGATGCTGTGGCGGTTTTCATGATGAGCAGGCGAGGGGGAAATAAAGCAAATTGTACGCCCCCACCTGCCCGCGATATCGATCAGCTTGCCATCATTCTTGCGTTCATTGACCTGTGTCAATCCCTAGTATGCCGTTTTGCCACATGCTGGCTGAACCTGACTGATATCTATTTTATAAATGACGGAGAAAACTTCAGTTTGGCGGCTTCAGGATTTCAGTGATTTCAATTGATCTTCTGCATCTGCACGCAGTTTTTTGCTTAATGCCGGTTTGGTATTGATGGATTTTTCAAAATAGGAAATCGCCCGGGGTTTATCGTTAATAGCCAATAAACATTGGCCCAGGCGGTAGTAAATACCTGCATTGCTTTCCAGGTTTTGCGCTTTTTCAAACCAGGCGACAGCTTCCTTGTATTTGCCTTGTTCCTGCATAGCGCGTCCCATGCCGAAAGCGCCATGGAATTTATCTGGAAAACGCTGCTGTACCTCACCGAAAACACGTTCAGCATCAACAAACTTTTTTTGCATTACATAATTAGAGCCCAGGTTATACAAGATGCTGCGCTGCATCTTGACTAAGGCTTCGATATTACCTGGAATGGCAGTCAGTGCCGCCGTCTCTGCACTCGCAAATTTGTCATCTGCCAGATCTACGCTCGCTTGCAATAAACTACCTGCAGCACTATTGATTTTGGCGGTTTCTACAACCAGGTTTTGTGCCTTGCTTTTACCGCCCCCTGCGATAGCCGGTGCTTGCAAATAGAACTGCAGTAAGGAGCCGCGCGCACTGAAATTTTTTGGGTCCAGTTCTACGGCCTTGATGAAGGCATCACGTATTTTTCCGGCATAAGACATGGCAGCAAACATGCTGCCTGAAGTCGCCTTGGCCCCTAATACATTGCCCAGCATTTCATGACAATCAGAGAGTTGCGGATGGGCGGTGATGCATTGCTCGGCATATTTTGCTGCCTCATCCAACTTGTCGAGTTTTCCTTCAGCCAGTACCAGGTCTGCCTTGACCAGCAAGGCATCGGCATTATTGGCATCGCTACTCAGTTTGATATTGGCTGCCTTTTCTGCTTCTGCATATTTCCTGGCCTTCATCAGTGCCTCATATTCATGGGCACTGGCGATTTGAGTCAATAGCAGACTTAAAGTACTGGCGAGCAGGGCAGGCAGAAATTTCATGGATTACCTCAAATGAAGAGAATGATTTGATGTTAACGATGCGCCAGTTTTTCGGTTGACTGGCGCATGGTAATGCAAAAAACAGATCAGGTGATCTCTTTTTTTTCCTCATTTTTCTCTTCATTTCCAGGCAGAAAATAGTCACGAGGTTTTTCCCAAAAACGTGTCCATAACAAAACGGTCAGCAAGCCACCCTGTCCAAAACTCACTCTCCTCGAACGCAAGGCCACCAGCATGGCCAGGCTAAAACTGACTCCCAGATTCACCATGCCTATGCTCATGATGCCGAACAAAGAATACACAGCAAGCTGCCAGCTTATATGATGGTCAAGACCGACCAGGGCAAAGGCAAAATTGGCACTGGAAAAAGTGATGTGGCGTATGTCTATGGGCAAGCCAAAGAAACTGCCTAATTGGCCTATTGTGCCAAGCATAATGCCAAAGAAAAAATTCCCTGCCAGTGCACCCAGGTTATTGCCTATGTAAGTGGTGACACGTAGCAGGCGTGCTTCACCTAGCAGGCGCTTTAACCAGCCTAGTTGACGCAAGCGTTCCGGGATGTTGGCATAACTTGCCTTGTTATCGTAGTAACCAGAAATCAAGCCAGACAAAAACAGACAGACACCAGCGATCGCTGCATGCGGCAATGCCAGGCTGGCAAAGGGGTCAATATCATGCAAGAGATGCTGGGCTTTTTCTGGTGACACCAGATGCTTGCCAGTAAAGTAAACCCAGGCCCAGGCAATCGCATAGGCTGTGGGCATGGCCAGGCCTATATTGCCGACGATGGCAATGAATTGTGAGCGCAGCACGCGCACAATGAGTTCAGCCAGTTCATCGAGTTTTTGTTTGCCACCATCAATGGCACGCGCCAGCAAAGCTGCCGTCATCGCCGGTTGTTTGGTGGCGATGGTGAAATGCAGCACATGCACCAGCATGAAGCCGCCGGAATAATTCAGGCTATACAGCATGGCATAGCCAAAAGGCGCCAGCGCCAGCGTGCCAAACAAAATCTTGATCAGTGCCATGAAGCCGACGATGAAGCCCGCACCCAGGGCAGAGCGCAACATCTCCAGCCACTCTTCACGATTATTCGTCACATAGTGTTCACCGCTTTTACCCGCTCTTTCTGTCACTTGCAGAGACAAGAGTTCGGTATTGCTTTGCATCAGATTACGCAGGCTATGACGCTGGTTTTCTGCGATGGTCAATTCCTTGAACAGGCTGGTACCGATGGCGCAAGCATGTTCGGTACTGCGGCTATCAAGCAAAGCCAGTAACTGGCGCAAGCGCGCTATGCTCTGCATCAATTGCAGTAGCAAGCGTGTCAGGCTGATTGATACACCCTGCATGGCAGCTGTGCGACGTATGCGGTTGGCAATGTCTTCGCACTGGGTCAGCAAGACTTCTATGTGTTTGCTGTCTTCGCGCTCATGGGCTTTATCAGTCAGCCATTTGCTGTAGCAAACGACATAGTCATTGATAGCATCATTCTGGCGCAAAAATGGGGATTCGAATTTTTCTATGTCTGGATAATTGCGTACCAGTTCAGCTTCCAGACCTATGTTGGTGATGCGATAAGACAGCACTTGTACGGCGCTCAGAATTTCACAGGTCAGTGCTGCATAAGTCGTACGTGCAGCAGGTGAGCGAAAACCTATGGCTGTCAGCAAATCCATCCAAGCCTGGTCTTCAACGGCATTGATCCAGACGTGGTCCCATTTTTTATCAAATATCTGACCGAACACATCCTTGATGTAGGCATCATTGACCAGTGGCGGCAAAAACTTGTTTATCAGCCTTTGTCTTGCCACGGACCAGAAGCCGGTATTCTGGGTGATGCCCAGATCGGTGAATAAATGCACCAGCTTACGTGTGGTCAATACCTGTACCAGATAAGACCGTAGTGCTGTGCGCCAGGCTGGCTTGTTTTGTAGGACAAAGCACAGGGCACGTATATTGTCAGTGGCCCGCGTGGTATCTTGCGGGTGTGTGGGGCGGATTTCTGCAATCAGGTCACGCAAGTACTGGATATCATTGAGTGCAGGATATTCGCCAAGGCGGATTTCGATTTCCGCTAAAACACTGTCTAAGCTCAAACCTTTCTCCTCAAAATGCCGTGAACATAAGCTTTTAACGCAATTCACAGGTTTTGTCATGCAGCTTGCTTGCATGCATCTGGATTACATGCGGCATGCTGGCAATTTTTTCAAGTGTGGCTATGTGCAAGGCATTGTAATTGCATGCAAAAAGGGGCAATTTAGTCTAAAGTGTCGGGGTGTTCATAAAAAAGGTTGAGCGTTGGATAATTTATTGTTGGTGCTGGCTGCCCTGTTACTGGTCTTGTTAAATGGCTTTTTCGTGGCAGCAGAATTCGGTCTGGTGAAGTTGCGTCAGACCAGGGTGCGCAGTATTGCAAAAACCTCAGGTTTGCGCGGCCGCCTGTTATTCACGGTGCATCAACACCTGGATACCTATTTGTCTGCCTGTCAGTTGGGCATTACCCTGGCGTCACTGGGCCTGGGCTGGATAGGTGAACCTGCCTTCGCCCGCTTGCTGCTGCCCCTGTTCTCGCTGGTGGGTGTCACTTCGGCTGAGTTGATACACGGCATTTCCTTCTTCTTCGCTTTTTTTGTTATTTCCTTCCTGCATATCGTGGTGGGTGAACTGGCCCCCAAATCGATGGCGATACGCATGCCTGAGCGTGTCTCGCTGTGGACTGCACCCGCCCTGTATGCGTTTTACTGGGCCATGTATCCAGCTATCTGGACACTTAATTTCAGTTCCAACAAAGTCTTGAAATGGGTGGGCCTGAGTGCTGAACATGGTGGTGACGCCCATTATTCACCCGAAGAACTCAAGCTCATCCTGCGTGGCAGCCACGGCGGCAAGAAAGAAACCCGTGACGAATGGAGCATCATGGCCCAGGTGCTGGACTTTGGTGGACTGGAAATTTCTGACCTGATGCGTCCCATCAACGAGGTCGTCGCCATGCATAAGAGCGCCAGCCTGGAAGAAAACATGCAAACTGCGGCGCGCAACCGTTTCAGCCGCTACCCGTATTTCGATGAAGATGAAGAAACCGTGCTCGGCATGCTGCATCTGAAAGACTTGTTTCTGGCCCAGCAGGCTGGCAAGCCTCTGGATGACTTGAGCAAACATTTGCGCCAGGTTGAATTTGTACCGCCGACCATGCCAGCGCTGGAATTATTCCGCCGCTTCCGCAAGGGGGCACCTCACTTTGCCATCGTCGGTAACCGCGGCAGCAAACCTGTGGGTTTTCTGACACTGGACAACTTGCTGAGCGCTCTGGTGGGGCAAATACGGGATGAATTCCGCCAGAATGAAAATGACTGGACCTTGCTGGATGACGGCACCCTGATAGGCAAAGGTAGCTTACCCTTGTTCACGCTGGGTAGCGCCCTGGGCTTTGATGTCGATAGTGACGAAGTTGAATCCATAGGCGGCCTCATCATGCATAAACTGGGGGACTTGCCTGTCGAAGGGCAAAAAGTCGAATTTGAGCGCTTTGATGCCGTCGTCAAGAAAATGAATGGTCCGCGCATCATCCTGGTCAGGATACATCCCAAACCTGAGGCATAAGCGGTACTTTCACAAGATATTCTTACACACTACTTACGCATAAAAATAAGGCAAGTTTATTATCTCATGTAAGAAACTTGTTTTAGAATAGCCGCTTAACCCTACTACCCGTAATGTTTTATTGCTGGTTATAGAAAGCGCTGGTGACATGACTTCTCAGAACAGCTTATCCATATATGCGCGCAGCTTTTGGCTGACGCTGGTGGTATTTGCTGTGTTTACTGCAGTTTTTGGCTGGTATGTTTATGCTGAAAAAAAGGTCGATCATCTCAACGAGTTGCGCCTTGAATCTCATCTCTTGTCCATGGAATTGCAGCAAAGTTCGGAGGACTTGACGCGCCTGGTACGCAGCTATGTGGTTACCGGTGATCCTGTCTACAAAAACTATTACCAGCAAGTTCTGGATGTCCGCAATGGCAAGCTCGCACGACCAGTGCTGGGCAGGAATTTGTTTTGGGACCTGGTGCCTGCCAGTCAGGCTCAGGCCTCTGGCCATGCACCCGGACGGAATGATTTTGTGGGCCAGCGTGTTCCACTGATGGAGCTGATCAAAAAAACGGGCATCAGCGAAGAGGAGTTGACCCTGCTGGAGCAAGCCAAGGCGAACTCTGATGCGCTGACCGCGATAGAGTACCGTGCCATGGACATGATAGAGAACCCTGGCCTGGATGTCTATGCCTCCAAGCTGCGCGCAAGTCAACTACTGTATGACGAACAATACCGCGCAGCCAAGCTGGCGATCTTGCGCCCCATTGCCGAAGCACGCGAACTGATGGAAAAACGCGGTGCCAGCCTGGTAGAAGAGGCCGCACTGTTTGCTTTGCGCGTACGCATGCTTTTCATCCTGGTCGGCATCTTGCTGGTGGGCCTGCTCTGGCGTGCCTATCGTTCTTTGAACATGAGCCTGGGCGGTAGCATACGCGAAGTGTCCGCCACGCTGATCAATCTCGGCAAGGGCAACTTCACTACGCCCGTCATCGTCAAGCGCGGCATGGAAGAAAGCATCATGGGGTGGCTGGCTGTTACTCAAGCCAAGCTGGCTGAGATCGACGAAGCACGTAATCTTGCTGCGCAAAAAAGCGAACGCCTGAGCCGCCTGTATAGCGCACTGAGTCAGTGCAATCAATCTATCCTGCGTTTGGGGAACAAGGACGATTTGCTACCTCGTATCTGCGAAGATGCTGTGACGATAGGTGGCCTGAAAATGGCGTGGATAGGTTTGGTGGAGGAGGGGGCAGAAGTGCTAAAACCGGTAGCTTCTTTTGGTGCCGGGTCAGACTATCTTGATGGCTTGGTGATCTCTGTTCATGCAGGTGAAGTCACCGCACAAGGCCCCAGTGCTCAGGCATATTTGCAAAACCAGGCTTACTGGTGTCAGGATTTTTTGCATGATACCCATACTGCGCCCTGGCATGAGCGCGGTGCCGCACAGGGCTGGCGCTCTTCTGCGGCCTTGCCCCTGATTAAGAATGGCAAGGTGGTCGGCACTTTCAATTTATATGCAGGGGATGAAAATGCCTTTGATGAGTCGGTACAGGATTTGCTGATGGAATTTGCCATTGATGTCAGCCATGTCTTGAATCGCTTTGATCTCGAAGATGATCGCCTGCATGCCTTGCAAATGGAAGAGTTGCGCAGCTATATGCTGGAGCGAATTACGGCCAATACGACACAAAAAGAATTGCTCCATGATGTCGTCCTCAAGGTTGAGTCCTTGTTGCCGGATTGTCTGTGTTCCATCATGCTGCTAGACAAGGATGGCATACATTTGCGTACCGGGGCGGCTCCCAGCCTGCCCGAGACATTTACTCAGGCGATAGAAGGCGAGGTCATTGGTGCTGGCATAGGTTCTTGCGGCAATGCCCTGTCCACTGGCGAACGTACTATTGCGACTGATCTTTCCACCCATGCTTATTGGCGTGATTACTGGAAGTTGGCAGAACAGTTCGAGCTGCGTTCATGCTGGTCTGAGCCCATACGCACCGCCGAGCGCAAGATCATAGGCGCTTTCGCGATTTATCACCGGCTGGCTTCTGTGCCGGATGCCTTTTCCCTGAGCTTGCTGGAAATGGCTGCCAACCTGATTGCCATAGGCATGGAGCGCAAGCAGTCGCAAGAGAGTTTGCACAAACTCTCTCAAGCCGTAGAACAAAGTTCCAATGCCATCGTGATTACTGATACTGCAGTCAATATAGAGTATGCGAATGAGGCTTACCTAAAAAATGCCGGCAAGCAGTTGGCCGAGGTCCTGGGCCGCAAGCCCAGTATTATGCGATCGGGGAGGACGGCACCCGAAGTGTATGCAGAAATGTGGCAACATCTGGAGCGCGGTGAAAGCTGGAAAGGGGAGCTGATCAATCGCTATGCCGATGGCCTGGATCATACTGATCTGGCGCATATTTCACCGATCAGAAATGCCCAGGGCGTGGTCACGCATTTTCTGTCGATACAAGAAGACATCAGCGATAAAAAGCGCACTGAAGAACGTATCAAATATCTGGCACATTATGATGCGCTGACAGGTTTGCCCAATCGTACCTTGCTTGACGAACTGGCGCGCTATGCCCTGAGCCTGGCTGAGCGCAATCAGGATGCACTGGCGGTGATCTTTTTTGATCTCGATCACTTCAAGGATATCAATGACAGTCTGGGGCATAGTCTGGGTGACGTCATGCTGGTGGAATTATCCAGACGCCTGGTTGCCGCCATGCGTGAGAACGACACGATTTCCCGCCTGGGTGGTGATGAATTCATCTTGCTCTTGACGGGTGTTGATGAACACCAGGTGGAGCAAGTGGTGCAAAAACTCATGCAAGTCGTCAACACACCTTTTCATCTGGGGGAATATGATTTGAATGTCACGGCATCCATGGGCATTGCCATCTATCCGAATGATGGCAAGGATCTGGAAACCTTGTCGCGCAATGCCGACGCTGCCATGTACCGTGCCAAGCGCGAAGGCAGGAATGCCTATCGCTACTTTACTCAGGAAATGCAGGAGCGTTCCACCCGTCACCTGGAATTGGTGAATGCATTGCGTCATGCTCTGGAGAAGCAGCAGTTCCAGCTACACTTCCAGCCGCAGATTTCCATGGACACTGGTGCCGTGTTGGGGGCTGAGGCCTTATTGCGCTGGCATCATCCTGTACTTGGAAATGTGTCGCCAGCAGAGTTTATTCCCGTGGCAGAAGACAGTGGTCTGATTTTGGCCATAGGTGAATGGGTCTTGCGCAGCGCGGTACAGCAATGGAAGCATTGGCAGGCCTGTGGCTTGCCGGATTTGCTGATTGCCGTGAATCTGTCTGCCGTGCAATTCCGCCACCATGATTTGCCGGCGCTGGTCACGCGCATACTAGACGAGGCTGATATGCCAGCTACCTGCCTGGAACTGGAATTGACCGAAGGTGTGGCCATGCATGACCCCCAGGGCGCGATTGCAGTGATGAATAATCTGCATGAGCGTGGCATACGCATGTCCATCGATGATTTTGGCACAGGTTATTCTTCTTTGAGTTACCTGAAGAAATTCAAGGTCTACAAACTCAAGATAGACCAGAGCTTCGTCCGCGATATCACCAGCGACCCGGAAGACCGCGCCATCGTCAGTGCCGTCATCAGCATGGCCAAGAGCCTGGGTTTGCTGACTATTGCCGAGGGCGTGGAAACGGCAGAGCAGCTGGAGTTTTTGCGGCAGCAAAAATGCGATGAAGTGCAGGGTTATTATTATTCCCGGCCCTTGGCTGCTGCGCAGTTTGCCGACTTTGTGAAGGCTGGCTTGCGTTCACGCTGAGTTGCAGCTTACATCTCGCAGTTTCAATCACCAAAACAAATGCCTATGTCCCGGCCAGTTTGCAGGGTATCGCTATCCATGGGCACGGCTTTCATGCGCCCCGCGACTTCTTCCAGCGCCACATAATTCACGTTCGGGAAGGCCAGCGCTACCATGATGCCGGAATGGCCTTCATCGAGGGCGCGTACCGCAGCTGCACCAAAACGCATGGCAGACAAGCGGTCAAAAGCAGTCGGGCTGCCGCCGCGCAATAAATGGCCTAACACCACGGCGCGTGCTTCCTTGCCTGTCAGTGTTTGCAAATCGTGGGCCAGTTGCTCTCCTACACCGCCCAGTCTTTCTACATAGCCACTACCGGCTGAGGCTTGCAGCAGATGCTGGCCGCCGACAGGCAGGGCACCTTCGGCAGCCAGTACGATAGAGTAATGGCGGCCATTCGCATCACGATTGCGTATCATCGTTGCGATTTTTTCTATGTCATAAGCGATCTCAGGGATCACGATGGCATGCGCGTTGGCTGCTATGCCTGAATGCAGGGCTATCCAGCCCGCATAACGTCCCATGACTTCCACTACCATGATGCGCTGATGGCTTTCTGCCGTGCTATGCAGCCTGTCTACGCATTCAGTGGCAAACGAGACCGCAGTGTCGAAACCAAAAGTGGTAAAGGTTTTATCGAGGTCATTGTCTATGGTCTTGGGCACACCGACCACGCGCAAGCCTTGCAGATGCAGGGCATTGGCTATCGTCAGCGTGCCATCGCCACCTATGCAGACCAGCGCATCGATATCCATTTGCTTGAGGTGACGATGGATGTCGGCACTGCGGTCAATTTCTTGCACGCTGCCATCTGGCATGGTTGTAGCAAAACGCAGGGGATTGCCATGATTGGTGGTGCCCAGTATGGTGCCGCCGAGGTGGCCTATGCCACGCACCTGGTCTACTGTCAGACGAACTACACCGTTCTGTGGGTAGCGCTCAGGCAGCAAGATGCCATTGAAGCCTTCTCGTATGCCATAGCATTCCCAGCCCCTTAATTCGGCTGCCAGCACGACTGAGCGTATGACGGCGTTCAGGCCAGGTGCGTCACCACCACCAGTACTGATTGCTATTCGTTTGATGGTGGTTGCCATGGTGATTTCCTGGTTTATGCTTAGAGTGCGTTCAAGGGGATTTTTAGATAGCGTGTGCCATTCTCTTCTGCCTCTGGCAAGGCACCTGCACGTATATTGACTTGTATCGCAGGTATTAACAGATAGGGCATTTCCAGACCACTGTCACGTTTTTGGCGCAGTGCAACAAAGTCAGCCTCACTGACGCCATCGCGCACATGGATGTTTTCTGCTTTTTGTTGTGCAACCGTAGTATGGGTGCACACCTCGCGCCCGGCAGGCGGGTAGTCATGACAGAGAAACAAACGCGTCTCAGGCGGGAAGGATAAAAGCTTTTGTATGGACTGGAACAGCTGCCTGGCATCGCCGCCAGGGAAATCACAGCGTGCCGTACCTACATCGGGCATGAACAGGGTATCGCCGATAAAAATGCTGTCACCGATCAGATAAGCCATGTCGGCCGGAGTATGGCCAGGCACATACAGGGCTCTGGCCTGCAATTGGCCTATGTAAAATACTTCATCTGCTGCGAACAGGGTATCGAACTGTGAACCATTGACCGGGAAAGCAGATTCAAGATTGAACAGGCTCTTGAACGCCTTTTGCACGCCAGTGATATTTTCACCGATGGCGATATTGCCACCAGCTTTTTCTTTCAGGTACTGGGCACTCGACAAATGGTCGGCATGGGCATGGGTTTCCAATAACCATTGCAACTTCAGGTTATTGGCCGCCAGAAATTCCAGTACCTGGTCAGCTGATTTACTGCTGGTATGGCCCGACTTGGGTTCGTAATTGAGAACAGGATCGATCACCGCCGCACAACCGCCAGGCGCATCAAACACGATATGGGTTGCTGTGCAGGTTTGTGGGTCGAAGAGACTATGTACTTGAGGGTTCATGATGGATTGCATCGTTTGAGCAGTAACTTGAGAATCATAGCAATTTGTTGCAGATTTTGACATCTATCATTGAGAATGGAATTCAAATTACTCAGCTTGACTCGACGTGGGTTTCAGCAAGGAATACACTAGCGCATATTTTTTATATCCTTACTGATATGCTCATTCCTGCTGCAGAACTTCTGGTGGTATTGATCGGTGCCGTAGTTGGTCTCATCATGGGCTTGACCGGGGCTGGCGGCGGGATACTGGCCGTGCCTGCGCTGGTATATAGCCAGGGTTTCAGCATGCAGCAAGCCATGCCCATGGCCTTGCTGGCGGTCAGCAGTGCCGCCCTGATCGGTGCGATAGAAGGCCTGGTGCGCAAACTGGTGCGTTATCGCGCCGCTATCCTGATGGCCGCCGCGGGTAGCCTGCCCACCTTGCTGGGGGTGCAAGTGGCACACCGTATGTCGCAACAATGGCTGATGCTGGTATTTGCCTTGATCCTGGGAGTGGTGGCCGCGCGCCTCATCGCGCAATTGCGCGCGCCCGAGTGTGATGACCACAAGCGCGCTGCGCTGGCTCGCATCAATAGCAGTACAGGACGGTTTGACTGGACATTTAAAACTGGTGCCGTGATCGCCAGTATAGGGGCAGTGTCCGGCTTCATGACCGGCTTGCTGGGTGTGGGGGGCGGTTTTGTCATTGTTCCCATGCTCAGGCATTACACCAATGCCAGCATGCATGTGGCTGTGGCAACTTCTTTGCTGGTGGTCAGCATCGTCGGTTCCATGGGTGTGGGCTCAGCCTTGCTCAGTGGCGCGCATTTGCCGGTTTTGCTGTCTGCCATTTTTGTTGCCACCACAGTGGCGGGCATGTTGCTGGCCAGACGCATTGCCTTGCATTTGCCGGCTAAAAAAGTGCAGATGATCTTTGTCGTCATGCTGCTCTGCGTGGCAGTCAGCCTGATTTATCGCGCCATGATTTAAGTGCCTGGCCTGCCGCTCAGCAAGGCTGCCTGTGATTCAAACTGGCGCGCTACATTGCCACACACCAAGTCACACAAGGCATAAATCGATTCATCAGCGATATGGTAATACACGGAAGTGCCGCGCCCTTCGCGTGCCACCAGGCCATGTTTGGCCAGGGTGGAAAGATGACGCGAGACATTCGCTTGCGAGCAGGCGCAACGCTCGGCCAATTCACCGACATTGTGTTCTTTTTCGCGCAGGCAATTCAGTATGCGCAAGCGGGTAGGCTCAGCCAGCGCCGAAAAATAATCGGCAATCTGTATCAAAGCCTGATCAGATAATCCGTCCATAACAATCAGTGTAGTAGTAGGAATATTTCTATCATACCCCGAGTAAAGAAGATTGCCCACGCTTAATTTACTATTTGCGTAATTGCGCAAATAAGAATATTATAATTTGCGAGAAGCTGCACAAATTATTTGCCAGGAATTGCCATTCGTTAAAAGAGACATGCTCTATGACTTCAACACTTATTAAGGCAAGACTGCCGTTGTTAGTAAAGCAAGTATTTGCTTTGATTGCCCTATTCGTTGCGGTGCAAGTATGGGCCATGGGTCTAGAGGTGCTTGAGGTCAGGTCCAGTCATGCTCCCGGCAGCATTGCAGCGGATGGCGTGGTCGAAGCGGTGCGCCAAACTGTGATCGCAGCACAGGTCTCAGGTGCCATTACTGAGCTGCCCGCAAAAGCGGGTGACAATATGAAAGCCGGGCAAATGTTGGTACGCCTGGATGGGCGAGCTGCAGGACAGCAGGCGCATGCGAGCCAGGCGCAGGTTGCAGCGGCACGTGCCAGTTTACAAGTGGCGAGCAAAGACTTTGAGCGGCAGAAGCAATTGTTCGTACGTCAGTACATCAGTCAGGCTCAACTTGACCGTGCAGAAGCCCAGTTCAAATCCGCCACTGCCGATGCCAACTCCCTCATTGCGCAGGCCGGTGCAGCACAAACACAAGCAGATTTTTATAAACTGAGCGCACCCTACGCTGGTCGCATTGCCGACGTCTATATCAGCAATGGGGATATGGTGACGCCGGGTAAGGCATTAATGACAGTGTTTGATCCCGGCAACTTGCGTGTCACTGCCACCGTATCTGAGGCCCAGTTTGCCATGCTCTCTCCCGGACATGCGATCAGCATAGAGATCCCTGCTTTGTCAGTTGCGCAGCGCTTCTTCAATGTCGATAAATTCGTCGTTCTGCCCGTGAACGATGCCACCACACATACCGTGCAATTGCGCCTGGACTTGCCAGCCGTGAATGGACTGGCACCCGGCATGTTTGCTCGTTTGCAATTGCCAGCCAAAGCTTTGGGCAAGGATGAGCAAGTACGCTTGTATGTGCCCGTAAAAGCGATAGTTCACCGTGCAGAATTGCATGCAGTCTATATCGTTGATCCGCAAGGCAAGGCATTGCTCAGGCAGATCAAGCCAGGTCCCGTCTTTGGGAATGAACAAGAAGTGCTGGCTGGCGTTGCTGCCGGTGAAAAGGTGGCGCTCAACCCTATGGCTGCGGCCAGATCGCGCTGAGGACATCTTATGGCAAAACAATGGGGATACTCTGGTCGCATTGCGCATTTCTTCGAGGGGGCCCGAATCACGCCCTTGCTGGCATTGATGGCATTATTGCTCGGTATATTTGCGGTTGTCGTCACCCCACGTGAAGAAGAGCCACAAATCAATGTAACCATGGCGAACGTGCTGGTTCCCTTTCCTGGCGCATCCGTTAAACAGGTGGAGCAACAAGTTGCCATACCCGCAGAACAAGTTCTGGGTCAAATCGCCAATGTAGAGCATGTCATGTCGGTATCGCGGCCAGGCATGGCCATCTTGACGGTGCAATTTGAGGTAGGTGTTCCACGCACCGAAGCCTTGGTTCGCCTATACGATGTGGTTCATAGTCATCGTGACTGGTTGCCTGCCAAGCTGGGCACGCTGGAAGCCATCGTCAAACCTAAAGGCATAGACGATGTACCCATAGTCGCATTGACTTTGTGGAGCAGGAATCAGCAGAGCGCGGCATATGATCTGGAACGCCTTGCGCACAGCATGGAAGCAGAGCTCAAGCGGGTAAAAGGCACGCGTGAAATCACCACCATTGGCGGTTCTGGCCACGCCATCAATATAGAACTTGATCCGGTCAGGCTGGCGGCCCATAGTTTGACAGTGGCCGATTTACAAAGCAGCCTTCAGGCGGTAAACCTTGGTTTGACTATAGGCGAACTGACACGCGCCAACCAGAGCATTGCTATCGATGCGGGACCATTTTTAGCCTCTGCACAAGCAGTGTCTGAAGTCGTAGTCGGTGTCAGAGCAGGCAAACCAATTTTCATGAGTGATGTAGCCAGGATCGTCGATGGTCCCTTGCCCGGCAGTTCCTACGTATGGCATGGTTTGACTGGCAAAGACACGGCAGAATATCCGGCCGTGACCATCGCCATCAGCAAGCAGCCTGGCCAGAATGCCGTCGCCGTTGCAGATGCTGTCAGACAGCGCATAGCCGAGCTGCGCAATACCCTGATACCTGAGGGCGTGGAAGTCAGCATGACGCGCGATTATGGAAAAACCGCAGACGATAAGGCAAAAAAACTCATACAGAAATTACTATTTGCCACAGCCTCAGTCGCGGCACTGGTTTTTCTCGCTTTGGGCAAGCGTGAAGCGGCCATCGTTGGTACTGCAGTGATTTTGACATTGACTGTGACTCTGTTTGCCTCTTGGGCCTGGGGGTTTACTCTGAATCGGGTATCTTTGTTTGCTCTGATCTTTTCCATAGGCATACTGGTCGATGATGCGATCGTTGTCGTCGAAAATATACACCGGCATCAGACATTGTTCCCGCATAAGTCGCTGCAAGAAATCATACCTGCTGCAGTTGATGAGGTCGGTGGCCCCACCATACTGGCAACCCTGACGGTGATAGCTGCCTTATTGCCTATGGCTTTCGTCAGTGGCTTGATGGGGCCGTATATGAGTCCCATTCCCATCAACGCCAGTATGGGTATGCTGCTGTCTTTGGCAATTGCATTCATCATCACACCCTGGCTGGCACGTATCTGGATGAATCATGGCGGTGCCAGACAACCGGGTAAGTTACAGAAAAAACTGGATGGCATATTCAGTGCTGTATTTCGCCCCTTCCTGGACGAGCGCAAAGGCAAGTTGCATCGCTGGAAACTGACGCTGGCTGTCTTTGTCCTGATTGTGATTTCAATTCTATTGCCGGTCCTCGGCTGGGTGCAATTGAAGATGCTGCCTTTTGATAACAAGTCAGAATTCCAGGTGGTAGTCGACATGCCAGCAGGAACACCGGTGGAGAAAACTGCTGCGTTGCTGCGGGAGCTGGGCGCTTATTTGTCCAAAGTGCCAGATGTGGCGAATTACCAGGCCTATGCCGGCGTTGCCGCACCTATCAATTTCAATGGTCTGGTGCGTCAGTATTATTTGCGCTCTGGCGGCGATGTAGGTGACATGCAGGTGAATTTGCTGGACAAACATCAGCGTACTGATCAGAGTCATGTGATTGCCAGTCGTCTGCGTCCTGCCTTGCAGGACATAGGCCGACGCTATGACGCCAATGTCAAAGTGGTGGAGGTGCCGCCAGGTCCGCCAGTGATGGCACCCATCGTCGCAGAAATTTATGGTCCGACTGATGCAGGTCGGCAGCAAGTCGCCAAAAAGGTGCGCGCAGTATTCAATAAAACTGCTGGTGTAGTAGATGTCGATGACAGCAGCATCACTAATGCACCGCGTAAAGTCTTGTTGATAGACCAGCGCAAGGCAGCTGTATTGGGCATCAGTCAGTCCGCTATCGTTACGACCTTGCATGCAGGATTGCGCGGTGACGCAGCCAGCTATTTGCACGATGAAAGCAAATATGCGACCGCTATACAATTGCAATTACCAGTTAGCGAGCAAGGCAATCTGGACAGTCTGTTAAGCCTGAGTGTGAAATCAGCCCAGGGACGACTGGTGCCCATACGTGAGCTGGTGACTATCTCAGATACCCTGCGCGAGCAAGCAGTGTTTCACAAGGATGGTATGGCAGTCAATTACGTTGTCGCTGACATGGCGGGTGCCATAGATAGCCCCTTGTATGGGATGTTCGCCATGCGTAGTGACATCGCAAAAATCATTGCACCTGATGATGGCGGACTCAACGAATTCTTCATCCACACACCACCAGATCCATATCGCGGTTTCAGTCTGAAATGGGATGGCGAATGGAAGATCACTTATGAAACTTTCCGCGACATGGGGATCGCCTATGGCGTGGGGCTGATACTGATTTATTTATTGGTAGTGGCACAATTTGGTTCTTACCTGACACCCTTGATCATCATGGCACCAATCCCGCTGACCATTATTGGCGTGATGCCCGGCCACGCTTTGCTCGGTGCACAATACACCGCCACCAGCATGATAGGCATGATCGCCCTTGCCGGCATCATCGTCAGGAATTCAATCTTGCTGGTGGACTTTATCCATGTACAGGTGGCTGTGGGCATGCCGTTCAGGGAGGCGATCATCAGCTCAGCCATCACTCGCGCCCAACCGATTGCGCTGACAGGCATTGCTGCCATGCTGGGGGCGTTCTTTATCCTCGATGATCCCATATTCAATGGCCTGGCAATCTCACTGATATTTGGCATCTTCGTATCCACTTTACTCACCCTGGTGGTGATACCGCTGTTGTATTACAGCGCATACAAAGACCACCCTGACTTTCAACCAGGAGTTTCATCATGACTAGCTGGCAAATCGTACGTATCGTCGCAGCTTGCTTTATTCTTTTGAGTCTGGCATTGGGGACACCCGCCAGTCCAATTTTTTTAAATCAGTGGTGGCTGGCCTTTACGGCCTTTGTGGGCATTAACCTGTTGCAAAGTGGCTTCACAAATTGGTGCCTGATGGAAATAATTATGCGCAAATTGGGTACGAAAACTGGCAACTGAACTGGCCCGGCCTAACCCTTGATGGAAAAGTTGATGCGCGAATTTGGCGCAGCCAATTTATCGCTGAGACGACGTCCCGGATCTTTGCGCCTGCCCTGCAATTTGCGGGTATTGAGCAAGATGGCGTGCTGTTTTTCCCTGCGCTCGGTACTGCGCCTGTCTTCACGACGGCGACGTTCAACTTCAGGCCAGATAGCATCTTCGCTGACGGGCTTGGCATCCTGAGCATGGGCAGGACGGTGGTTTTGGCTAGTGGCATGCGGTGTTTCTGTTGCCTGCTCAAAGAGCCGGAATACTTTTAATGGGAACATGACGTCAGTGCTGGAAATGGGACTATACGCACTTAAAACGGTCAGTTTGCCAAAAACTTTAGCAAGAGCATTTTTTTCGCCTGCCTTGATCAGAGTTAAATTGCCAGCGGGAAATGCCCGGCGCTATTAGATCTTCAACCGGAAAGGCGTGAAATTGGTGTCTTTGTCATAGTAGTCTTCATGCTCTTTGCGCTTGAGGAAAGCAACTACTTTGTAAGTTACCGGTGTCATGATGACTTCCCAGCTGGTCTTCAAAATATATTGTGCCACCATGACAGTAATTAACTGGCTGTCCGACCAGATGCCATAAAAGGCAATCACATAAAACAGGCTGGAGTCAACAAACTCGCCACAGATAGTCGAGCCTATGGTGCGCATCCACAGATGCCTGCCCTCCATTGCCACCTTCATCTTGGCCAGCACATAGCTATTTACAAAGCTGCCACACCAGAAAGCCGTGACCGAGCCTAATATGATCCTGGGAGTATTGCCAAATACTGCATTCAGATGAGTCTGGTATTCTGTATTGAAAGGGTCGGCTGCGGGTGTCAGTGACAGCACGACGATGGACATGATGGCGGCAAACAGTACAGCACCAAATCCTGCCCAGATCACCCTGCGGTCGCGCCCATAGCCATAGACTTCGGTCAGGACATCACCAAAAATATAAGAGATGGGGAAAAACAGCACGCCAGCACCGAAAGTGACCGTGCCTAGCCAGGGCAGGGTCACTTGCGCGGCCTTGGCTGCCCCGATCAGATTTGAGCATAGCAAGACCGTGACAAAAGCGGCCATGACAAAATCGTAATATTTATAACTGGCAAGTGGGCGTGTCATGTGATTATCCAAAAATATTGCAGTGTGTTTATGCTCACAAGCAAGAGGTGTGCTTCAGTCATATTCCGGCAGCCAACTCAAACTTGTCAACCTTGAATCAAGTTTTTGTTGGAAAATAGACTAAATCGGCATTTTGCTACAATCAGCGTAGTCCAGCTCAATCCAGTGTCAGAGTATTCTCATGTGTGCAGCCCCAATTACTGTTGATGTTCCCGTTGAACAATTATGCATAGGTTTATATGTGCATCTGGATATCTCATGGCTGGAACATTCTTTTGCCCTCAACAGCTTCAAGATCAAAAGCCAGGAAGAGATCACGGCAATCAAGCACCTGGGTTTGAAAACCATCAGGGTGAGCCCGGCCAAATCGGATAACCGTCCTTTGCCACCGTCGCCAAAAACAGTTGCAGTGGCAGAACCAGAACCGGCCATCGTACACAGCCCGGAAGAGCTGGCGCTGATTGCGGAAAAGAAAGCGCGCATAGACAGACTGGTCAAGGAGCGTAATGCCATCGCCCAATGCGAAAAGCAATTACTGAAAGCGGCCAATACGCTCAAAAGCATTACCAAAAATTTGTTTTCACGCCCACAAGAGTCAGTGAGAGAAGCAGATCAACTGGTACAACAAATGCTGGACTCTTTGCTGGTCGATAAAGACATCGCCATCCACTTAATGAATGACAAGATCGTTGGTGAAGAGTCTTATTACCATTCCCTCAATGTCGCCGTGCTGACCATGATGCTGGCAAAGGAATTATCTTTCCCTGCAGATGATATCAAGCAACTGGGCATGGGTTGCATGTTCCATGACATAGGCAAGGTAGAAATACCTGACCGCATCGTCAACAAGACTTTTGCTTTGACCAAGGCCGAGCAAAATCTTTTGCAGATGCACAGCCACTATGGTCAGCAAATTGCTGAAAAATTGAATTTGTCCAAGGGGGTGACAGACATCATCGCCCAGCATCATGAAATGGCAGATGGCAGTGGTTATCCGCAACAACTGAAGGCAGAGCGCATTTCGCCGCTGGCACGCATCGTCGCGATTACCAATACCTATGATAATTTGTGCAACAAACCAAATCCTGCCGATTCGCTGAGCCCGTTTGAGGCCATGTCGCATATGTTTGCTCATCAGCGCAAGCAATTCGATGCCCCCGCCCTGAACATCTTCATACGTTGCATGGGTGTTTATCCGCCAGGTACCATCGTTAAGCTCAGTGACGGTACTCTGGGCATGGTGGTCGGCGTCAATTCCGGCAAGCCCTTGCGTCCCAGTGTCTTGATTTATGATCCCAGTGTGCCCAAGTCCGAGGCCATCATCCTCGACCTGATACACGAACCCATACTCGATATCACTGCCAGCCTCAAGCCTGGACAGTTGTCACCCGAAGTCTATGAATACCTTAGCCCGCGCAAGCGCATGACGTATTTCTTTGATACGCAAAAGGCCGATAATCAGAAGCGGCCTTAAGTAGCTTATCTGGGCAATGAGGCAATCAAATCTGCAAAGCGTTGACCCTGTATCATGATATGGCCTCGCAATAAATTTGCAGTCAGTTCTGCTTCGCCTTGCAAGATTGCCTGCACCACTTCATCGTGTTCATTATAAGAATTGGCAATACGGTCACGCACGCGCAATTGCAGGCGGCGGTAAGGGCGCAGGCGACGGTGTAAATTCATCGCCTGTGTTTCCAGGAAATCATTATGGCTGCCCCGATAAATCAGGTAGTGAAAAATCTCATTCTTGTAAAAATATTCATCAGGGTCTTCGGCATCACGCGCATCCTTGCAGGCTTCATGGGCGGTTTTTAAATCTGCCTGCTCCTGTTTGGACATGCGGCGTGCCGCCATGCGGCCACACATGGCTTCAAACTCTGCCATGACTTCAAACATCTCCACTAATTGCTGTGGGCTGATGGTGGCTACCTGAGCACCACGGCGAGGGCGCATTTCTATGATACCCATGGATGCAAGTTGTATCAGTGCCTCACGGATAGGCGTGCGGGAGACGCCAAAGCGTTCTGCCAGTGCGGTTTCATCGAGATGGTGGCCAGGCTGCAGTTGCCCGGTTGCTATCAATTCTTCAATTTCTTCTCGCAGGCTGGCTGAACGGTTTTTCATTTTTATTGTGCATCTGGTTAATTCGTTAGTCTAGTATATATTCAAGTTGACTTTGAATGCAAAATAGTCGATCTTGTATACAAGAATTTTAATAAAGCATACAAGACAGAGTTGTTAGCGAGATATGCAAAGATCAAAGACAGGATCACAACTTGTCGAAAAGAGATGCCTCATCCATAAAACCTTAGGAGTAATCATGTCGCAACTGAAGAGAAGAACAGTCTTGCAAGCTTTAAGTCTGGCCCCGTTGGCGGCGGCATGGTCGCCATCATGGGCGCAAAGCACAGCCTTGAAAATTTCCCACCAGTTCCCTGGTGGTACGCTGGAAGAAGGTGATTTCCGTGACCGCCTGTGTCGCATGTTTGCCGCAGAAGTACAAAAGCGCACGAACGGCAGCCTGAAGTTTGAAATCTATCCCGGTTCTTCATTAATGAAGACCAATGCGCAATTCTCTTCCATGCGCAAGGGCGCGCTGGATTTGTCGCTGGTACCTTTGTCGTATGCCGGTGGTGAAGTGCCAGAAGTGAATATCGGCCTCATGCCTGGCCTAGTGCCGTCGTATGAAGTCGGCGCAGCATGGAAGAATGCCGAGGTCGGCAAGGAATTGAATAAACTCTTGCTGGACAAAGGCATAGTCATAGTCAGCTGGATCTGGCAGGCCGGTGGCGTGGCATCGCGCACCAAGGCGGTGGTTGATCCGGATGATGTCAAGGGCATGAAGATACGCGGCGGTTCGCGTGAAGTCGATCTGGTCTTGAAAGCCGCTGGCGCTGCCGTAGTATCGCTGCCGTCAAACGAAATCTATGCCGCCATGCAGACCGGGGCGATGGAAGCAGCCATGACTTCATCGACTTCACTGATCTCTTTCCGCCTCGAAGAAGTCTCCAAATTCCTGACCAGCGGCCGCGGCCAGAGTTACTGGTATATGTTTGAACCCCTGATGATGTCAAAAACGATTTTTGACAAGCTTAGCAAAGACCAGCAAAACACCATCATGACTGTGGGTGCCGAACTCGAAGCCTTTGCCATCAAGGCTGCCAAGCAAGATGATATTGCCGTCGCCACCGTCTATGAAAAGAAAGGCGCGAAGGTCGTAGATCTGAATGCTGCCACCGTCAAGAAATGGCAGGCAATCGCTCGCACCACGGCCTGGAAAGATTATGCGGAAAAAAATGAAAACTGCGCCAAATTGCTGAAGCTGGCGGAGAAACTATTATGAGCCATGGCTTTGAAATAGCAGCTCCTAAAGGGCCGCCTGTTCCAGACCATCCCTTCGTTGCGCGGTTGGCAAAAGTGCTGGAATGGGTGAACAAAGTCATCGTGCGCATCTCCATGTTTGCCATGTTGTTGACTGCCTTCATTCTCACTTATTCTGTCGTCACGCGCTATCTGTTCAAGGTGCCGACAGACTGGCAGGACGAAGCCTCAGTCTTCATGCTGATAGGCGTGACCTTTTTTTCCGCAGCTTACGTGCAATCTTACCGTGGTCACATAGGCATAGAGGTCTTGTCATCCATTTTGCCACCTGCAGTCAATCGCTTTCGTCTGTTGCTGGTGGATATTCTCAGCGCGACGTTTTGCCTATTCTTTTCCTGGAAATCCTGGACGCTATTTCATGAAGCCTGGGTAGATGGACAAACGACTTCATCGACATTCGCTCCACCGCTATGGATACCTTATGCCATGATGGCGGCTGGGATGACCCTGTTGTCGCTGCAAATCCTGGTACAGATACTGGCTGCCGCCACCAACAAAAAGAGGCCAGCATGAGTCCACTTACCCTCGGTGTTTTATATGGCATAGTGACCCTGGTCGTGATGTTTTCGGGCATGCCCATCGCCTTTGCTCTGGGCGTAGTGGCCACCGGTTTCATGTATTTTTTCATGCCTGCCGCGTCACTCGATACCATTACCCAGAACGTCTATGAAGAAATGGCATCGATCACCTTGTTGTCGATACCGTTGTTCATTTTAAAAGGTGCGGCCATCGGCAAATCACCTGCCGGACGTGACCTGTATTCTGCCATCCATGCCTGGTTGCACAAGGTGCCGGGCGGCCTGGGTATCGCCAATGTATTCGCCTGCGCCATGTTTGCGGCAATGGCAGGCTCTTCCCCAGCCACATGCTCTGCCATCGGCTCGGCTGGTATACCAGAAATGCGCAGGCGTGGTTACTCGCCCGGCTTCGCGGCAGGCATCATCGCTGCCGGTGGTACTCTGGGTATCTTGTTGCCGCCATCGATTACCATGATCCTGTATGCAGTTGCTGCGGAGCAGTCGCTAGGGCGTTTGTTTTTGGCGGGTATAGGCCCGGGCATCTTGCTGGTGATTTTGTTTTCTGGCTATGCTGTCTACAGGGCACGCCGCGAGTATGCGATTGCGTACAAGGCGTACGAACAGGGTGGTGTCAAATCAGCTTATCTGGAAGAAGAACATTTCACCCTCGCGCAAAAAGTCGAGATGCTGCCGCGGGTTTTGCCCTTCGTTATCCTGCTCATCGGTGTCATGGTGGCCCTGTATGGTGGTTATGCCACGCCTTCAGAAACCGCAGGCCTGGGTGCCTTGCTGGCGATGGTATTGATTGCGATTGTGTATGGCGTCTGGCGACCAAAAGACATTTCACCCTTCATTAACTCGACCATCAAAGAATCGACGATGCTGCTGTTCATCATAGGCATGTCGCTGCTATATTCCTATGTCATGAGTTATCTGCATATCAGCCAGTCTGCTGCGCAATGGGTGGTCGACCTGCACCTCAGTAAATGGATGCTGCTGACAGTGATTTTGCTGATGGTGGTGGTGTTTGGTTTCTTTTTACCTCCGGTATCGATTATCCTGATGATGTGCCCCATCATCTTGCCACCATTGAAGGTAGCAGGCTTTGACCTGATCTGGTTTGGTGTGGTCATGACCATCGTCATGGAGATGGGTCTGATACATCCACCCGTGGGCTTGAATATCTTTGTCATCAAGAATATTGCGCCGGATATACCCTTGAAGGATATCGTCTGGGGTGTCATGCCTTTTCTGTTATTGATGCTGGTGGCGGTGATTTTATTATGTGTATTCCCGCATATCGCCACCGCATTTCCTGATGCCTTGATGGGAGCAAAATAATGACCGCAGCCGGTCGCTGGAACACCCTGCAAATTAATCGCCAGCAGCGCCTGCAAAGGGCGGCTGAAGTATTGGGTAATGATTTGCAGGGCAAATTATTGCCGCAGCAGCGTATAGGTGACTGCCTGCATGCGGTACTCGAAGCAGGCGACCGCGTTTGCCTGGAAGGTAATAACCAGAAGCAGGCAGATTTTCTGGCCAAAGCACTCACCAGGCTGGATGCTGCGCGTGTGCATGACTTGCACATGCTGCTGTCCGTGCTGGCACTGCCTGAACACCTGGATGTATTTGACAAGGGCATCGCCAGCAAGCTGGATTTTTCTTTTTCTGGCCCACAAGCGGCACGCCTGGCCAAACTGGCCTCAGCAGGTAAATTGAATATCGGCGCCATTCATACTTACCTGGAACTGTATGCACGTTATTTTGTTGACCTGACACCGCGGGTGGCCCTGGTGGCTGCGCAGTCAGCAGACCGCGCAGGAAATTTATATACCGGCCCCAATACTGAGGACACACCGACGATAGTCGAAGCCACGGCATTCAAGTCCGGCATCGTGATTGCCCAGGTCAATGAGATAGTTGATGTCTTGCCGCGTGTCGATATCCCCGCAGGCTGGGTAGATTTTATCGTGCAGGCGCCGACGCCGCATTACATAGAACCCCTGTTCACCCGTGACCCGGCCTTGATCTCCGAGATACAGGTCTTGATGGCGATGATGGCCATCAAAGGCATCTATGCAGAATATGAAGTCAAACGACTCAACCACGGCATAGGCTTTGATACCGCAGCCATAGAATTGCTCTTGCCCACCTATGCGGCATCGCTGGGTCTGAAAGGCAAGATTGCCAGCCACTGGGCGCTGAACCCGCACCCGGCCCTGATACCTGCGATAGAAGCGGGCTTTGTTGAATCCGTGCATTCCTTCGGTTCTGAACTGGGCATGGAAGACTATATCCGCGCCCGGCCAGATGTTTTCTTTGTCGGTGCAGATGGCAGCATGCGTAGCAACCGCGCACTCTCACAGGCAGCAGGGCATTATGCCTGCGATATGTTCATAGGCTCCACTTTGCAAATTGATTTACAAGGTAATTCATCGACAGCCACCCTGGGTCGTATCGCCGGTTTTGGTGGCGCACCGAATATGGGGGCAGATGCACGTGGCCGCCGCCATGCCAGCCCGGCTTGGCTAAAAGCAGGCAGGGAAGCACGAGCAGGCAGCAAGCAGATACCGCGCGGCCAAAAACTGGTGGTGCAAATGGTAGAGACTTTCCGCGAGCACATGCAAGCCGCCTTTGTAGAAAAACTCGATGCATGGCAACTGGCAGAACAAGCGAAGATGGCGATACCGCCAGTCATGATTTATGGTGATGACGTCACCCATATTCTGACTGAAGAAGGGATCGCCAATCTGCTCTTGTGCCGCAGCGAAGAAGAGCGCGAACAAGCGATACGTGGCGTCGCAGGTTACACGCCGGTTGGCCTGGCACGTGACAAACGCATGGTAGAAAACCTGCGTGACCGTGGCATCATCAAACGTGCAGAAGACTTGGGCATAGATAAACGCATGGCTACTCGTGACTTGCTCGCTGCAAAGAATATGAAAGACCTGGTACGCGCATCGGGCGGTTTATATCAACCACCGAAACGTTTCAGGAACTGGTAAGGATCATCATGGAAACTTTGGTATACCGCTTTGAGCAGGGGCAACGCAAGCTGGGGGCAGCGGCGCAGCTAGTTGGTGTGGTCAGCTCGGGCAACCTCGAAGTATTGGTACAGGCTGTGGATTTGCAGTCAGCCTGCGAGATAGAAATCAGCACGGCTGCTACTGGCTTTGGTGCGATCTGGCAAGCAGTCATGAATGATTTTAACCAGCGCTGGCAACTGGCCGATTGCCGCATCGCCATCAATGATATGGGTGCTACCCCCGCTGTTGTCAGCCTGCGCATGGATCAGGCCATAGAAGCCTGTCTGGAGCAAACCAAATGAGCAGCTATCTGGAAGCAACTGCCAGGCAAAGAGTGGCCGCATTGATCAGCGATTTCACAGAATTTCTGCCACCGGCAAAAGAATGGACCAGCCCGCATCTGCCACAACTGAATGCACCGGTCTCCTTTGATGATGGCGTCGTCATCGGTCGCGGCATTATCGATGGCAAGCAAGTGTATGTCGCCGCACAGGAAGGTGGTTTTATGGGCGGGGCAGTTGGTGAAGTGCATGGTGCCAAAATGGTAGGCCTCATGCGCGCTGCTGTTATCCACAAACCACAGGCGCTGGTCCTGCTGGCAGAGTCAGGCGGTGTGCGCCTGCATGAAGCGAATGCAGGCCTGATTGCCGTGTCTGAAGTCATGCGTGCCTTGCTGGCTGTGCGTGCGACGGGCATAGCTGTCATTGTCGTCATCGGTGGCAGCAATGGCTGTTTTGGCGGCATGGGCATAGTCTCGCGCTGTGCGAATACCATCATCATGTCAGAAGAAGCGCGCCTCGCCATGTCCGGCCCTGAAGTCATAGAAACCGCCAATGGCGTAGAAGAATTTGATTCACGTGACCGCGCATTGGTATGGCGCACTACCGGCGGCAAGCATCGCTACCTGCTGGGTGATTGCCAGATGCTGGTGGCCGATGATGATGCCGCCTTCAAGGCAGCGATAGTGCAAGCCATGCAGGACAATGTACTGGCTGAAGTCGCCCTCAGCCTGGCTGTACTGGAAGCTGAACAAGATATGTTGGCAGCGCGCCTGCAAGATTTTGGTAGCAAGACTGAGTCCATGGATATCTGGGCTGCCATGGGCATAGAACATCCTGAGGATATTGCCATGCTTGATACCCAGGATTTCCTGCAACTAAGTACCAGCATCAGGCAGACGGAGCGCCAACATGGATAGCATGCAATTGCTTGCGCAATTATTCCCGCAAGGTCACGAGGTAACTGTCGTTGATGATTTCATTTCTGGCACAGCGACTATAGCTGGGCAGGGTATCAGCGTCATCGGCACCAGCGGCCATACACCGATAGGCGTAGAGATAGCGCTGGCACAAGCCAGGGCAGTGCTGGCGACGGTGCGGGATCATCCGCAAAGAGCTATCTTGCTGCTGGTAGATACCCAGGGCCAGCGCCTGCGTCATAGAGATGAAATGCTGGGCATTAACAGCTATATGGCACATCTGGGTAAATGCATAGAGTTAGCCAGGCAATCTGGTCATAAGATCATTGCGCTGGTTTATGACCAGGCACTGTCTGGCGGCTTCATCACCAGCGGCATGATGGCCGATGCCTGCTATGCCTTGCCAGAAGCCACCATACGCGTCATGGGCTTGCCAGCGATGGCACGCATCACCAAAGTACCTGAAGAAAAACTGGCCGCACTGGCATTGCACAATCCCGTATTTGCCCCCGGCCCTAAAAATTATGAACGCATGGGTGGTATACAGGCGATATGGCAAGGTGATCTGGCGCAGCGTTTGCACGAGGCCCTGTTGCAGGCAGATGGCAGCGACAGGCGCAGTGAATTGGGTCAGCAACGCGGCGGCCGTCGCAAGGCGCAGCAAGTCATAGATGCTGTGTTGTTACAAGCATCGCATGCAGGTTGATACATGGAGAGCATCGCGCAATACCAAAGACATGATCTGGTCTGGCTTGCTGATGAAGCCTGGCTTGCTGTCTTGCAGTCTTTTGGCGCACCGGATTTGCTCAGGCAGTGGCAGCAGGAAGAATGGCCAGCGGTAGTCACGCGTCGCCATCCTGATACCGCAGAAGATGAAGTTTGTATAGGTTTTCCGCTGCCACCTGTGAATGGCAACAAGCCGCGCTTTGCTGCCGCGGTGAAGGCCGAGCATATCGCCATCCATCAGTCTGCCTTGTCCTTGCACACTGTCACCGTGATTGTTCCACCTGCCTGGCAGGCAGGTTTGCAAAACCTGCATCAGCAGGCTTTAATGGCGGGTATCAAGCTACGTGTGTATGGCTCGGTCGCCATGCAGTTTTTGACGGGGCAAGATTATCTGAGTGCGACTTCAGATATCGATATCCTGTTCCGGCCTTATCACCAGGCACAACTGCGTGCTGGCCTGGCATTGCTGCAAGAGCATCAGCAAAGCTTGGCTATAGATGGCGAAATTATTTTCCCTGGCGAGGCCGCAGTGTCCTGGAAAGAATGGATACAGCCCGCCCACGCTGGGCAGGATTTTAACCAGCAGCGCGTGATGGTCAAAGACATGCATAGCGTCAGTCTGCGCGCACGACAAAGCTTGCTTGATCTCTTGCCTGAAGGTGAGTTGCCATGCTAGGACAGGCACATGTGCATATAGAACGGCGTTCAGTTCAGGCAACGATAGTTTTGATTCGAAGAAAACATATTGCGCAGCAGGTCGCCATACTCGCGATACGCAGTCTGTATGCCGAGCTGGCCTTGTATCCCAAACCCGGCCTGGTATCCCTGCGTGACAATGGCAGCCATACAGATATGGATGCTGCCTGCTTCATGCGCAGCCTGTTTTCGCTACGCCATTATTTCAAAGACATTGCGCTTGCGGGGGCAGATGGTGCTGACTTCAAAGTATTAAAGCAACTGGGCATCGCAGCAGAACAGCGTATGCTGAAATCGACCAGAGGCATCAATACGCATAGAGGTGCCATTTTTGCTTTGGGTATGCTTAGTGCAGCGGCAGGATATTGTTTGTCGCGTGAAGCCACATTGACGGCGGCGACTTTACGACTAGCCCTCATCTCGCAATGGAGGCAGGCATTGGTTGTGCATAGTGCTCCTGAAGATGTGCAATATCTGAGCCACGGCTTAAAGGCCGCAAAACTCTATTCTGCCAGCGGTGCCAGGGAAGAAGCAGCGCTGGGTTTCCCTTCCATCTTTGAACTTGCGCTGCCACGCCTGCAACAAAGCTTGGGAGAAGGCCGCAGTCTGTATCTGGCGCAAATAGATTGTTTCTTCACGCTGATGGCACATATCAGCGACACAAATTTATATCACCGGGGTGGTGCGGCAGGCATAGCCTATGCCAGGGACTCCGCACAAAAATTTCTGGGGCAAGGTGGCACAACTAATTCGCAATGGCTGCGTATGGCAGAAAACTGTCATCAAGAATTTATTTCGAGCAGATTGTCGCCGGGTGGTGCCGCAGATATGCTGGCAGCCACTTGCTTTGTGCATTACTGTCTGGAAGAATTTTCTGCGACGAGGATACATGAATAAGCTCGCCCTGCTTTGTCCGGGGCAGGGTGCACAGTTTGCGGATATGTTTGCGCTGGCTAAGCAGGATGCCCAGGCGGCCAGTTTTGTGCAAGCGGCCTTGAGTCATCAGATAGAGCAACATACACTCGCAGATGCACTTTCATCGCCCAATCTTCTGTTTAACAATCGCTATGCCCAGCCCTTGATCGTCGCCGCTACGCTGGCCAACTGGCAGGCATTGCGGGATCATTTGCCGACACCAGACTTGATCGCCGGATATAGCGTGGGTGAAGTTTCTGCACATGCAGCCAGTGGCAGCCTGGATGTGCAAGCAGCAGTGCGACTCGCCACCACCCGCGCCAGCCTGATGCAGGCTTGCGTACATGCACCGCAAGGCATGCTGGCAGTATCTGGCGTCGCCATCGCCGAACTACAAGATTTTGCGATCAGCCATGATCTGCACGTCGCCATCATCACTGCTGACAACAAGGCCATCATCGCTGGTCTGGCAGACCAGATTGCCGCAGCAATGCCGAAGATAGCCAGTTTGCCTGGACATGAGATTGCGCGCACAGAAATTGCCGTGCACGTCGCTTCACACACACCGCTGATGCTGGCTGCCGTACCTGGTTTTGCGCAAGCGCTGAGGGACACTCTCATGCATGAAACTGAGATTCCCGTATTGGCTGGTATCAATGCCGAAAAAGTCACAGAGCCAGCGACCATACGCAGCAGCTTGCTGGCACAAATGACGCAGACCATACAATGGCATGCCTGCATGGATGCAATGGCTGAAAACGGCATCAGCCATGCGCTGGAACTGGGCCCAGGTTCTGCGCTATCCAAAATGCTGCAGACCCGCCACCCGCAAATCGCCTGTCGTTCTGTCGCAGACTTCCGCAGCCTTGAAGGGGTCGCACTATGGGTGCAACGCCAGAACGAGAGTTGATTTTCACTAGTCCAAAGCAACACAAAGCAGCACCATGCAACACATACAGGAGACAGCATGAAACGTATTACACTGAGCAATATTTTCATTCCTATCATACTCACCATGACCATCAACACCCTGGCCCTGGCTGGCGAACGCCTTCCTACCATACCTCCAGCGCAATACACCGAAGAACAAAAGAAAGCGGCGGAAGAATTCCTGGCAACGCGCAAGGTGCCTGTCTTTGGCCCGTTCGAGCCCTTGATGCACAGCCCGCAAGTCATGAGCCAGGCACGCGCCATGGGTGATTATCTGCGTTATCAATCTGCGCTGGGCACTACTCTCAGCGAACTCGTCATACTCATCACTGCACGTGAGTGGTCGCAGGATTATGAATGGTATGTACATCACCCCATCGCTCTCAAGGCGGGTATCAAGCCAGAGGTGACCGCTGCAATTGCTGATGGCAGACGCCCAACGGGCATGACAGACGATGAAGAAATCGTCTATGACTTTTCGATGGAATTACACAAGAACAAGCGCGTGTCCGACCGCAGCTATGAGCGCGCAGAAAAGCGCTTTGGTAAAAAGGGGATAGTAGATCTGACCGGCATCAATGCCTATTACACCCTGCTGGCCATGCAGATGAATGTGGCGCAGTATCAGATACCCAAGGATGGGAAGAAGCTGGTGCGCTTTCCCGAGTAAACCAGATAGCCTTGAAATCAATATAACAGGACAAAAAAATGGGGCCAATGCCCCATTTTTTTACATCTGCTGTATTTGCTGTAGCTACGATAGCCGCGATCAGTAACGACGACGTTGCTGACCACCACCTGATGGTCCGCGTGTTTCAATATGGCGGAATGTGATTCTGCCCTTGCTCAAATCATAAGGGGACAATTCCAGTGTCACCTTGTCACCGGCCAGTATGCGTATGTGATGCTGACGCATTTTGCCGGACGTGTAAGCGATCAGTTTGTGACCGTTTTCCAGATTCACACGAAAACGTGAATCGGGCAGCACTTCTTCAACTTGACCACTCATTTCCAACAGTTCTTCTTTTGCCATGGTTTTTCATCTTTATAGTAGGGTGTGACACCTGTACACAGACTGCGTCACTAATGACAGACGATCACATAATCATCTGCAAGGGATTACGGTGAACTCACTGTTGATCGCCTGATACTGTAAGACGAAAAGAGTGTGAGTGTTGAAAGAGGCTGTGCACAGATGGCTTTTCCATCACATCAACACAGTGCTTGGATACCAACCAGAAGAATGAGCTAAAGGCCAGTAATTAATGCAAGGTAAAGCAACTATGCAGCAGCTTGTTACCAGAAACGCTACCCAGCGCTTATCAGAAACACTTCGTCAGAAATACAGCGATTTATCAGAAGATAAGAATTCTTTTGCAATAGGATTATACCCCGAATACGGTAATTTCTTGCGAATTGCTGACAAATGCCAAGGGAAATGCGGAAAATAGAACATTTTGTTGACTAAATAATCTTTAATGCAGGGCTTTCCTGTCATTGCGACAAATTAAGTTCATAACTGTTTGTTATTTTTAAGCTCAGCAGCTTATAGGGTAACAAAGTCATAGGCAGTGTTGAAAGCGATCATTTACCAAATTTCAGCGATGTCACATGTGTACTGTTCTGGACATAGGTATAGTCTGAAAACGGATATTTGATGCTTAGTGAATGGGTATTCCCAGGTTGGGGCTATACCGGGTTGGCCAATACCCTGTCCCAATAAGGAGGTTCACCAAATGTGCTGCGCAGGTGGGCAATAAACAATTGTGCTTTTGCTGCATGTGAACGGCCGGGCATGCGTACTGCATGTATGCCTGGCCGTATCTTTGTGTGGGTGTTATTGGCCTCCGGGAAGAGTGAGATCAATTGTCCTGTCTCTAAGGCATCACAGACCATCCAGCTGGCCAGATGGACTATGCCTATGTCGGCCAGTGCAGCTTGCAGCAAGGATTCAGTATCGTCAGAACGCAGGCTGCCGCGGATTGGCAAGCTGGACTCGCGGTTCACGCCTGGGTAGGCCCACCAGCCAGTGGGTAACGGTGGTGTTGCTATCGTCAGGCAATTATGTCTGAGCAAATCTGGCGGTGTGGCTGGCTTGCCATGACGCGCCAGATAGGCCGGGCTGGCGCAGGTCAGCCTGTGCAGCGGAGCCAGTGTAGTCGCCACCAGATCGCTGTCCGGCAACACGCCTATGCGCACTGCGACATCGACCCTGCGTGTGGACAAATCGACGATTTCATCGCTGACATGCAAATCTACTTCTAGCAAGGGATAAAGCTTCAGGAAACTGGCGACAGCTGGGGCAATATGCCGTCTGCCAAATGCTGACGGTGCTGTGACCGTCAGCAAGCCACGCGGGTCAGCATTCAGTGCTGACATGGCTTGCCGGGCATCTGCCAGTTCTGCGGCGATGTTTTTTGCTCTTGGTAAAAACTGCTCACCCGAATCGGTCAGCAGCAAGCGTCGTGAACTGCGATGGAATAATTTGATACCCAATTCAGCTTCCAGCGCATCTATCTTGCGGGAGATGGATGACACTGCCACATCGTGCTTTTTTGCAACAGCAGACAAACTACCTGCTTCATGCACTTCCAAAAAAAACTGTAACGCATCGAACATGCTGGCCCTTGACTATTTTGCGAAAATCGCAAAGATGATTTGCATAATGAATGATTGTACTGATTTTCGCAAAGAAATAGAATCTCTTCCATCAACAACAAGTCAACACTCAGTAGTCAACACTCAGTAGTCAACACTCAGTAGCCAACATTCAGTAGCCAACAATACGGGCGCATAGCCCAAGGAAGAGAACATGATCAAGAACACTTTACATCAATTAACCCACGCTGCCTTATACCTGTCCATCGCCGGTGCATTCGGCATGAGCAGCGGTGCAGCCTATGCAGCCGCACCCATGGTAAAAACATCTGCCCCCGCGTATTACCGCACTATGCTGGGCGCATTTGAAGTGACTGCGCTCAGCGACGGCACCGTTAAATTGCCTGTTGATAAAATCCTCATGGAACCAGAGCAGAAGACCAGGGAAGTACTGGCCAAATCATTCTTGCAGGCACCGCTGGAAACCTCAGTGAATGCCTACCTGGTCAATACTGGCAACAAATTGATATTGATAGATGCAGGCACTGGCAGCCTGTTTGGCCCCAGTCTGGGCAAGCTGATTGCCAATCTGAAAGCATCAGGGTATGAAGCTGCGCAGATAGATGACATCTACCTGACTCATTTGCATCCTGATCATGTAGGTGGTTTGATGATTAATGGTGCAATGGCTTTCAACAATGCCACGATACATGTGAATGAGGCAGAGGCAGATTATTGGCTGAGTCCAAAAAACCTCGAACAGGCACCGGCAGATGGCAAGTCTTTCTTTCAGGGAGCGCAGGCTTCAGTCAATCCCTACAAGGCAGCACAAAAGTTGCAGACCTTTAGCAAGGATAGTGAATTACTGCCTGGCCTGACTGCGCATTCTACCCAGGGTCATACGGCTGGTCATACCTCTTATCTGCTGGAAAGTCAGGGTGAAAAAATGCTGGTGGTCGGTGACCTGATCCACGTCGCTGCTGTGCAACTCGGCGAGCCCGAAGTGACGGTGACTTTTGATAGCCATGCCAAAGCAGCCTCTGCCATGCGTCAGAAAATTTTCACCCAGGCAGCCAAAGATGGCGTTATCGTTGCTGCCTCACATATGCAGTTTCCGGGCATGGGGCATTTGAAAAAGGCTGGTTCCAGCTATCAATGGGTGCCGGTGAATTTCAGCTTGATGCCTTAAATAATTGATGGCCTGCGAGGGCAGGCCGTCATCCAATTATATGCAATATGCAAGTCCGGCATTTACTGGCATTTGTACTATCAGTCGCCGTTTAAGTCAGGCTCTCCAGTATGCCGCGCTGCCATAGCCATGCAGTGATTTTTTGTGCGTTTTGTGCACCCAAGCCTATTTCCAGTTTTTTCAATACGCTGGCTAGCGACTGTGGCTGCCATAAGGAATCAAGATGCGGCAGCAGCGCCTGGTTTTCCAGGAAAGAAACAGGACGTTCCAGGCTGGGGTGGGTGATCGCCAGCTGTTTTTCTACCTTGTCATCGACCACGCAGTAGCTGGCCACCATGCTGGTGGCCGGGTGTATGCGCAAGGGCAGGTAAGGGTTGAAGCTGGCCAGTGGCCTTAATTCTATTGGCCGGTAATTACTTAATTGCTGACTTTGCTCTCGTAGCGAAAATAACAGTGGATGAGCAGATGCAGTCTCTGCATTGCCGGTATCTTTGACGCCAGAACGCTCTTGCCAGAATAAGCTATCACTACACCATGCCTGGGCATAGTAAGCCTCTGTCCAATAGCTGTGGCGGGAGCAGGTTTCTGTCAATCTTTGTTCAAAGAAGTGACGGGCCAGTTCGTAGCGATTTTCATCCGCGTTTTCATCGACACCACCCAGTATCGTGTGGATTGCAACTACAGCCTGCAAAGAAAAACGCATGGCTTTTTCCACGCCTGAAGATGAGATTGGATCGATTGCAAATGCCGCATCACCAAGTTTGAGCCTGCCATCTTGCCAGCTATCGAGTGATAAATAAGGTGTAGCCACGCAGGCTTGCAAGCGGCTGGCGTAAGGAGTCGTTGCCACGTCAGAAAATAGCAGGCTGGACCCGCATTGCTTGCGCAGCCATTGTTCGGCCTGCCCCGGCATTTGCTGGTGTGCAGTGTGTGGATCGCTGAGCAACATGATGCGGTAACGCTGGTCAGGCAGGCGGGTGCCCCAAAGCCAGCCATGTTCCAGTGCTTCTACCTGCGTGAAATTCACCATCCCAGTCGGGATATGCGCAGGTGATAATTCTGCCCAGACCGCAGACAGGCGTGGTGCGCAGGCATACTGTTGCTGGCTATTGCTGCGTCCGCTGGCATCGAGGATAAAACGCGCATGGGTTTGCTGCACGCCATCAGCAGTCTTGATACTGATTTGCCAGTCGTAAGGGCTGCCTTCTATGTCCTGCACTTGCGCTGGCATGGTAAGGCTGATGCTGCGTTGCAGGGCCAGTTGCAATAAGGCCGTATCAAAGGCAGCGCGGTTGACGACGGCGGCGTCGCCATGACGGATTATTTCTGCTTGCTGGCTGCGCCAGCACAGGCGCGTCGCCAAACCTGCCAGATGGGGCACGGCTTGCATGGCTACATTGGCATCGAGCATATCTATGATGTTTCTGACTCCCGGCGTCAGTGCCTCACCTATCTGCGTGCGCGGCCAGTTTGCGCTACGCTCCAGCATTTGCACGCTATAGCCCAGTTGCTGCAAGCGCAGGGCGGCAGTCAGCCCGGCTGGCCCGGCACCGATGATGAGGACATCGACTGCGCTATCCGTGCTCGCCATTTCAGACCTGCGGGCCGTCCGGCGTGCCCTGGAACCAGTCCGCTGCCAGATGGCTCAGGCGTTGATGCGCACCTATGGTGTAATGCAGCCAGCCGCGTATGTAATCGCAGGCATGGCGTCCACGTGCCAAGACTTCATGATGGCAGCCGCCGCCACACAGGTAGCGCGCCCAACAGTTATTGCAAGGCTGCTGCTGGTGTACATGACGCTGGCTGAGCCAGATGGCTTGCTTGCTGCGGTCCACACCTTCATCCAGGCTGCCCATCTTGCCCTGTTCATCACCAACAAAACGGTGGCAGGCAGACAATTCACCATCTGCTGATACACCAAAATAACCCGCACCCGCACCGCAGGGGTAGGGACGGTGCGTGCCGCGCTGCAATTCACGCAAGGCGTTTTGCATATTCATGAAAGGGTAGCGCTGGCCCTGCATGACATGCTGCTCAAATGCCAGGCCGCAGGCGATCATGCCTTGCAACATTTCGGCCATGTCTTCCGGCCCCATTTCTGCCTGACCGTTGGATGCACGCAGCAAAGGTGAAAAACCTACGCTGTGAAAGCCCATGTTGATGAAGGTATCCAGGGTGTGCGGCAGGTTCAGGTTAAAAGGGGTTACTGTCACGCGTGCGGATACCTGCATCTGGCGCTGGCGTTCCAACAAGGGGGCGATGCGTTCTACTATCTGGTCGAAAGAACCCTTGCCACCCTTGAAGGCGCGCAAGCGGTTATGCTGCTCTGCCGGACCATCCAGGCTCACCGTGACGGCAAAGCCATGCTGCTCGAAAAAATCAGCATCATCACTTGTCACCAGCGTGCCATTGGTGGTGATGGAGAAATGACAGCGCACATCGCGTTGCGCTGCCTGCTCAACGGCATACTCAGTCACGCTGCGCAAGACAGCGCGATTAGACAAGGGCTCACCACCCATGAATGCCAGGTTGACCTTGGCACCCGGTGCTGCCTGGCCCAGCAATAAATCCACAGCTTGCATGGCTTTCTGTAATTCCATGCTTTTGGCCTTGCCACCAAATTCACCTTGCTGCGCATAACAATAAGTGCAACCCAGATTACACTTTTGCGCTATCGCCAGTGACAGTGCATGTACTGGTGGTGATGACAGCGGTTCATCATCGATATAGGACTGGGCCTGCAAGCCATAATTGGCGATGAGCGCAGCCAGCAATTGCTGGCCCTCAGCCTTGATCGCAGTACGAAATTCTGGCACCAGATCCGGCGGCAAATGAAACAGCCTGCTGCCATTCACCAGCAAGAGTTGCGCACCCTGTGCATCTTCTACCAAGTGTGCATCACGGTGCGAGGGGCGTGATGCTGTGACGGTGTGCAAGGACAGGGCAGGTGCGAGACTGGCATCTTCCTCAGGCCTTGTGATAGTCTCAGGCTCAGCGAAGAGATCAGGACTCATCGGCATCTTTGCCGCGTATGATGAATTGCAAATCCTCTTGCCAGGATTTGAACAAGTCATCGTAGGAGTATAAGCGACTGTCAGTACGGTTGTCGGGGATGTAAGTGCCAGTACGTTTCTTGGCAAACCACATGTCGCCGCGTGACAAGCCATTGATGCCAGGTTCCACATTCACATAGTCTGGCCGTGAGGCCGCCCAATAGTAGCAGGCGCATTCGCGGTAATCATTTTGCCAGGGAGCGCACAAACCTTGCGTTAATTCGCCCGGTTGCAGAAGGGCAGGATTGAAGCTTGCCGTGCCGCTGACAAAAAAGTGACGCAGCCTTAAATGCACCTTATGGGTAGGTGTGTCAGCATCATACAAAACTTCGGTGTCGGCATCCTTGTCGGCAGTAAACTCACATTCCACCATCTGCCCCTGCAAATGCAAAATCCGGGCAAATGAATTGGACCATTCCATGAAAGACACGGCATTCGGATTGGCGGCTGAAGCCAGTGTGATGGGGCCTTCTTCCGGCACGGTAGGCCCGGTGGTGAGCACGCCCATGTCCAGCCCGGCAAAACGCAGCAGGCGGCGACTCTTCAGGTTCGCGTGGCCTGGTTCGGCATCAATCACATAGTTGTTGTTTTCGACCAGGGTGATGCCTTCAAAGGCGCGCCGCCACAAATTCCTGAAATCAAATTCCAGGCCAGGGAAGCAGTTGGAAATAGCACTGCGCGGCAGCACCGACGCCGGGTTACCAGTGCCGCGATGATGGATTTGCGCCGTCAGGTTGCTGGCACTGATGCTGGCTTTTTTGTTGCTGCTGTTATCGGACATTTTTGCTCTCCTGCTGGCTGGGGCTGGCAAACATGGCGTTTTTGGCGGCCTTGATCACCATGTCGATATGGCGGCGTGTCAAGGTCAGGCTGCGGCCATCTGCACCGCGCATCAATGCTGGCATTTTGCGCAGGGCAGCGGCCGACAGGTCGCCGATTTCATCTGGCTGTCGCAATGCCTGGGCAAACCAGGGGGCGCCGCCGGCAGTCAGGGTGCTGAAGACGCGCTCATGCAGGGCGCGCAAGGCCAGGTTGTCCACCAGCGAGGCGGCGGCTATCGGTTCGTAATAACGCTCAAAGTCGCCGGTATTTTGCCGCACCATGGTGCTGGCTACATTCAGGCGGCCATTGACCGGGTTGCCGTTCATCACTGCCGTATTCATCAGCCTGACGGTTTCCAGCGCACGCAAGACCAGCTCTGTCGCATCATCGAGTGATACTTCTTCGTCTTTTACCACAGCACCGTATAGCAGTTGTTCCATCTCGTCAGAGATCACGCGCACTGGCAAAGTGTCAGGCGCAAAAGCCGGTGGCCCGGCACCTATATAGGCTTGCGCATGCAAGACCTTGTCATCATGGAGTTTCAGGCTGACCCTGACATGGCCATCGCATTCATCATCCAAGTAACCCCAGCTGACCTGATTGCCGTCAGCATCGGCGTAACCTGCATAGATACTGGCGGGCGCGGTCAGGGTGGCATTGCTGACGCCGGGTACGGTGCCATCGGCATAACCTAGCCAGTCTTTCTTCTCGTTGTACAGCACCAGCTCATCGTTATCGATGATGGGATCATCGACCAGCATGGGCACGCCGTTCTGGTCTGGCTCCAGTCTCTGCTTGCGTGAACCATACACCACACCGCCAGCCGGTGTGTAGCGCAAGCGTATCTCTGGAAAGTCTTTGGTTGGCTTGATGTACTGTATATGTCCCAGGGGCAGGGTCTTGCCCGGCAAAAAGTTTTTGCAATGACCGATGACGGGGTGGCGCACATGATCCTTGATCGAGCTCAGTTTGGCGTGGATCTGGTCATCTGCGTTGCCGGTGCGGCGAAACAGCTTGATATTGCTCAGCGCCACGTCCCAGTGCAGGCTGGCCAGGCTCAGCTTTTCATGCTGTAGCAAGTCCAGGGTCAGCGGCTGCAATTCATCGGGCTGATCACTGGTGCGTACAAACACTTCCAGAAATGGTGCAACCGGCCTGATCTTTTTATTTTCATCCTTGAAGCGTATCTGCGCAGGCACATAGGCGCGCACGATCTCGCCCGTTGCTTTGTCCACCTCCAGGCTGGGGCGCGGCACGATGCTGCGATAGTCAAAAGGCTTGGTCGGGTCTGCTTCCAGGTCAAAGGCTTCCAGCGCTTCATCGGCAGCACCCAGGCGGCCAATCGCCAGCGGCGGCAAAATTCTGATTTCCAAGATAGACATAAGAGCTACTCCTAGAATAGGGCAGGGTCAATGCTGCCAGACAAAATACGCTGGGCCAGTGCCTGCATGTTTTTGTCTGCCTCGCGCATGGCTTGCAGATAGGTATGGCGTGCTGGCGGGGCAACCAGCAAGAGCGCTTCCGTCAGGTTATCTGCCGCGATCAGCAGGTCAAGATGACCAAGCCAGCGATTGGTTTCGCCAAACGGGCTGTTCAGGGTATAAGGCATCTGGAAAGGCGGTCCGGCAAAACCCGCATCTGGGTCAGTGGCTGATACTGGCAACTGCATCAAGATCTCAGAAACAGCACGCAGGTTATACATTTCGCCAAAAGTGCCATTGACAATGGCGCCGCGCGGTGTGATAGCACCCGCTGCATTCAAGCCGCCAAACAGGGTGAAGCTGTGTATCAGATAAGCCAGCAACATGCGGTAACGCACGTTGTGCAGTTGTGCCCACAATATTGATTCAGGGTGAGTGATGCGGGTTGCCTTGCCACCGGCAAGTTCCGGTTCCTGGCCTGGGTCCAATGACACATAAGGGTTGACCGCCACCTTGCGCGATGGTGACCAGGGGGCAAAATGGGCTCCCGCCTTCAGCAAGCCGGCCTTGCTGGCTGGCTGTAATTTCTTCCAGCCATCGACAGAAAAATCATCTGGACGGGCTTTGCTCCATACTGCGTCAGTCAGCGTTTCTTTCGCCAGCAACTCGCGCATCTCTACATAGATATTGAGGAAGCGCACAAAATGTGATTTTGTGTCGCCCGTGGTGGCCTCACCCTGTGAAGCAATCTGCTGCAAGGCTGACACCATATCGTCACGGCAGGTTTGCGGCACCACCAGCACATCCGGCGTCTGCCTGGGCTGGCCAGAACTGTTGCCACGATTTCCACCCAGATAGCCACGTCCCCATTCAGCCCAGTTGGCCTGGGCCGGGAAAGTGTTGGCCTGGAACACATAGTCAGGTAAATAATCAGGCTTCTCGACCAGCTTGATCAGTTTATTGAGCAAGACCGATACTTGATGCGGAGGAGGTTCCCCCTCCTTGTAAACACGCGCTCGTATTTCCTTACCTAACTCTCCACCGTCCCAGTCCTCTGGCGATTCGGCAAACACATACTTGGCCAGCGAGTCCAGCGTCAATGGTTCCAGCGCAAACGGGAAGGGGTAAAACGGCGCATCCCAGGGGTAATCCTCGCGGTCCATATGCAGCGGCGCACCGATCAGCCGTAGCGAATTCTGCACCGAGATCAAATGCCCCATCTCTTCCTTGGCGATGCCCAGTATCACCTCCTGCCAGTTGCGCACCACATCACGGTAGGCTTCAGGCACCTGCGGCCCGCCCAACGAATACGCCGCGTACAGGTATTGCACCATCAAGCAATGCTCAATCTCGGCATCAATCGACAGCAGATAAGTGACATAGTCACGCGGAGAAAATTCCAGGTTCAGCGAAGCAGCCTTGCTATGCGGCGCAGGCCCCAGAGCCTCTGCCGAGAGCATCTTCGCCCCCGCCATCAAGCCCTGAAAAGTCCCGGTCCTGGGTAAGGGAGCATGCAATGCCCCAAGGTGACGTCGTATCTGTGCAGCACGCATTTCCTGGTCCTTTTAAGGGTTGGGTATGGAGGCAGCAGGCAAACATCCTCTGGGCAGCTGGAGGTGGTTTGCAAGGTGGTTGTTGGTTAAAAATAAGGCAACGAAATTGATATTAATTTAGTATTAAATTAATATCAAGTAAGGTTGAGGATTTTTCGTGTGAAGTAATGCTTGAGAAGAAGTGAAGTGTTGTTATTGCAGCATTTCTTGAGGGGCAGCTTGGTACCTTTTGCTTGTGGGCATTGATAGCTTTGCCAATTAAGCTATTTCGTGTTCAGTAAACCATCCATTTGAAATTACGTGCGACTTTACGGCATCAGGTGCACTGGTGTACATCACCAAGGCTGTTGATTTGCACTGAAAATTGACCCACTGGGGGTGCGGATAAATTGCATCTAAAATTGTCCCACGTTTAGCACACAATCCTACTTATCTTGATGAGTAGGGGACAGGAGTGATTGACGTGGCATTACTAGGTATTATTCGACGCTGGCACATTCGTGACCATATCCCATTACGGGAGATCGCCAGACGACTGGGCATCTCTCGCAACACTGTCCGGTGCTATCTGCGCTCTGAAGTCACAGAGCCAGCCTATGCGGAGCGACAAACAACAAGCGCCATCGATAAATATGCATTGCAGCTATCAAGCTGGCTTAAAACCGAAGCTGGCAAGAATCGTAAGCAGCGACGAAGCTTAAAACAACTTCATCTGGATCTAAAAGAACTGGGATTTGAAGGGTCGTATGACCGGGTGGCTGCCTTCGCCAGGAAGTGGAAGATGGATCAAACTGACAGGGTCAATTCAGCTAGCAAACGCACAGCTCCAACAAATACTGTTTTTTTCGCTGAAATCCCGACCCGGACACCAAGTAGCTTGCGGAAATTACTGATCTCAACAATTTTAATATGCATGTGATGACTCCTAATGTAAGTCTATCTTAGGTGCGTATTATTTTTTAGTTAATATTTCTGTCTTGGCATTGACCACATTTTGGCGAAAATGTGTTTGCTTTTTTCCGAACTCCGCCGATAGCTTAGAACTATTTTCTATTTTGCAAGTCGAATGATGATTGGCATTAATACGTCCTTCTCAAGGACTGTAGTGTGACAATTTTCGAAAGCAAATTTAAATGACAAAATTAATTGCCTCGCTTTGCGTGGTTTGCGGTCTGATCGGAACGACAGCAGCTAGTTATTCTGCGAACGCCAGCGACGTCGCAGTAAAATCCCAGCCCTCCGACACAGAAATCAAACAACAAATCGACCGCTACATAAAAAGCGAAATGCACGAACGTAGCATCCCCGGCATGCAACTGGCTGTGGTCAGAGGTGGCAAGATTGTTTTGTTGAAGTCGTATGGTCTGGCTGAGATACCCAATGCGGTGGCTGTGAATGACCAGAATGTGTTTTCCATCAACTCTGCGACCAAGTCGTTTACTGGGGTTGCGATCATGCAGTTGGTAGAGGAGGGCAAGCTGGATTTGTCTGCGCCCGTGTCGCGCTATCTGGATGGCTTGCCTGTGGCCTGGCAGGCGGTGACTGTGCGGCAGCTTCTTACGCATACCTCGGGTATCCCTGACATCATCAGCAGCAAGATACCTTCGCTGGCGACGCCGCAAGAGGTGGATGCTGCCTGGGCGGCGATACAGACCTGGCCTATGGAATTCAAGACGGGTGAGCGTTACCGCTATAACCAGACCAATTATATTTTGCTGGGCAAGATCATCGATAGTTTGAGTGGCATGCCGTTCATTGATTTTTTCCAGAAGCGGCAGTTTGCTGTAGCGGGCATGCGTAGCGTGGGTTTTGGTGAGTCGCGTGATGTGATACCGCACAAGGCGGTGTCGTACAGGTATGAAGAACCGGGTGGCAGCTTGCGGCATATCGTTGAGACTTATCCACCATTCTTGCGAACAGGTGCGGGCATGAATAGCAGTGCCGAGGACGTAGCCAACTGGCTCATCGCGCTGCAACAGGGCAAGCTGATTTCTGCTGCGGGTTTGAAACAGCTCTGGACGCCAGGTACTTTCAATAATGGGAAGCCGACTGTGTGGGCGTTGGGTTGGCCTGTGATGCGGCAGGGTGAGTATGCTGCGGTGGCTGGTGTGGGTGGTGCGCGTTCGGCGTTTTATGTATATCCCGGCCATGATCTTGCCATCGTCACGCTGACCAATCTGGCAGGTGCTGATCCGCAGGGGATGATTGATGATATCGCTGGATTTTATTTGCCGGGTTTGAGAAAAGCGCATGGCGGTGCTTATGCGGCGCATCTTTTGCGTGAACAAATTGCGCAGGATGGTTATGCAGGTCTGGCGGCGAAATTGAACAAGATAAAAATTGATAAGGGTTTGCCTGATCCTTCTGAAGATGATTTCAATTCCTGGGGTTATCGTTTGCTGGGCAAGAAGATGGCTGATCAGGCGGTGACGGTGTTTGGCCTTGGCGTGCAGGTTTATCCTGACAGTGCAAACCTGCATGACAGTTTGGCGGAGGTATATGAGTTTCAGGCGGACAAGGTGGCGGCGCTAAAGCATTACCGTTTGTCGCTGGGGCTGGATGCGCAAAATACGCATGCGGCGGAGCGCATAGCGGCGCTGGGTGGGAAATGAATTGGAAGTAAGTGTTCCCGACTGTTGACAGCTAGCCTGAGCTAACTGTCAATACCGCCATCAGCTTGATGTGCGCGTCACACTGTCCACAAGCGGCGGGCTTCTTCCGCAATCACATCCGGATACTCTTCCTGAAAAAACAGCTTCCCTTCTGGTATCACGCGTATGCCGCGTGATTGTGGAAGTAAGCGGTCAAGATAATTTGCATCAGCCATGGAAAACAAGGTATCGCTGCCGCCCCATACTATCCTGATGGGGATGTTGCTGCGCTTGAGCTTTGCTTCTATGCCCGCCAAGGGATTGGGTTCCAGCGCCAGGTGGAAGTCGTGGTATTGCTGGCGGCGCAGTGCTGAGCTGACCAGTGGGGTGACGTAACAGGCGATATTGTCAGCGCTCAGTATTGCCGGGTTGTGGAATACGGCAGCACCAAAGGTGGCGCGGGCCAGGGTGTTGTCGCTCAGCCATTTGGCGGTTTCGTCAGCCAGGGTGCCAGCGCGTGCCATCTTGATGACGGGCTGCACGCCTGCCGGCGGACTGTCTGGCTCGACGTCGCAGTTTGTCAGCAGCATGCTGCGCACGCGTTCTGGATAGCCTGCTGCAAGCAGTTGTGCCACTGCACCGCCACTGTCGCTGGCAATGATATCAACCACGCCAATCTTTAAGTGATCCAGCAGGCTAATCAGCATGTCCAGTTGGGCATGGGCTGTCAGTGATTGCTGCGCGGGCACCTGGGTATAGCCCAGGCCCATGAAGTCGGGCGCGATGCAGCGGCGGTAGAGTGAGAGACGGTCTATCGCACCGCGCCACTGGAAGCCATTTAGTGGTGCACCATGCAAGAGCAGGGCGACATCACCCTGGCCGCGCTCGACATATGCGATTTTGCCTGATGGCAGGTTGGCAAAGCGGCGCATGGCGTGAAAGGCTGTGGCATCGGTGATCTGTTCTCGGGATAATGCCAGGGCGGGCATCATCAGTGCGGTACTGATGCTGCCAGCAATGGCGGCGTAGGGGAGTTGCAAGAAAAGCCGTCTCTTCATTTTTTTTCTCCAGGTGGGGTTTATTTGTGGGCCGTAACAATGGGGACGATGCTAGCAACATCCCTTTGAAATGACGCGCACAAACAGCCGCTCGCGAGCACAGACGGATGATTTGCGCTACATTAATGCTTCCCCAGGTGTGCATACTTTGAGGGCGCAATGACCAGACCTGCATGCTATCCCAATCCATCTGCAGCACTGCTGAGCAGTGCCGGTAGCCATGATTTGCCGCTGCTTGATGTGCTTACCTCACCTGTACCACCTGGTTTGTTCAATTCTCCTGTCGATGCGCGGCATGTACTCTGCCTGCATCTGGGTGACCCTGTTCCTGTGTCTTACCGCGCAGGTTCTTATGAGCGCCAGGGGGTGCGCCTGCATGGGCAGTTCTGTGTCGTCCCTGGTGGTTCCAGCACATGCTGGACACTGACCCAGCCCGCCACATCCTTGTTGTTGCGCCTGTCGCCGCAAATCCTGAACGACACAGCAGAAACCATGAAGCTGGGCAGCCAGCATGGGCAACTGACACCAGCCATCCATATCCGTGACCCGCAGATAGAATGCATAGGCTGGATGATGCAGGCCGAGGACCATGAGGCTTATCCGGGTGGGCGTATTTTTGCTGACAGTCTGGCAGTCGCACTGGCTGCCCGTCTGTTTGCCTTGCAGTCACGCCAGCCAGTGACCGAGCAACTGACGGGCCCCGGCTTGCCAACGTGGCGCTTGCGCCATGTCATCGATTATGTAGAGACACATCTGGATAAAGACCTCACGCTGGCCGAACTTGCTGCCGTGGCAGGCTTCAGCCTGTCGCATTTCAAGTCACTGTTCAGGCAGGCAACGGGCATGCCTGTACACCGCTATGTCATGGAGCGACGCTTGCAACGCGCACGCCAGCTCATGATGGAAGGCAAGCAGAGCATGACAGACATCGCCCTGGAAACAGGTTTCGCCCACTCCAGCCACCTAGCCCGCAGCATGCGCCGTGTGCTGGGTTTGAGCCCGGCGCAGATTCGCGGGATGACGGATCATCGGCTACGATAAAATAAGCGTTTTTTTGGGTGAACAATCTTGAATCAGTTGATTCTATACATGTGAAAGGAAAGACCGATGAAGTCTCTGTTAGCAGTTTTGCTGTTCCTGGTTTCACTGAACGGGTTTGCAGAAGAGCAGCCTGCTCTTGTCAAAAAACTGGTCGAAGGATCTCCCTGGGTGTTTACGACAAAATACGAAAACACGGTGATACAGTTCCGGCTAACTGCTGAAGGTGAATTTCAAAAGCTAGGGCAAGATGGGGAGTGGAAAAAAGTAGCTTTGTCTCAGGATGGAAATATCAACTGGCAAACGATAAAAGGACATCAGATAAGTATCAGGCTCAATGAAGCCGGGGAACCAGTTGCGGCGCATTCCAAGCATGCTTCGACTTTTAAATCGCAGGCTAAAAATCCCTAGAAGTTATTCTTACTTGCCTGTTCTTCGGGGGACAACTATCTTGCATTTTGAGAGAGCAAGTGAAGATGCAGCCGTGGCAGCTTGACTGGTTCGAGAAATTTATTTTATCGAACCAGTCAATTCGTCAGATTTATTCATCCTTTGCCAATGATGAATTTTTATTTCTTGTGAACAATCAGGAAGTGGTAAGACAAAAATTAATAAAACTCGCTTTTTGATTAGCTACTAATAAGACTAAATTCAGATAGTGAAGAGACTAAATTTTAACGTGCGACTTTGTTTAAATTACATGAGTAATTAATACCTTCGGCGCAGCATAATACGTATGTTTCAAATCTCGCCTTTTGACGAGGATCTGAATCACCACCAGTTCTTCACGTACTCGCCAACTGTTCTTGGCAATCCAGTATCGACTGGAAAGTATCAACATTAGTGTATTGATAATTTAGCTGGTCCATTTGCATGCAAATGGACCCTGCTCGATCAAGTGAACTAGATTTTTCCATATAAGTCGCTTAGCACTCAGTGGGGACAGAATCTGACTACAACTGCGGGGATGTTGTGTCCGCCATAGTAGAGATTTCGGGTGTTGCATTAATAATACCGAATGGAATATGTACTGAAGGCGCAACGGCGCTCGCTGATTTCAAATGTCCCGGCTGGTCGTCAAAGAAGATGTGAGGCCTAAGTACGCCTAAAATTTTCCCTTTGTCGATTCCGCCCAGGAAAAACGCATCGTTGGCATAAACGCCCCAGCTCTCAAGTGTTTTGAGCGCACGTTCATGCGACGGTGCATTACGAGCAGTCACAATTGAGACGCGCAGCCGATTTTGATATTCCAGATTCTCCTTTTTATATTCTTCTTCTACCGCCTGAATTTTTGAAATCCGGACCAGGAATTCTTTAAGGGGCCCTGGATTGTGGGGCTGCATGACGTTACGTACCTCGTGTGCATGGAACTCTGACACCCCACTCGATTGATATACTGACTCGGATTCGTCACTGGCCAATACACCATCGAAGTCAAACGCGATGCTGAGGGTAAGATCCTCCTCATTGTCCACGTAGTTCGAATCAAGAACTTGACCCGCAGGATGACCTGCACGAATCGCCGCATCTACGTCTTGTTTATTCCCTGACAGGAACAACGCAATGTTTAACGCGGGAATGTACTCATATGGAGAACGTCCCTGCATAAAAATCGCACGAGTCATTCCTAGGCCGTAGTGCTCAATGGTCTTCATCGCTCGTAAGCCTGTATCAGGATCGTTGCGCGAAAGCAAAACGACTTCTACAAGTGGGTCATCCGGCTTGCTAAGGTCGTTCAAGGATAGAATGCGTTTAATGAAAGGGAAGGCTATCCCTTTTGGGAATGGCTCGTTGAGGTGCGCCCGTTGGTATTTTCGGTATTCGGCTTCGCCATCCCGACGAAATACAGCATCGGAGTCGCGCAAATCGAATACTGCGCTGGAAGCTACGCCGATGACGAGTCGGTTTTCAAGACTGTAGGACAAGTTGCACCTCTCTAAATTGTTTTTCGACTGCGCCCATTGGGCGCAGCGATAGTTGCGTCAGTTGTTTTTCTTCGATTGCGAGACCAATGATCCCGCCAGGGACTTGGTTGCTGTCGCCGACTGGCCGCTTTTCAGAGCCGCTGAAGCTTTGGTTTCAATGGACTTACTGGTTGTCTTATTTGTTCCGGCTTGGGCAAGTGCGCTCCCTGCCAAGCTCTTTTGAATTGCTGAGGCGTTTGTGCTACCGAGGGTTTTGCCAGCTAGGGAGGCCGTCTTCTTACCAGTTTCTTTTGACATATCTGTTCCTCAGAAAAGTGAGTTCGGCCGTTGGGCCGGTCGGCACATGGCGTCGACCCTAATTAAATGAAACCAACAAGCAAATTTTCAATACATTAATTGTATTTTTTTTATCGAAACTCTCATATTAACGCACTTCAACTGCCTCAGCGATCGCAGAAATACAAGGCCGCCGCTCTAATCGTATTATCCAACCCACATCCCTACCATATTTGTTTATCAACTTGTTTTCAGATTGCCAATAATGCGATTAGAATTTGTGTTGATGGGTGCCATATAGTTCATAAGGGCAACAAAAAAAGTGCAGTGATTCATAAACGTATTGACCGGGAGGTCTATGCCTGTACGAAAAATTCCAAAAAACCATCTTGTCGTAACTGGGAGTTTTGCCAGCCGCAAGAACGGTCAAATGGATGCATTCGAGTCTCTTCTCGAAAAAGAGTACATGTTGCTTTTGGACTTCAATGAAAGGGTCGCCAGTTTTGAGCCGCAGCCAGTCATTATTCAAGTCCCAGGAATAGCCAAGGGATATGTTCCCGATGTACTTGTTAGATATCACCCAGATTTTGAATCCGGGGAAATCCCCAAACCATTGCTTACTGAGATTAAGCATACCGATGACCTGGAGCGAAATGCTGAAAAATACGCTCCTAAATTCGAAGCGGCAAAAAATTTCGCGCTTGAACGTGGCTGGGATTTCCGAATAACCACGCAAGTGGAAATTCGAACGCAAAGGCTGGCAAATCTCAAATTCCTCCGCGAATACCGCAATATTGAACCTGCGATTCACGATAGTTCTCAGATAATTCAAATCGTGCGTGAAAACAACGGGATATTGCCCGTCGATGAGCTTCTTGACTGCCTTACTTCAACTGATGATGATCGGCTTCATTGGCTTCCAATAATATGGCATGCAATCGTGATACGGAACCTGGTGGTTGACTGGGATCAGCCTATCCATCATGGCACTGTACTGTGTTTGCCTGGGAATGAAATATGAGTAAACAGGAACGCACTCTGCTTTGGATTACCGAAGGCGCAACAATAACAAACAATGGTCGCGACTACGTCATCGTCGCTCTTGCAGACCTCAATTTGGTATTGGCAAAAGAAGTCGGTTCCAATGAAAAGGTGCTCCTGAAGATTGGAGAGCTGGGACCGCCAAAGAAAATAGAAAAACCAAACACTCCCCAGCCCATTGTTCACGATTTTACAAGTGTCTCAGAAATGGAATGGGAGGTTGCTGAGGAACGTCGGCGACACATAGAGCCTCTTCTCAATAATGACTACCGAAAATCTAATGCTCTTGCCGACCAGGCAGCACTTGCTGCGAGTGTAAGCCGTGCAACGATTTATCGATGGCTGGCTGCATTTAGGGACACGGGTTTGGTATCGTCCTTGATACTAAGTCCAGGTGGAAAAGGAGGTAAGAGGCCATCAAGATTATCTCCCGAGGTTGAGGCTATCATTCAGGATTGTTTTGAGAATTTTCATGATACGAATCAGAATCCTTCTATCGCTGCAACTATTGTAGAAATCCGAAGGCGTTGTTCCAATGCCAATCTCGCCTTGCCTGCAGCGAATACAATTCGGGACCGTCTGGAAAGGACCTCGGGCCGAGAGCGCGTAGCCAAGCGTAAAGGCATCGCGGTTGCCCATGACAAGTTCGATGCTATCAAAGGTAGTATTCCCGATGCAGACTGGCCGTTGGCAATGGTACAGATTGATCATACAGAACTGCCTGTTGTTATTGTTGATGACATTTACAGGAAATCGATTAAGCGTGTCTGGATCACTCTGGCAATCGACGTTTTCAGTCGCGTGTGTCTTGGTATGCATTTGTCACTTGATGCACCTTCTGCCATGTCAGCGGGAATGTGTATTGCGCATGCGATATTGCCAAAAGAAAAATGGATGACGCGTTTGAATGTGACCACAACGGATTGGCCTTGTTGGGGAACGATGGGAGTTCTGCATATGGATAACGCACGTGAATTTCGCGGCAACATGCTCAATGTCGCATGTAAGGAATACGATATAGATCTCCATTTGCGCCCCGTCAAAAAACCACGCTATGGCGCTCACATTGAAAGACTGATGGGAACGGTGTCTGAGGGACTAAAAACTGTAAAGGGTGCCACCTTTTCAGGGCCTGCGGAGAAAGGGGAATATGACGCTGAGGGAAGTGCTTGCATGACCTTTAGTGAACTCGAACGCTGGTTGATTCTGTTTTTCGCAGCCTACCACCGAAAACGTCATTCAGGAATCGGTATCCCGCCTTTAATGAAGTGGAAGGAAGGTTTGCTGGGGACGAAAGGAAAGCCAGGTCGAGGGTTGCCTGCACGACGATTGGATGAAGAAAAAATGCGCATCGACTTTATGCCGTTTATTGAAAGAACAGTCCAGAATTACGGTGTCGTGATTGATGAAATACATTATTACCATGACGTGTTACGACCATGGATCAATGCTGAACATCCAGAATTCAAGGGGCATCGACGCAAATTTCCGTTTCATCGTGACCCTCGGGATATCAGTACTCTCTATTTTTTCGATGAAATTTCGCGACGTTATTGTGCTATACCCTATCGCGACACTAGTCTGCCCCCAGTCAGTATTTGGGAATTGCGTGAAGCACATCGGCGAGCTGATGAACTAGGTATCCCACGTGAAAATGAAAAAGAAGTGTTTGCTCTGATTAATCAGCGGCGCGAAATTGAAGAGAATGCTGCAGAAAAGACTAAGTCCGCCAGGCGTGCTCAGCAAAGACGTGCACAGCATACTGAGGCACGCAAAGTTATGGCGGAAAATCTTCCAAACGTCAGCAGCCCAACTTCTTCTGAGCCGCCTGACGCCGTGCGCGGTTACGATCCCGATTCCGTAATGCCATTGGATGATGATTAATGTCTACGCCTCACGATTATGCACACTTGAGTGAAGCGGCATCGGCTATGGCTGATTGCAATGACGAGAAGCGCATCTATGCTATTCGCGAGGGTACTTGGCTGGGATACAAGGATGCGAAGCGTATCCTTGCCCGGATGGAAGACCTATTAAACTACCCACGTATTACGCGCATGCCAAATATGTTGTTGGTAGCGCCTTCATTCAATGGAAAAACTTCGATTCTTGAGCGATTTTTATCACTCCATCCACCGGACCTTGATCCAACCAACGAGATTACTATTTGTCCCGTTGTTTTAGTGGAAGCTCCACCCAAACCGGATATTTCTGACTTCTATACGCGCATTTTAGACGTGCTCATGACGCCTTATAAGCCAACAGCGTCAGTGCCAGAAAAATACTCTCAGATTAAGAAACTTTTCCGGCAAATGGAAGTGAAAATGTTGATTGTGGATGAGATTCATCATCTGATCGCAGGTAGTTTAAACCGGCAGCAGGAATTCAGAAATGCCTTGAAAAGTTTGGGCAATGAAACTTCCGTTGCTATAGTCGCTGCTGGCATTGAAGACGCCTACAATGCTTTCAATACTGATCCGCAAATGTCGAGTCGTTTTACTCCAGAGGAGCTGCCTCTATGGAGAGCGAATAATGAATTTGGCGCTCTACTGGCAACGTTGGAACAGCGTATGCCTTTGAGAAAACCGTCGACTCTTAAAGCGCCTTCATCAATGTTGACTATCCATATGCGTAGCGAAGGTACTTTAGGAGATATGTGTGACCTGGTGAAAGAGTTGGCAGTGGATGCAATTCGTACCAAGACCGAATGCATTACCGTGGAGCGGATCAATGAACTAACATGGGTACCTCCCTCTAAACGTAAACAATACCGACGCCTGAAGGCGACATGAGGGGTATCACTTCGCCTCTATGGCCTATACGCTATAGGCCGTTACCGGACGAACTACTATCTTCCTGGCTAGTAAGACTTGCACATGGTCACGGCTTGAAGGTTCAGACTTTCTGTAATTTAATATTTGGCAATCAGCGCCAAATCTGGAACCGGGACATGGATCGCCTGGCTCCAACATGGCTGATTGACGAATTAAGCCAGCGGACGGCGACCCCGTCACAGATTACATGGAATACGACACTGCGTTCCTATGAAGGATTGCTTTACCGAAAATCCAAAGTGTCGGGCGGATTGCAATGGATTCTCGCTCTCAAGTTGTACCATCGCAAGCGGGAGGGGTACGGATTGCAATGCTGTCCCACCTGTCTAGCTGAGGATCGCATTCCTTATTTCAGGAAGCGATGGCGCATCGCTTTTTATACAGTTTGCACTAAGCACCAAACAATGATGCTGGACCGTTGTCCACAGTGTGCTGCTGCTATAGCCTTTCACCGGATCGATATCATGAACGTCGATGCACTTGATGCAGGTACGCTTGCATATTGCCATGAGTGCGGATTTGATCTGAGGGCTGCTCCTGCAGTAGAACCATTGTTCTATGATCGCGATGCTACTGTTTTATTGCTGAACGCATGCAACGTGCTTGACCCAGGTCATGCAGGTGATGACAAGTGGGACCTGGGACGATATTCTGTATTGCATCAGTTGAGCATGATTTTAACTTCAAAATATCGGCATGTTTCCTTGCGGGATTTTGTGCTGGATCAGATTGGATGCTCTGATATTCGCTTAGCCACTGGACGCATTTCTTTGGAAATGCGTTCAATTAAAGAAAGACATCATTTGCTTCAGCTAGCCATGTGGCTGATGTTATCGCCAGGTACGCGATTGGAGCTGGCTTGGCGTAGCGGTGCGGTTCGATACAATGTTTTGTTGAAGGATTTTTCTGAGCCGCCTGATTGGTATCGAAGTATTGTGCGGAGATTTTCTAATTGGAGGGATCGGCTCGATAGCTATCATTAAGAGGCGAATTAAAGATCAGTCCAGGATGTTTTCAGAATTGATCTAAGGTAGATGATTACTCAGGATACGCAACATCAAAAGTGGTCACTACCGGTTTAGCTCGATCCAACTGAAGATTGCCGTCATCACATCGGAGCAGACACCATTTCCGCACAGCTTAACCTTTTCGCGGCGATTGCCGTATGGCAGAATATGATCATCCCCTCCGCCCATGCCTCGGAGCAGTTCATCAGGTTGAAGCATTCTAAGATAAGGGATCTGCTCTTTCCACGTAACTAATCCAAAGCGATCAATTGTTGTGATTGTTCGCAACGGAGCATCAAGATTTTGCCACCCCCCAGCATAGTCGGAGCCATAATAGACGATGATGAAGGGAACATTTTCCCCTAGCTCCGCTATTGCCCTTTCGGCACGCTCTAGCGTGGCTGCAGCGCGAGTTGGTTTGTACAAGGGTTCAGACTTGTAGTCAGCATCCCAGTTGATCACATCCCTGGCCGTCATGTGCTCAAACTCGATTGTTTCGAGTAACTCTTCTTTTGTGACGGTGGTTCCTTCTAGATCACAAACAAGAAACATGCGCTTACGTGCCTGAGGCGAGCCAAATTCAGAGGAGTTCAAATATAGATCGCTGACTGTATATCCAAATTCTTCAATCGTCTGTACCAGTTCGTTATGGCGAGACCATTTTTTCATTCGATTTACATTTTCCACAATCACCCAGCGTGGTTGCATAGCCTCAATCCATGGGACAATGCCTAGAGCGGTTTCGCGGCTAAGTTCCGTACCAGGTTTTGAGCCGCGAGCTATGGAGTGCGAAGTACACTCTGGGGACGTTAAGAGTACTTCTGGAGCGTACCGCATGCCTAGAGCAGCGATATCGACATCCTCAATACGCTTTGTAAGGATATCGGCTCCGGGGAAGTTAGCTTTATAAGTTTTTGTGGCAAGTTCCCAAGCATCCAGACCAAGTAACGGCTCGCCGCCGCCACGGACTGCTCCTCGAGCTCCAAAACCTCCACCACAAAATAAATCGACAAATGTTGCCATTTTCCCACCAGGATAAACAAATTACGCCAGGTTACCAGGTCAAGGGCACTTCGGCTAGATCAAATTTAAAAAGGGGAGACAGGGAATGTCGTAATTCCGCCACGCCATATAAATAAACGTTGTATTTCCCCTAACTTATAAGCTGACTAATCATACCACTGATCAGGCTTATCCAATCTGATTAGATGGGCTGACCGAAGTCTCGTGCAACCATCAGAGGTGCAGAAAAGTATGCATTAGCTAGCTTGTAAGTAGAAATAATCGTTTATTATGTGAAAAAAACACAACAATTTCAATTTTGCTGAAATAAAACAATATCTGGGTAAGCATGCTGACTGGACGTACGATAGAAATTCCCCCAAAACCTTTTGCCTTGATCACTTCATTAAGAGGGCTCGGTTATTCCCCAGAAACGGCATTGGCAGATCTTATAGATAACAGCATCACAGCTGGTTCCACTGATGTCGAAATCGACCTCCATTGGAATGACGGCGACCCTGTTGCTGCATTGCTGGATAATGGTCATGGAATGAATGAGGCGCAATTAATTGATGCTATGAGGTTAGGGGGGGATGGACCAGATTGCATAAGAAGCGAGGGGGATCTCGGACGTTTTGGTATGGGGCTAAAAACAGCCTCGCTTTCGCAGAGCCGTCGCATGACCATTGTGACGAAAGTTGCAGAGAGTGTGAGTGCTGTTGTCTTGGACATCGAAACCGTAGCTAACAAGGGATGGATTGCCACGGTACCAGATAACCTGCCTGACCATCATTACGTAACCGCCCTTTTGTCGCGCCCTAGCGCCACGGTTGTAATTTGGGATCGCATTGATGAATTAAGCGGATTAACCGGTTTAAATAAAGAGGCCTTCTATATCCGTCTGGAAGGAATTCGAGCGCATCTTGGCATGGTTTTTCACCGTTTTATCAATGGGGATGCACGTTCAGTATCTATTCTACTGAATGGTCGCGCCATTAAGGGCTGGGATCCCTTTCAAACTGCACATACGGCCACTACAGAATTGCCGTTGGAGCGCATAAGACATGGGGGAACTGCGCTTAGTGTTAAACCTTATATTCTTCCGCATAGAGATCGTTTTGAAAACGATGCCGAATACGAGTCAGCGGGTGGGCCTGGTGGGTGGGCTACCAGACAAGGGTTTTATGTCTACCGAGGCAAGCGCCTTCTTGTCGCTGGGAGCTGGCTTGGGCTGGGTGGAGTACGCATGTGGACCCGCGATGAGGCGAGCCGTCTCGCACGTATTCAGGTGGATCTTCCTGCCGAACTCGATCGTGACTGGCGTATAGATGTTCGTAAATCACAGGCACGACCTCCGGGAGCTCTCCGCGCACGTCTAACGCTAATTGCTAGACATTGTAGAGAAGAGGCGCGGGAGGTTTTTGCCTTTCGTGGCAGAGGACCTCGTGTTAAAGGCTCGCAGCATACTGCTCCACCTATATGGCTTGCGAATCAAGGCCCGAAGGGATCTCACTACAGAATTAATCGAGAGCATCCTGCGATCGTCGCCTATCGGCAAGCAAAAAATGACAGTGGGGGGGGACTTGATGCCATTCTGTCGTTGATCGAGCGAAATGTTCCAATTGAGCGAATATGGTTAGAAGTATCTGAATCTGAAGGCGTTGCAACTGCAGTCTTTGAGCCAGATGAAATCGCTAAATTAAGCGATCAGTTGATTGAACTGAGTAAAGCATTACCAGAAACTATTGCTCTTTCTCAACGTATCGATATGCTGCTTCTTAATCTCCCAGGAGATTTAACAAAACTAAAGTTGGAAATCTTACGTAAGCTGGGAGAGGATAATGATTGATGTGGCTGAAGCGGTTGCGTTAAGAGCACGAAAAATCCTGCAGATGCAGCAGGAAGCGGGCAAGCAAATAGATATAGAGGCGATCAAAAAGGTTGTAGAACTTGATATTGCCGTGTTTAGCATGGCTATGGGGCTGACTGTCGGCCCCGATACTGTCGATGAGGCAATACGTCTGCTCTGGACAATGTTCATTACAGAACAAGGTCCGGCACTGATATTAAAGGATCCTGACTCGAGGCCTGCGCCGTGGTACGTTGGTGAGCGTCGCCAACCTGGCCCCTTTATGCAAAGGTATCTCAGTAAGCTAGAGGAGGATGGCTGGCCAGAAGAATCTTGCAAAGAACTTCAGAACAGTACCGCCAGAATTGTGGAGTTACTAGATGATCCACAGCGACCAGGCAGTTGGGACTGGCGCGGTCTCGTTGTAGGTGATGTCCAGTCAGGAAAAACTGCCAGTTATGCAGGTGTGGCCAATCGTGCAGCAGACGCTGGTTACCGGATAATCATTGTTCTGGCTGGGATGCATAAAATCTTGCGCCTCCAGACACAGAAACGTTTTGATCTGGATTTTCTCGGATACAACACAAATCCTAAAAATCGTCGCGCAAACCAGCCGATGGAAAACATTGGTGTCGGCACTTTCAAGCAGATATTAGTCGATAGTATGACGATGGCGGATATGAACGGAGACTTCAATCAGCGCGTTGCAGATCAGACCAGTTTTTCTCCTGACAATAAGCCTTGTCTTTTTATTGTCAAGAAAAACGCGAGTGTCCTCGAAAACCTGAATAATTGGGTCGCTCGACTCCCTAGCCAAGCAAGATCTTCACCTGTCCTCGTGATTGATGATGAGGCCGATCAAGCCTCTATCGATACCGGCGACCAACCTCTTCTTGAGGATGGCACCTTTAAAGAGGATTACGACCCGAAAAGTGTCAATGGCGAAATACGGAAACTTCTTATGAAGTTTGAGCGAAGAGCTTATGTCGGATATACGGCTACACCGTTTGCTAATATCTTTATCCATGACGAGCGCGCTGCGGCGTATTACGGCCCAGACCTATTCCCATCGACGTTTATCGTTTCATTGACGCCACCAGACGATTATTTTGGGCCTGCTGCAGTATTCGGTACAAATGATGACTATGATAACCCTGGCCTTCCCCTTGTTCGGACACTTGATCAGACTGATGAAAACTGGATTACCGAAAAGCACGACAAAACACTGAAACCCCGATTCGAAGGCAAGGACGTTATTCCCCAAAGCCTGGAACAGGCGATTGACGCGTTTCTCCTGACTTGCGCTGCTCGTGCAGCAAGAGGCCAAGAAACTGAACACAATTCTATGTTGGTCCACGTTTCCCGTTTTGTTGATGTTCACATAGAAGTTCATCGGCAGGTTGAACAATATTTGACGGAAACGCAAGCGATGATCTCTAATGGGGATCAGGGAACATTGCAACGTTTGAAAGACGTGTGGGATAACGATTATCTCTCGACAACTCAGGCAGTAGAGTCGACGGTATACGGCCGCAACACCATCCCTGTGACCTGGGATCAGGTTCGCTCAAAAATTGCTAATAGCTCAGACAAGATTCGGGTTATTACGGCAAATGGAAAAACAAAGGCTGATATTGATTATGATGCCTATAAAAAAACAGGATTTTCCGTTATTGCCGTTGGGGGAGACAAGCTGTCGCGGGGCCTGACACTTGAAGGACTCTCTGTAAGTTATTTTCTCCGAATTTCCCGTCAGTATGACAGTCTTTTGCAGATGGGGCGCTGGTTCGGCTATCGTCGCGGCTTTGCGGATCTGTGCCGCCTATATACGACTCCAGACATGGAAGACTGGTTCCGTTATGTGGCGACTTCTCAAAAGGAGCTTCGAGAGCTGTTCTTTGAAATGGCATTGACAAATGCTACGCCCAAGCAGTTTGGTCTCAAAGTGAGTGTTCATGACATCCTCGGAGTTACTGCTAACAACAAACAGCGTCATGCTGAATTACGTCAAAGTAGCTATGCAGGCGAAGGTAAAGTGCAAACTGTAATGTTCCGTGACCGGCATACGATTGAACGAAATGCAGACATAACAGATGACTTCATTCGGATTTTGAATGACGAGGAAAGTAGAGTGGATAACCCACCCCGTCCTGGATCAAAAGGGGGAAACGCGCAAGGAACAGTCTGGACGAAAGTGCCTGGCCGTAATGTGGCTGAATACCTGAGCAACTTGAGCTTTCCACCTGAAAGTTTGCAGATTAACGGAAGCAAGTTAGCTGCATACATTAATGAAATGCTTGGAACGTCAACCCCTGAGTTGACTGATTGGACCGTTTTCCTAGCAACGGGTACAAAGAAACAGGTTAACGTTGCAGGTGAACTTCGGAATTGTGTCGAGCGAAAGCCAAGGCCCTCAAGGAGCGGTAAATCTTTGCCTGATGACCGATTTATTATCGGTACGACGCTAAGTCCCCTTGACCAGGCCATAGATCTTAGTGATGTTGAGTTTGCGGATGCGCTAATTAGGACCAACAAGGAGCGGCGGTCTAGGAACAAAATGGAAGGATTGGTTCCCTCGGGCGAATTTATTCGCAAGGTTCGAGGTGCCCGCCCTCAAAATGGCCTGTTAATCATTTACCCTATTGATCCGGAATTAGCTGAAGTTGAAGTTACTGATCGGCCAGTCATTAGTGTTGTCGTCAGTTTTCCAGATAGTAACTCTGCCGACAAGCGTGTTTACCTGATCAACAGTGTAGCGCAACGCGAGGAATCATGATCAACTGGTTAGCAAAGCTCAATGATGCGTGGATCGACCTTTTACACGTCGCGCCGGTAGCGCGTTTATACCGAACAAAGCTGCTTTCGGCGGAGGTTTCTCTCAATATCCTGGTTGCGGTGCGGGCGACAGATAATGCTCCGTGTCTGATACTTCAGACATCGGTTGCTCCTCATGCTTTATTCGAGCTGGGAGGCATGCGTTTTCAACTTATTTCGGATGACACGGGCACGCTTTTAGTCTTGTCTTTGGAGGATGATAGTAGGCGAGATTTATTCTCAACTATTTGTGCTGATGTCGTTGCTGCAGCCTCTCAAGAGGATGATATTGAGGCGCTTGATCAGTTTTTAGCTCGACTAGATGCTTGGCGGCAATTTTTACGCGATTGCCGTTCTGGACTTTCAAGATCGGACACTATAGGGCTTATTGGGGAGCTACTTGTACTTGAACAGTTGCTTTCGATCAGTTCGAAGCATCTGTCGACTTGGCAGGCCCCAAATGATGGTCTACATGATTTTCATCGTGACGGACATGCATTGGAAGCAAAGACGTCTCTAGGTCCTGCCTCGTCCATCACAATTTCTAAGCTTGATCAATTGGACACATCAGGGCTAAGGCGTCTAGATCTACTTAATGTCAGACTGATAGAAGCGCCCGAAGGACGTTCCCTGCAAAACATCATTACTACAATTGCTGAAAGACTGCCTGATGAGGGGGCGCGGCGCACATTTAAAAATGCACTGCTTCGCCGTGGTCTGATGCCAGATGACAATGCAGCATTGCTCACACCAAAGGTTGAACTCCGAACGATAGTGACTTATACCGTCTCTCAGAATTTCCCGCGACTGGTGCGGATGAATCTTCCTATAGCAATCACTGAGGCAAGTTATACACTTGATGTGCGATCACTTGCCCCCTTCTCTATAGATACGGACTCCACCATTGATACATTTGTTAAAGAGACCATTCATGAGTAATGAGGCAATTGTCGATTTTTACAAAGAAATCATCGCTGAAATTGAAGAGGGACTCACTGATGAACTGCCCTTTTCTCAGGAGGTATTCACTAGATTGATTCTTGAAAGGCTTGAAGAAGCTGGCCACCTGGACGGAGCTTTTCCCTTGTATCAGGAAGGGCGAGTTAAAAATGCAGTATATCGAATCGACGGCTATGCGTATGACGAAGATCGGTCACGACTGGATCTGTTCACAACAATCTATTCGGGTGACCTGCCTGCCAATAAGATTCCTTCGGCAGACGTCGCGAAAGCTCTGAATCGTGCATTGCGTTTTGCAAGTGCTTGTGTTGATGGACTTGCATCGCAACTTGAACCGGCTAATACCGATGCCAGTGATCTGGCACGTCTGATTGAGACAGAGTCGAATAAGCTTTCTGCTATTCGTATCTTACTACTGGCGGACGGTATTGTCGGCAATTTCACTCCACCAGACGAGTGGCGCGGGAAGCACCTTGAATTTGAGGTCTATGACATTGTTCGCCTGTTCCGTATCCTCGGCAAAGGTGAAACCCGGGCAGATATTGCCGTTGATTTGGTTTCATTGATTGGCAATAGTCTTCCATGTCTTCATGTCCCTGCGCAAAATGATGAATATGACGCCTATCTGGCCGTCCTGCCTGGTAAGGTGCTCTCACAGGTCTACGATCGGTATGGTGCCCGTTTACTGGAATTGAACGTGCGTGCCTTCCTTGGGCTGCAAGGCCGTAAAAGTGTCAATGCTGAACTTCGCAAAACGATTGCCGAGCAACCCTCAATGTTTCTTGCTTTTAATAACGGAATCGTGGCAACAGTCGATGACCTCGTTGTTGCTAAGAATATTGCCGGTGGCTTGGGCATTCATTCCTTACAAGGTCTGCAGATTGTCAACGGAGGTCAGACTACGGCGTCTCTGCATCGGGCGCGTCGCAAGGATTCTTTGAGCTTGGATCATGTTTCGGTTCCAGTGAAGATCATCAAGGTCGGAGGGGCCGATTTAAGCGAAATGGTTGCATCGATATCCCGCGCAGCTAACCGACAAAATACTGTGCAACTGGCTGATTTCTCAGCGAACGATCCCTTTCACCAGCAAATCGAGACCCTGGCCAATACAACTTGGCTGGATGACGGAAAAGGGCGATGGTTTTACGAGCGTGCTCGGGGCTCATATCTCGCGGCTGAGCAGAGCGCTGCCTATCGCAAAAGTGATCAGAATAATTTTCGTCAGCAAACGCCAAAACATCGGAGACTAAGCAAGCTTGATGTGGCCAGGTATTTAAGCGCATTGCTAGGTCTTCCGGACAAGGTCTGCCTGGGAGGACAGAAGAATTTTCAGAGTTTTATGCAGAGATTGAAAGATGAGCCATCACCAGCACCTGATCAGGTATGGTTCAAGCGTCTGATAGCCATCGCTATTTTGTACCGCGCTGCTGAAAAAAAGATCAGGGGCTTGAAGTTTCCTGCCTACGGAGCACAAATAACTGCCTACGTTGTTTCAGGACTTTTGCGTCGGACCGGTGGACGTGTTGACTACGACAGGTTGTGGTCAAAACAGAATATCAGTCCTGAGCTAGAGAATTTAATTGCTGACTGGTCAGTAAATCTGAATGAAATCATGCGCAGGTCGGCTGGCCAAAAGAACCCTAGTGAATGGTTTAAAAAGGCGGATTGTTGGAAAGACATTCAAGATCAGTTACCGGCTCTTGAAGATCCGTTACCGCCAGAACTCTCTTATGCGAATATAGACGATAACTTAACGATCCCAGCGACAGCGACTCATTCGGCTGTCGACTATGAGCGTATTGCTCGGTGTATGCAAATTCCAAGTGCTATCTGGATGGAGGTTGCGGAGCGCGGCCAAAAAACGGGAACTATACACTGGAGGGTTGCTGGGATTTGTCGAACCTTGGCCAGCTATGCAGCCGGGGATTGGGAAAAAAAACCATCGGCAAAACAGGCGAAACCTGCCCTTGACGCTGTGCTTGCAGCAGAAAGAGCGGGCCTTGTTAATACACAGGGTTGATTTTCATCAAAAATTATCTGTGATTAGGAGGGGGCTTAGTCAGAACGAGGTCATGTCGGGCTGTTTTTTTTATCAATAAGTGGTTGAATCTGCGCAAGTAGAGCGTGTTCTGACTTCAGGTTACATTCCCAAATAGTGATTACCGTCCAACCATTGGAGAGGAGCTGTGCTTCTTGATTTGTGTCTCGGGCCCGATTTTTTTCAAGTTTATTGAGCCAGAAGTCCCTACGTGTTTCAGGTATTTTGGTCAGTGCGCACCCGTGTAGATGCCAGAAACAGCCATGTACCATGATTACAGTACGATATTTGGGTAGCACGATGTCAGGAGTGCCAGGTAGTGTTCGGTCATGCAGTCTGAATCGGAAGCCAAGTCGGTGTAGGAGTTTTCTGACCACAATTTCGGGGGCAGTATTCTTTCCCTTTATTGCCGACATATTGCGTCGGCGTTGCTCTTTTGTTAATCTGTCCACCATAGAGTAGAAATTTATATAGCAAAGTCCTTAAACTTAAAATCTGGGAGCGTTTTATGCTTTATACCGCAGATGTAGTTATCGAACAATCGGTCAATTCATCTCTGATGGAAATGCCAGATGAAGAACGGCTGACCAGCACGGACGGCCTTGATGAGAACCATGACTATGGTCAAATTTGTGACGTGAGTATAGATGAAGCAATTGAAACAATTGCAAATGAAGCTGAACTACTTACCAGAATTGAATCCATTCCCGAAGAGGAGCAAGAGGAAGCATTGGCAGAAATTTCTGATGAACTATTTGATGATTTTGATTCGCTGATCGGACTCGATTTTGGTGTCGCAGGTTTAGTCGAGGCTTTAACAGCAATTGGTTGTGCCACGATAAGCAGTTGCAATGGCGGCGTTATGGGTGGTAGCCACGCAATGCCTCATCCATGGATCATTTTCCATGCTCCTACAAATCTTGTTGACCTATTACTTTGGGCCGCAAAAGAAGCCAATGCAGGCCTCATAAATAACTATTCTGGCATGCTACAGGCGTATTCTGATGACATCTGGAAGTTTAATAGGATGGCCAGTCATCTTATAAAACGACACAAGGAGTTTATATCGGGCTGATTTCACATCTGCAGTAATACGAATTACAAGCTTGGGGTTGCCGAAGTGATGATGCAGCTTGAATGGACGAGTTAATGGAGAGCCAGGATGGGAGTAGACTTATTTGCGAATCAATCTACAAAGAACAAGCTTCATCCACAATTCTTGACCTTGCGTGATTCGCCGATGTGCGCACCTGCTCGAGAAATTCTTCGTGAAATTCAAAAACGCTTTGACGATCCTGATGGAAATTTCGTCGAACAATTTCAAACCAGTGGTTTTGATTCGCGGACATTTGAAATGTTTTTGTTCGCTATGTTTGAGGAGAATGATCACACTATAGATCGCAGTCATGATCGTCCCGATTTCATGATCACAAAGGGTGGCTTTAGTGCGGTAGTTGAAGCAGTGACGGCAAATCCAAAGCCTACGAAAGAACATCAACCTTATAGAGCTTTGCCTACCTCTCGCAGCGAAGTCGAGTTAGAAAATTACCTTCGAAATGATCTTGCCATCCGAATGGGAAGTCCCTTGTTTTCGAAGCTTAAGAAGCGCTATTGGGACCTGCCACACGTCGCGGGGAAACCACTTATATTGGCTATTCAGTGTTTTCATGAGCCAGGTGCCCTTATGTTTACATCCACTACTTTGACACATTTGCTTTTCGGGTATCGACAAACGTGGTATCACGATGCAGATGGTAGCTTGATCATCTCTGAGTTACCAATCGATGAGCATCGATCGGGGCTCAAATGCATTCCTTCTGGGTTTTTTGCACAACCGGGAGCCGAAAATATTTCCGCCGTATTGTTCGCAAATTCTGGAACAATCCCTAAATTCGCAAGGATGGGTTTGGAAGCCGGCCATCGAATTGGCGCGGTGCGGATGCTTCGTTATGGAGCATGTTATAGGCATGACCCTAACGCCGCACTACCTGAACCATTCCTATATGAAGTTGGGGCACCTGAAGAGGTGCGAGAATCTTGGCGAGAGGGAACGATACTTATTCACAATCCCAAGGCACTGTATCCGTTGCCTGCGGAGTGGCTTGGGGCTGGTGCGGAGGAAAATATGGAGAACGGCAAAACCATTACGACATTTTCAGAGCCGTTTCTACCATATTGGTCTATGACGATGAATTTTCCAGGATACACACCTACATCAATCATTCAAAAACAGGCTAACAAAATTATCAGAGAATTGATGAAGCAGTTCCCGCCAAGCACATAATTTTGTCAATTTATTCATTGACATGCGGCCCGGTTGTTTGGGGACGAGAGAAGCGTATACTTGAACCGTACTGTAAGGCAATATTAAATTTTCAAAGAACTAGGAAATTTGTTTGATCAAAGCATTTCAATCCTGAAGCGCTGCCTTGACAGCATGCGTCATTTTCACCAAATTTAAATAGTCGGCTTTACTGGCAGTTCGCATCAGGAAGTCCCTTAATTCTTCGGCAGAGGGCTTGCCGTCAAAGTCGAAGAAGTCCTTCAAATCCACGTCAAGCTCTAAGCGAATACGTTCCAGCGTCTCTAACGATGGGTAATGCAGACCTCGCTCCAGTCTGCTCAACGACTTTGTATCGATACCAATCCGGCCAGCCAATTCTTCCTGTGACAGTTGTTTGCGCTTGCGCAGAATTTGCACGCGTTGACCGACCAAATGCCGAACATCCTCCATGTAAACCTCCAAAGTTGACTACCTTCAGTAAATCAACATTGAGGGCTTCTTAAAACTTCTCATTACGTTTATAATTTCATAAAATCTACCTAATACGTTTACTTTCTTGATTTTTGGGTCATAAAGATAGATTTACCATTTCATAAAACCAGTTGAATTTGGACGCAACATCATGGGATCAGCAAAAGGCCTTGGCCTGGCATTGCTCGCAACGTTTGCGGTTCCTGCCGCAGGTTTATCCGGCATTGGGGCTATTGGTGCACTAATAGGCATGCTCCTGTCTCACGACAACAGGACAAGCGGTGTTTTCACTTTCTTCGTGGTGGCAGTAGTCATCTGCTTTTTGTCCATCCGACTACTGGTAGGAATGCACAAGAAAGCCAAAGGCTTGGTGGAGAGTATCAATCTGCAGTCCAATCTGAATTTCAACGCTGAAAATCTGTTGGGTTATCCCAGCCCAGCATTCCTGATTTTCGACAAACAAAACCGGAAGCTGGCTTTTTGCAATAGCAGCACCGGTCATTTCAAGATATATGAACTCTCGTACTTGCTGGCCTGGCGCTACGAATGGAAGATTAAGGAAAGCATGGAGCTATCAGGTCCAGGCAGACAAGTTGGTACGACGAATATGCAAATGCCTTCATTTGAGCGTGTACAGCGTGCCGGTGACTTTTCGCTGATATTGGAAGTTGCCGATGAGAGCAACCCTGTCATCAAATTTTACATGAGCGAGAGAGCAGCCAAAGAATGGTGCGCAAAACTGAATGCCATCGTCAACGGCTAACTGATGTGGCGTGCGCCCATCATGCTTTCTGACAAAAAACAATACCTATCACCATATCCCATGGTTTCAAGACCAGGATACGACTTAAAGAAATTATGCATTCGGTCAAAGAATTACAGCGCGGCGCAATTATGTTGCGCACACAGTGTTTAGAAACGGTCACTCAGTTCGCGTCAAACAATCCAGGCATCCCAGCCCAAGCCGTTGCCATTGGCCTGGGAGAGTTACTCATTCAATTCTCTGTCTCCCAACTCGGGCAGGAGCATACGCATCATCTGCTGTCGTCACTGCAAGAAGCTGTCCTCCTGTTCGGTGATAAAATCATGGAACCGCATTAAGCAGTCCAGCGATGGCTGCCCAACAATCTGCACGAACAATGCAACTACAAAATGAATAACCAAACCAAGGCCAAAGGGACCATCGCTTTAGATGCTGATGGTGTGCTTCTTGACTATCATGCTTCCTATGCATTGGCATGGCAAAAAGCGTTTGGAGTCTTGCCAGCAGTCAAAGATCCGCTAGCCTACTGGCCCATAGATCGATGGAGTGTTCAGAGAGTGTCTGGTAACGAACTGGAGCGGTTTCGTCAGTGCTTTGATGAAGAATTCTGGTCCACCATTCCAGCATTGCCAGGTGCACTGGACGCTTGCCATTTGCTCAAGGACGCCGGTTATGACATTGTGTGTGTAAGTGCGCTGAAGGAGGCGTACCGGCTCTCAAGGCTAAAGAATATCCGTGACCACGGATTTCCAATTGAAGACGTGATTGCGACCGAGCACAGTGATACTGGCATCAGTCCAAAAGCTAAGGCACTCAGCGACTTGAAACCTGTTGCATTTGTTGATGATTATTTGCCTTACTTTCGTGGTGTGCCAACCGGCATGCACCTGGCACTCATTACCAGAGAGCCAAATGGAACTCCAAATATCGGGGATGAACTGAAAAATGTATCTTCGTCACATTCAGATCTGCTGGAATTCGCAAATTGGTGGATACATTGTGCATCAGATATAAAGTAAACCGGCCGCCTTGAATTTGAAGCCAAAATGCAAATGGCCCGCAAAAGTGTGCCATGCTTACTCCAACGTCTCCAGGGGGAAGCTTACGCCCGCGAGTCCCAGAACACACGGGGGATTATATATTATTAGGGAAAGTTGCTTCATGAGCGCAGCAATCGATACCTTTGTCATCGGGGATTACCCCCAGCTCCGACTGATCGCTTGGAATCGTGATCCCCACGATGCAATCACCGGTGAGGAGGCGTTTGGTCTCTACGAGCGAAGCTGGCGCTTTGTTGATGAGAGTGTGATGCTCCCCCATGAGCGTGCTCTGGTTGATCGACTGACACGTGAATACGGTGATGGCATCCTGCATGTTTGACCATCTTCATTATTAAGCATCGTCGAGTTTCTCGCCTTTCTCGAATTAGCCGTGCAGCGCCACAGATTTAACCTGTACCCAGACTACGCCGCCCAGTTTAAAGCCTAGTAAGGCTATGCCCAGCTTCATCAAACGTCCAAGCAAGAGATTGCACTCACTTATATGCAGATCAAAGCCAGCCCAGGATGACTATGCTCCGATGTATCCAGGTACCCAATTAGCCTCCATCTACAAGGCATAGGTGATACAAAGCTAAAAATAGGATCGTGCCGAGTTATTTTTGAATGTTTTGTAGGAGTTGCATCTTAACGCTGCTTTTATCAAACAAATACAGTTCAATCCCTCATTACTTATGGTGCAGATAAAGCATGTAACTGCACCGCCTCATTCAGGACTAGAATTTATTTTCCTTGTAAAGTTTTGAAGCGAGCCGCAAGTGGCTTTTTTCATGCGACTGAGTGGTTTTATTTATGCGGATATGCAGCTAGCAAATCAGATCAAGGAACATTAGCCCGCAGTCTTGATTGCGAACTCGTTTTCCATGAATGTATTTGCTCCACGCATAGCACTTTCCATCATTGCTAGCGATACTTTCTGCGCTCCAATAATCTGGCCTAATGTTCCTTTCAGGTTATTGGTCAGCAAAAGTAGGCTATTTTTCTGTTTTTTTGAAACTGCTTTTTCTTCGTGCAATGAGAGTGAAATTTGGTGTGCGAGGATGAACATTTCTTTCGAGAGGGTAATTCCATATTCGATAATAGAAGAGTTGGACAATCCTTCGAGTTTCATTTCTCTAAGATCACAATTAAGTTCAATAGTCTTGGCGAAATAGCGTCGTAATGCCCAGACCAAGTCATTTAAACTATAGTCGGATGCAGGAATGGCTGTGCAATCCAGCATGTAACCACCTGAATTTTTACAAAGTAATGCGGGTAGCACTTGATCGCTGAAATGATTTACGAGAGCCAATAAATCTGAGACACCAAGATTATCGTCTGTAATTTTGGACTCCCATCTTTTTGCACTGTATATGCCAATGGACAAAGCCAATGCAGTATAGCCTCCTTGGGATGCCACATTGCTTGTCAGCCGCAAACGTATGGCCTTGGTGCAATCCATTGATTTCAAGTAATCGGGAATATTAACTTCTTTCAATGCCGTGGTACTTGTAAGTAGTTTGATTTGGTTCAAAGCGCCGTTCATATATATTTTCCGTTCGACTAAATTAATATTTTCATCATCATTGACCTATCGCCCATTTCAAAAAAATCACGCACTGCCAGTGAGAAATTCATTTTGTATATCCAAACTTAAGCAATTAAATAAATTGGGCAAAAGTATTTGGGTGTAATGCCAATACGTATACTCCTTTTGGAAGACTTATCAAATACTGTAGAAGAAGGGCTTATGGTTGTCATACAAAACCAAATTACATCCATCGTCACACGAAGACGTATCAAAGGTCTGCACAATCCCACGACTCCAAAATTCTTCAGTACTCTAAAGCATTCGGTAGTGATTATATTTTCCTGGAATCGGAAAGCTGGGCACGTTGCCAGTCGTAGTATGTCATTGCTAAAAATCAAAATACTCGTTGCATATCACTAATTACCACAGTAAAATTAGTTTGTTACGTTGCGACATTCCAGCTGCGCGAGCTATTAAAGTTCGTATGGTGAAAAGGCAATTTCACTTCAAATTCATCGACAATTTCTTTAGTACGGACAGACATATCAAGGGAGCGAGCAGTAGCGCCACTTGTGTTCAATGTCTAAACGTGCTCTCTCAAAAGGAATTAGTCATCATGCTACCCAAAATTCAATCTGAAGCTCATGTCTTAAAAAAAATCCTTGCATCTGAATACGATTGTCAGATATCTCATGATACGGCTTTAAATATTGCCGCAAGAATGAAGAATATAGACGAATATAGACTCGCAAAAAACCTCTTAGAAAAAATTTCACAACAAATTTTTTGTAATGATGTCGCACATGTTACTAACAGTGCTGGCGAAGTCGCAGGTGAAGACGAAATATGCTGTTTAATCAGATATATCTTGAACTTACGGTTTAAACCGAAGACAGTGTTTTCTATAGAAGCACGAGCATACTATTCAACATTGCAAAATAAGAATCCGCCTAGATGTACAGTCCTCAAGGCAAGTTCATTTGATCAGGTAGACATCTGGAATCCAGATGAACCGTATTTATGCAAAGCGTATGGTCTTCCCTTAAATAGATTCAATGTTTTCGATGAAGTGTTTATTGCCGACGTGAATCGACTGAAAGAACCAGATAAAAAAATCTTGAAACATTATCTGGAATCAGGATTCAAGACTGGGGTAATTGCTGCTGGCACAGACTTTCACTTCGGATCACTAATACAGGACAAAACTAAATTTTCGACCATGCATCATTTGGCAATAGGTCAAAGTTATAGAAGTAAGCCAAATCAAGTGGTGGATGCTATAAGTGCCCTGCGCTTCAATACTCCTGAAGCGCCGATACTTTGCTGGCTCTCGATGACAAGTCGACATGGCGATAGCGTGCAAGCATTTTCTCACATCAAAACATCCGACTATCAAATTCCTGTGGACGATGTCGGCTTCGTAAATTCCCAATACGATAGAAATTTTTACTTACCAATCATTAAAATTCTACGTGACATGCAAGTACCCATGATTTTGGTGCCGCATATGACATCATTCGATATGTTTACAAAATTTGATAGCGCCATGACGGTTGGTATGATCCGTCGACGCCATTTAATAATAAACAGCCTTTTGCACCAGTTAGATAATTTGGGTTATATAGGTTAACGTGTGCTGACAGGCTGTCTTGATGATTTTAAAAAAATAGATGATAGCGAATTGAATGAAACGAGGTGCCAACTTGGCATAACTCTTTACACTACCCGAAACAGATCAATGAAGCCAGCAATTTATGAATGCTTCAATTGAGTAAGCTTACCAAGGCAATGAGTATGGAAATCAGCGCGCTTTGCCATTCGGAGGTCTCGGGGAAAAGTATGATTTTATGACAGTGGCGTATGCTCTGATGTCGAAGAGACACATTGCTATTTTACGTATCTGCGGTAGAAAGAGTGGACCAAAATGATTGTCAATGAACCTGACCTTTGTGATTTGAACGTTGATGAAGTGTATGGCGGATCCCGTAACGGCAATGCATCAGATGACCCACTTCCGCGATTGTTAAGTGTTGATAACGGCGCTGGGTTCCGCCACTTGGGGAAGAGACCAGAAGTCAGTACACTTAAACTGCTTGCTTTGAAGACAAATTTTTCAGATATTAACTGGCCAGATTCTCTGGATCGTGAAAGCGGAATTTTTATTTATTACGGCGATAAACGAAGCCCTGGTGATTTGCACCAGACTCCCAGGCAGGGTAATTTAATGCTCCGCAATCTTTTTGACGAGGCGCACAATCATAGTAAAAGTGAGCATTTCCCTCCCATCTTATTATTCGGAAATACAGGCATTTATAGAGATCTTCGTTTTTTGGGGCTGGCCGTTCCGGGAGCTGAAAATTTGGGAAGTGATGATGACTTGGTGGCGGTTTGGCGGACAACTGAGGATGATATTCGATTTCAAAACTATAAAGCTACTTTCACTGTATTAGATGTCCCAGTCATATCTCGTGCATGGATTCAAGATATGCAAGCGGGTAATGCTGTTGGATCTACGCATGCGCCGAAGCCATGGCTTGACTGGGTGAGTGGGCGGAAATTCTCACCGTTACGCTCTCAACCTACAAAAAATATTCGTTCGAAATCGCAGCAACTTCCGGACACTGATGAACTACGCGCTTACGTAAAACTTGTCTACACTTTTTATAAGGATGATCCATATTTGTTTGAGCGGTGTGCGATGGAACTTGCCAAGCTATTTCTGGTTAATATCCGTGAATACGAAATCACTAGACCTTGGCGCGATGGGGGACGAGATGCAATTGGAACGTATCGTATTGGACACGGCGCGGGCGCCATAGACGTTGAATTTGCGATGGAGGCAAAGTGCTACGGTACGAATGTAGCCGTCGGAGTGAAAGCATTATCTCGACTTATTTCACGGCTTAGGCATCGCCAATTTGGCATTTTAGTTACAACTTCTTATCTGGACTCCCAGGCATATCAGGAACTTGTGCAAGATGGTCATCCCGTCGTTATCATTTCGGGTGGTGATTTAGCCCTTAAACTAAAAAGGAAATTCGGGAGTCTAGAGAAAGTCAGAATCTGGTTAGAGCGTATCTGATCGTTTTGTGCAAGATCGAATATGCTTTTATAGTCATCATTTTCCCAGAGCGAGATGAGCAGTTGCTCGCATGTGATAGAAGAAGCATAAGTAGTTGTTCACTGAAATGAAATTGTCGTCAGTTCTCTAGAGAATTGTGTGGTGATTTTTTTTGGTGATATCCCCACTATAAAAAAATACACTAAATGAAATCGAAACCATTTGCCACTGTCCAATTGTGTTTATGAGCCAGAGGAAAGAATATCAATAGTTACTCGAAGTACGCGTGATTCTGTGACGGTTGTAATGGCAACGACAATCACTATTACGAAATTCGCTACGATGGAAAATAGTTATGAGTGTCAATCGTCGTCAGGGCGAAAAATCCAATTAACAAGATCAGCAATATTGGTTTCCTCTAACTCAGGACGGGCAAGATAGTCATTTGCCACGCAGGATAAAGTATCAAATATTTCTTCAACATTTTTGCCATTCGTTGCGTAAAGCTTTATGTAGGATGGAGCAGACTCAACAATTGCTAAGCTAATGTGTTCATTCTGATTTTTGATGGCGAAAACAGCGACCCGGCGAGGACGTGATGTGTTTGTGTTATTTTCAATAAATAATTTGGGGTTGATAACACCATCTTCATCAGACAGCATGAGGATAGGTACTGTCCAGCCATCTTCCTCGCTTTCCGTTAACAGTTCAATGTTCAACCGATTCAATTCAGAAAGCTGCACAATGACCGGCTTTAAAAAATTGGGGACTGGCCAGCGTTGTGATGGATCTCTATTGATGAGCACAGAAAAATCCACCGATCGGATTCTTTGTTCTGATCCTGGTTGACCAACTGCAGCCGCTTGAACAGGAGGTGCTGCGCCAGCGTACTTATTGCCGGTGCCGTCAGCACCGATCAGCGTTTTATTCTTCCAAATGGATTTCTTTGTGAGGTCTGGAAAGCGTGGCTCCATACGGATGGATTTTACCTTACTTGCCAGATTATTTGATCCGTCGCGTTCTTCGAGATTTTGATTTTGTGCTTCCTTCGCAGATTTGAGTGAGCGCTCTTTGGCGCTGCCTGAACCTAGTTTTCCAATCTCACCGTTGCCAGTACTCGTCTTATACTTCTCGTAGCGTAGTGATCTGAATGGAAATGCGTGAGAACAGGAGCGTAAGCTGTAGACAATGAATGTTGCACGGGCCTCATCTGCAAATGAAAGCCATTTGCCAGCTGCGATCAATGTCGTTGTTCCTTCAAAAGGAAATAAACCTTGGGGATAGATCGATTGTCGCATGCCAGAACTGGCAAGCATGGAGGTTCCTATCATTAGTGCTGCTTGCCAAGCTGTGGCATCCATGTGTAAGCGTCCTATATCAGCTGCGGATGCCCCAGATATGTGTTCCGCGAGTTGTAATGATAAGCGTCCGTTAATTTTGTTCAGTGAGGCTTTGGTATAGAGGGATGTTCGATTCAGCGGTGGCAGGAACAACGCTGTGATCAGATTACTGGATGAGCCGAAATAAAATCGGATCAATTCCATGCAGGGAATGATCAATCGACGATTGCCTGGAAGATTGAGCATCACGCAGTAGGATTGGGTGCAATTCATGTGCCACGGATGCTCAGACATCGGCAGTAGAAAGCCCTTGTCATCGAGATTTAACCCGGCTTTGATCAGATGGGCTGAATCCCTGTCAATTTCGATATCTTTGAATTCTTCCAGCTCATAGCTAGGCTGCGCTCTCAACTGACCATTTAGCCAAAGATCACCAATACGCAAAAGCGGTAAGGCGCCAATAGACAGCCAGACTTTCTTTTGAAACCTGGCAGGTGAAGTTGATTGAGGGGAGAGCTGAATTGCCAGATCGTCGGAAAAACGATCGTCTAGAATTCTGGAAAGGTGAACAAGGACAGAAGGTTGTTTTCGGCGAAGTAAGCGGTTCGGAAAGCTTACTTCGCCGAACCAATCAATTCGCCAAATTTTTTCATCCTTGGGAAAGGCTGAAATTGTAAGTAAGTTATTGATATTTATAATGTTACTGTGAAAACGGTGGCTGTTACACTACTGATTTTTCTCACTAACTGCTAAACTTTCTCATTATCTTCTAACTTTTCACAAAAACGGTCGTCTTGAACTCTGGAAAGGTGAACAAGGACAGAAGGCTGTGTTCGGCGAAGTAAGCGGTTCGGGAAGATTACTTCCCCGAACCAGTCAATTCGCCAAATTCTTTCATCCTTTGGAAAGGCTGCAATAGGTGGTAAGTTATTGATATCTATAATGTTATTGTAAAAATTTGGACTGTTACATTATTGACTTATCTCGTCAGTATCTGATTTGTCTCGCCACTTACTGATTTCTAACATTTCAGCCTATCCCATGCGCCTGCTGATCTGCATGGTAGCTTGACCTCACCATTGCGCCAACAGCCGCATGGGCGAAGCCCATTTTGTAGGCTTCTTCTTCATACATCTTGAAGACATCAGGGTGGACGTAGCGGCGTACTGGCAAGTGGTGGCCACTTGGTGCCAGGTACTGGCCTATGGTCAGCATGTCGACATTGTGGGCGCGCATGTCGCGCATGACTTGCAGAACTTCTTCATCGGTTTCACCCAGGCCTACCATGATGCCGGATTTGGTTGGGGTATTGGGGTGCTGTTCCTTGAAGCGTTTCAACAGGTTCAGTGAGTATTCATAGTCAGAACCTGGGCGCGCTTCTTTGTACAAACGTGGCGCGGTTTCGAGATTGTGGTTCATGACATCTGGTGGTGCCATGTTGAGAATTTCCAGCGCACGGTCCATGCGGCCACGGAAATCCGGTGTCAGGATTTCTATGCGTGTCATCGGTGACAATTCACGCACGCGGGTAATGCACTCGGCAAAGTGGGCGGCACCGCCGTCACGCAAGTCGTCGCGGTCTACTGAGGTGATGACGACATAGCTGAGCTTCAAGGCAGCGATGGTTTTTGCCAGGTTGGCTGGTTCATCGACATCAAGCGGGTCAGGGCGGCCATGGCCGACGTCGCAGAACGGGCAGCGGCGGGTGCATTTGTCGCCCATGATCATGAAGGTGGCCGTGCCTTTGCCAAAGCATTCGCCTATGTTGGGGCAGGAAGCTTCTTCACAGACTGTCACCAGTTTGTTGGCGCGCAGGATGTCCTTGATTTCATAAAAGCGGGTAGTCGGCGAACCTGCCTTGACACGTATCCAGTCTGGCTTGGGCAATCTTTCCATCGGTACGATCTTGATCGGGATACGTGCGGTCTTACTTGCCCCTTTTTGTTTTTCGGTGGGATCGTAAGCGGCGTTGGCGATGGGTGTGTTTTCGGTTGTCATGGTATGAAGCGATGTCGAAAAATCAGGGGGCAGTCAAAAGATCTTGCAAATTCTGTGCGAGTGCATTCTGGACTTGGGCTAGCGGCACGGTCACGCCCAGGGTCTTCATGTCTACGGTGGCAAGGCCAGCATAGCCGCAGGGGTTAATCCAGGAAAACGGTGTCAAATCCATATCTACATTCAGTGATACGCCATGATAGGTGCAGCCATTGCCGCGCACTTTCAAGCCCAGGGCGGCGACCTTGGCGCCTTGCCACTGGCCCTCGCTGACATAGATGCCGGGCGCACCTTCTTTGCGTTCACCAGCAAGATTATACGCTGCCAGGGTGTTGATGACTGCCTGTTCTATCTTGTTGACGAATTCGCGGGCGAATAATCTTGCCTTGGGATGGCTGCGGCGCAAGTCTATTAACAGGTAGATCACAACCTGGCCAGGGCCGTGGTAGGTGACTTCACCGCCACGGTCGGTCTGCACCACCGGGATATCATGAGCAGCCAGCACATGTGACTGGTCGGCGCCCAGGCCCAGGGTATACACGGGCGGGTGTTCCACGATCCAGAATTCATTTTGCGTATGCTCATCACGGGCATCAGTAAACGCGCGCATGGCGTCGAAAGTGACCTGATAGGGCTCAATACCGCGATGGATGATGCGGGGTGTGACGTTGGGGGCGAGGGCAGCTTGCATAGGCTGCTAGTGTAACATTTTGTGGGGGCGGGGTCTTTGCTTGTGTAAACACCATATTAGATGGATAAGTGATAAGTTTATGGTGGAGAAGGTATCGTAAGTTGGGCCGGGCCTCGCTAGGCTGCGCTTCACCAGCCCAACACTCGGCCTATCAATGACGTATTCGTATATTAAACGCCCAGTGTTGGGCTGATACCCCGTAGCCCAACCTACGATTAAAGATTTCGTTCATCAAATCCTGACCGCCATGGTCTTTTCCACCCTGGCTCTGCCACCTACCATCAGGCTGGGTATCTGCCCCTGTTGTATCTCCAGTTCAACCTTGATCAGGCTTGGGGAGGCGGGTTCCATGAGTACGCCTTGTTCTATCTGCAAGGTGGGGCCGGGGATGTTGTATTGGGTGTAGAGCAGGCATGCCAGTGGGCCAGCGGCGGTGCCGGTGGCGGCTTCTTCGCCTATGCCGTAGCGTGGGGCGAACATGCGGGTGCTGGCGGCATGGCTGCTGTCTTGTACATCGAGGGTGAAGGGGTAGAAGCCGATGAGGTCCAGTTCTTCGCTGATGTTGCCGATTTCTTCATGATCAGGCTGGATATTTGCCAGGCATTCGCGGCCTATGATGGGGATGGCGAGGAAGGCATTACCGGTATTGACGATGGTAGGCAGGCGGTCGCGCAGCAGATCATGTTCGCTCAGGCCCATGCTTTGCAGTATGCGTGTATATAGATTCGGATTATCGGTATCGTCGGCAGAGATGTCTTGGTAGCGCGGCGCGCTTTGCTGCATGAAGGCTAGCTCACCCTTGATGAGTATGTCGCGGTTGCCGTCTATGGTTTGCTTGCTACACAGGCCTTCGCTGACTTTGCCAAGTTCACGCAAGAGTGAAAACGTGGCAACCGTGGCATGGCCGCAATGGGCAATCTGGCGGTTTGGGGTAAAAAATTCCAGCTTGTAGGTGGCGCAGTCTGAATTGGAGACAAAGGCGGTTTCTGACAAACCTACGGCGCGGGCAATTTGCAGTTTTTGCTTGGAGGTGTAAATGTCGGCATTCAAGACCACACCAGCCGGGTTGCCGCCTTCATTTTGCCGGGTGAATGCGTGAACGATATGCACTTCTATCGGCTTGCCCATGTCCATTCCTGAGTGTGTTGGAATGGACATTATAGGAGTTTAATCCCCTGACTTGCCAGCCAGATTTGTAGAGTTGTTACCTGGTATGTGCAGCAATAACGTCAGAAGTATTCCTGACGACGCAAAATTCATTGTGCAGGCTGGCGAGGTGAACGCGGTGGATTTCTTCCGCTGGTATCCGCTCACCATTAACACCAGGCCGATCAAAGGTGGCGCAGGCATCGGCCACCAGTTCTACGCTAAATCCAAGGTTGCCCGCCATGCGTGTGGTGGTTGAGACGCAGTGGTCTGTGGTCAGACCTGCAATGACAAGCTGCTTGATGCCCTTGGCCTGCAACCAGGCTTCCAGCTCAGTGCCTATGAAGCCGCTGTTCACCTTTTTGGTGAAGATGGTTTCGCCCGGTAGCGGGCGTGCCAGGGGTTTGAATTCAAAACCTGCTTGCCCGACACGCAGGGGAGAATCCGGCTCCTGCGACTGATGGCGTACATGGATAACAGGCAGTTCTTGCTCACGCCAGTGTTGCAGCAAGGTGGCCATATATTGCTCGGCCGCCGGATTATTGCGCTGTCCCCACTTGGGATGATCAAAGCCTTGTTGTACGTCAATCAAGATCAATGCAGTCTGTGCCATATTCGCTCCGGTGCTTCTGTCATTCGATAATTATGCAAATGCCTGGCTCAGTTTACGTGTCAGCTTTTGCAGATAACCAGTGCCGGCCATAGTCGATTTGACATTGATGACGCTTGATACGGCTGACAATTCGATGAGACTGGCTTGATTCTCTGCTTCGATGACGACGAATTGATGGGCTGGTATGACCATGGATTCGCCAGTGCTGAGCCAGTAATCATCAGCTTGTCCAGCTACTGTCAGCCAGACGCGGCCACATGCCACTTCAATTTTGCGGGCGTGTTCGGCTGTGCCAGACAATGTGCCACCGGCGGCGATCATGTATGATGGGTTTGCGAAATTATTTGTCATTTCCTTGCTCCTGGTATTTTACTGCTAAGGTGGCAATGCATTCTGCTGAATAGAGAGTGAAAAACACTTTGTTGCACTGCAGTAGAAGCATTGTAGTCTTGTCTCACAAGAAAATAAAACGAGTAATTTTTGAATGGCTTGCTAATTATTTTCACAATAAACTCATAAAAAATGGATTTTCGACGACTCCCTAATTTAGCTGCCCTGCGTGCCTTTGAGGCGGCGGCACGTCACCAGAATTTTTCCAAGGCGGCGCAAGAAATCCATCTGACCCATGGAGCGATCAGTCATCAGGTGCGGGCACTGGAAGAAGAGCTGGGTGTACCTCTGTTCATTCGTCATGGCAAGCGCATCAGCATCACGCCTGATGGCGAACAATTTGCCGCGACCATCAGAAAAGCCCTGATGGATTTGGGCGATGCTGCCGATTTGCTAAAAAAACGTAATAAGCAAAAGCGCCTGGGTATTACTTCATTGCCTTCGTTTGCCGCCCGCTGGTTGTCGCCGCGCCTGGGGCAGTTCATCGAGCATCACCCAGATCTGGAGGTCAGCCTCCAGTCGAGTAATCACTTGACTGATTACAATATGGAGTCTATCGACATAGGCATACGCTTTGGCCTGGGAAACTATCCTGGCATGATTAGCGAGTTATTGATGGGGGACTACTACTACCCGGTCGCCAGCCCGCATTATCACGGCGGGCAATTGCCGCAGACGCCGGCAGAATTGGCCAGCATGCAATTATTGCGTTGCGATGGTGAACCCTGGGAACCCTGGTTTCAGGCTGCGGGCCTGGATAATGAAGAGCCTACTGGTGGCCTGGTATTCCAGGATTCATCCATGCTGGCGCGTGCCGCCGTGGATGGTCAGGGCATAGCCCTGGGCAGGCATATCATCGTGCAGCCGGATATCAAGGCAGGCTTGTTGCAGCGCCTGTTTAATATTGATATACCTTGTGAAGTCGCCTACTACCTGGTGTATCCGCCAGATGCACTGGCAAAGCCGCAGGTCAAGGCTTTCAGGGAATGGCTATTGGCAGAAATTGCTGTAGAAAAAAAGCAGATGAATATGGCAGGTGCATTGACTGCCAGCCCCTCATCTTTTGTAGGAGCGGCTTCAGCCGCGAAATGACCTGCACGGCAGAGTGTTCGCGGCTAAAGCCGCTCCTACGAACTTAAGGGGTTTGGCTCACCATCTCACAATACGAATTTCACCATAGGGTGAGACGACAGTGTGCGATATAGATTGTCCAGTTGCTCACGGCTGGTGGCCAATACAGTCACCGTGACCGAGATATAGGCACCTTTACTGGATGGGCGCATTTCTACCTTGCCAGCATGAAAGGTCGGATCAAACGTTGTCACGACTTCGACCATGGTCTGGGTGAAATCTTCGTGCATAGGTCCCATGATCTTGATGGGAAAGTCACTAGGATATTCAATCAGACTTTCTTCGGGGGGGATGGGTCTCATTTCCATAATGTTTCCAAATCTCAAAATAACTTAATGTCAGTATATGGGGTCTTGCGACTGAATTCCAATAGCATTGCTTGCTAGCTGCCAGTCTTCCCAGTGTTCAGGCATGAAAGGCTGCAAGTGATGCCAATGGAACATGTAAAGACTCGGCTTGGGCCAGCTCTTCCAGCAAAAAATCCACAGCTGCCTTGACGCGTGGTGCAATCAGGGCGCGATGCGGGTATTGCAAGACCATTTGCCTGTGGCCTTCTTCATGAAAATTGCCCAGCACGATCTTGAGTTTGTTGTCGCGCAGATATCGCCAGGAATGATGGACTGCCACCTGGGCTATGCCCATGCCCATCAATACGGCTTGCATGGCGCTCTCTGGTGACGACACGGTGAGATCAGGTTCACGCGGGTAAGGGCGGTTGATCTCTCCTTGTGCGTGCTGGAGGTTCCAGGTCGTCATCTTGCCATTCAAGAAACGCACGGCGATTTGTTTGTGCTGGTCCAAATCACTGATCTGTTGTGGCACTCCATATTTTGCCAGATAAGATGGCGCAGCGATCAGGATGGTGTGTAGCTGGCAAATCGTGCGCGAGATGACGCTGGAATCTTCTATCATGCCGCCACGCAAGGCCAGGTCATAGCCATCGCGGACGAGGTCTATGCGATGATCATCAAAGTCGATTGCCAGCCGCAAACCGGGGTGGCGTTGCTGTAATTTGGGCAGTAATGGCAGCAGGTAATGCTGACCAAAGGCATTGCCTGTCGATATCCTGACCTGGCCCACCACTTCTGCGTGCTGGCGGCTGACACTCTCAACCGCAAGATCGAGCGCATCTATAGCGGTGCGCGCTTTTTCCAGAAAAGTCTGCCCCTCGCTCGTCAATTGCAAGGAGCGGGTACTGCGGTTCATCAGGCGTACCCCCAGGGTTTGCTCCAGCCCCGCGATATTCTTGCTGACTGCTGCTGCCGAAATATGCAGCGCCCTGGCTGCTGCGGCAAAACTGCCACGGTCTGCCGCCTGTATGAAAGACAACATGGCAGGTATGCGCTGAGAGGCATCTAGCTTCATATTCGTAACTTCAAGTTGTGAGTGAAAATAAGAATAGCTGGCTTATCAACAATAATCAATGAGATCACAATCACTCCCATCAACACATACATAGGAGAAACAAAATGCAAACAGCTACAAAAACAGTTGCAGTCCTGGGTAATGGCGTGGTGGGTGTCACTATTGCCAAAGGTTTTGCCAGCCTGGGTTATCAAGTGATCTTTGGTACCCGCAACTCTGAAAGCGATAAAAGCAAACAAGCCCTGGCGGCCGTGCCAGGTGCAAGGGCCCGCAGTTATGCAGATGCTGCCATGGCGGCTGACCTGGTTTTCCTGGCTTTGCCATGGGATGGTTTGCCAGCAAGCCTGGCCTTGGCTGGCCCTGAGAACTTTGCTGGCAAAACCGTTATTGATGCCGTCAACCCACTGCTGGATTTTGCGACAGGTTCGCCCAGGCTGGCGGTTGGCTTCAGTGATTCGGCCGGTGAGCTGGTCCAAAGGCTGCTGCCACAGGCGCGGGTGGTCAAGGCTTTCAATACCATAGTCACTGCGCTGATGGTGCAACCAAAATTTGCGGACGGTCAGCCTGATATGTTTATTGCTGGTAATGATGCAGGAGCGAAACAAGAAGTGTCGGCCATCCTGCGTGATTTTGGTTGGCGCGGCGCGATCGACATGGGTGACATCACGGCAGCGCGTTTGATTGAGCCGCTGGCGATGTTATGGATAAGCTATGCCTTCCAGCGTCAGCATTGGACGCATGGGTTTAGTTTGTTGGGGCAGGCGGGGTAAGCAGGATAAGTTGTTAATCAATGTAGGTTGGGCCGGGCCTCGCTAGGCTACGCTACGCTTCATCAGCCCAACACTCGGCCTCTGCAAACGTATACGTCATTCAAACGCCAAGTGTTGGGCTGGTAAACCGTAGCCCAACCTACGAAAAGCATATTTCGGTATTTTTTAAGCCGCCTTGGCCGCTTGATAAGCTGCATACAACTGATGATAAACCGCGCCGAGTTTGCCATCGCCTATCACCGTGTCATCGAGCTTCACTACCGCCAGCACTTCCTTGGTGGCGGACGAAAGCATGACTTCATCTGCCGCAAAGACTTCTTCACGTGTGATGCGGCGGGCTTCCAGCTTGATATTGTTGGCGGCGCACAGTTCTTCGATGAGACCGTAGCGTATGCCTTCGAGTATCAGGTTGTCTTTTGGCGGGCCCATGAGGACGCCGTCCTTGACTATCCAGACATTCGATGCAGATGCTTCGGTCAGATAGCCGTCGCGGAATTGTATGCTTTCGACCACGCCGTTTTCAGCAGCGTTTTGGGCAGCCAGCACATTGCCCAGCAAGGAGATGGATTTGATTTCGCAGCGCAGCCAGCGCTTGTCTTCCATGGAGACGCAGGCAACGCCGTTTTCACGTGCAGCCGCAGTCGGCAAGACGATGGGGTTGGTCATGATGAGGACGGTGGGCGTGACTTCATCTTTTGGGAAGGCATGGGCCCTCTTGGCAACGCCGCGGGTGACTTGCAGGTAGACCATCTGGTCATCGGCTTCATGGGCATCCATGACTTTGGCGATCAGTGCCAGCCACTCTTCCTTGCTATGCGGATTTGTAATACCTATGGCGGCCAGGCTGCGGAACAGGCGTGCCAGATGCTGGTCGGCACGGAACATCTTGCGCTGATAGACAGGGATGACTTCATAAATACCATCACCAAAAATAAAGCCGCGGTCCAGCACCGGGATTTTGGCTTCGGACAGCGGCGTCATTTCGCCATTCAGGTATACCAGGGGATCATTCATGATGTCTGTGCAAGTGGTGAGTAGAAGAACTTATTCTCACACAGAATCAAGGCCATGCTTATGCAAATAAAGCATACAGGCATAGCCCTGAGTAAGGCAGCGACGGCTTTATTTGAACATCAAACGCACTGAATCCCAGGCACGGCCAAAGATGCTGGCCTGGTTGACTTGTTCCAGTGCAATCACCGGAACTTCAGCGACGGCTTTACCATCAAGCATCATCTTCATGGTGCCCACCTTGCTGTTCAGGGCGATAGGGGCAACCAGCGGGTCTTTGCGTTCCAGTGAGGGTTTCAGCTTGGCCGCAGCGCCTTTGGGCAGGGTCACATACAGTTCACGGTCAAAGCCTATCTTGACCTGGGCTTGTGTACCTTTCCAGACTTCTGGTGTGGCGATGGACTGGCCTTTGTCGTACAGCTTCAGGGTGTCAAAGTTCAGGTAACCCCAGTTCAGCAATTTCAGGCTTTCCTGTGCGCGCACTGAGTCACTCTCGGCACCGATAACCACCGAGATCAGGCGGCGCTGGCCCGTGCCATTCGGGCGGTTTGCAGAAGATACCAGGCTATAACCACCGCTGGTGGTATGGCCGGTTTTCATGCCGTCTACACTAGGGTCCAGCAACAACAGGCGGTTGCGGTTGGGCTGGGTGATCTTGTTATAGGTATAGCTCTTGGTTGAGTAATAGGTTTTGTAAAAATCAGGATGATCGATAATCAGGCGCGCTGCCAGGTTGGATAAATCCTGGGCGGTTGAATAATTATCCTTGCTGGGCAAGCCATGCGGATTGGCAAAGCGGGTGGCTTTGAGGCCCATGCGCTCTGCTTCACGGTTCATTTGTACGACAAAGGCTTCTTCGCTACCCGCCACGGCTTCTGCCAGGGCAACGGCGGCATCATTGCCGGATTGTACGATCAGGCCATACAGCAATTCATTGATGGTGACTGGTTTGTTCGGTTCAATAAACATCTTGGAACTGCTGCCATCGACTTTCCAGGCACGAACCGAGACATTGATGCTTTGTTCCAGGTTGAGTTTCTTGTCCTTCAGGGCAGAAAACACCAGGTAGGCAGTCATAATCTTGGTCAGCGACGCAGGCTCTACACTTAAGGTAGGTTCCTGGGCAGCGATCACCTGGTTACTGGTGGCGTCGAGCAAGAGCCAGGATTTGGAGGCAATGGTAGGCGCAGGCAGGGTTTGCGCAACGGCAGCTGTCATCGACAGTAGCGAGATGGCAATTGAGGCAAGGAATTTTTTCATTGGTGGTTGCTAGTAAAACAAGGGTGACAAAAAATGAATAATCAGGTGTTGAGCAGATCCGAGATCCGTGTTTGTATGGCGGATCCGGCAATGCACATCATCAGGCTTGATCCCACATGCTGGTGATGAGTTGTTTGATATGGTGCAGGCGACGATGGAAGAAATGGTCGGCACCGGGTATCACGGTAACAGGTATATCTTGCGGGCGCAGCCAGTCCAGCACGGCGCTGAGCGGAATGGTGTCATCCAGTTCACCATGGATCAGGATGGTGTTGGCAGGTATGGCGGGCATATCCCATTTACCGGCAGCTGCCCCGACCAGGGCCAGGCGCTCGGCTGGCTGGCCATTTTCTTGCAGGCGTTGCTGTAAACGCGCTTGCACAAAAGTGCCAAAAGAAAAGCCTGCCAAAGCCAGTGGCAAATCCGGGAAGCGTGCACGCATGCTATTGAGCAAGACTTCCATGTCGTCGGTTTCGCCCATACCTGCATCATAGACGCCTTCGGACTTGTCAACGCCGCGAAAATTCATGCGTACGGCGACATAACCCAGCGCCGTGAATGCCCGCGCCAGGGTTTGCGCGACCTTATTGTCCATGCTGCCGCCATACAGCGGGTGTGGATGGGCTACCAGGGCCAAGCCTATAGGCGCTGCATGTGTTTCAGGATCGGGCAAGTCCAGCGCGCATTGCAAATTGCCAGCCGCACCCTGGAGTGAAAAATGTTCAGTTTGCGCATTCATGATAATCAGACCCGCAAACGTTCGACGACACCGCCGCCTATCAGGTCGACATCAATGATTTCATCAATATCAGATTGATCGACAAAGGTATACCAGGTGCCTTGCGGGTAAACCACCAGCACTGGACCTTCTTCGCAACGATCAAGACAGCCAGCCTTATTGATACGGATCTTGCCCTGGCCATTCATATCCAGTTGCTTGATACGGCGTTTGGCATGTTCCTGGGCAGCTTGCGCGCCACGGTCAGCACAGCAAGGGCGACCATCTTCGCGTTGGTTCAGGCAAAAAAAGACGTGTTTTTGAAAATAGAGTTCTTCAGACATAAGATATCCAGCCTGCGGTTGAGTCCGCCACCGGGTGGGTGATGGCGCTTGTTGCCCGCTATGATACTGCAATTGTGATCGCCGGGTCTGCTTTACACAGGACGCGGCTTGCGTAATAGCGCCCAGATCGCCAGATAAGGCCAGAACAAGGACAGGAATTGCGCTGCGCCATTGAAGTTCAGGAACTTGCCCTGCACCCAGGTTTGCATGGTGGCGGCAAAGTAGGGATTGTCCGAAATCAGGTTGATGACGATCAGCGATATCGTCAGCATCAGCAAGGCCAGGCGCTTTTGGACTTGGGCGGGGGCAAAAGAAAAACCATACAGCATGATGACGCTGATCAGGATGCCACCACGCGCGCCTGGCGTCAGCCAGGCGAAGGCATATTCAGGCTTGAACAACAGGGCGCTGGCCAGGGATTTGATGGTCAGGGCTGCTCCCAGTAATAGCACTGACAAGATGGTTTTAGGGGCATGCCGGTTGAGCAGGCTCAGACATATCAGCAAGGCACCAGTGCAACTGCAAGCCGTGATGATGGTTTCGGATAGCAGGTATTCTTCTGCGCTGGGTTCAAAACCCTGCAGCAGGAAAGCGCTGATGTCGATATCCATGCCCATCATTTCACTCAGTGTTTGCGAAATCACAGGCAATATCTGTCCCAGGCCAAACAAATAGGCTTGTGGGTAAATCTGTGCCATGGTCCATAAGCCCAGCACCAGGACTTCACGGCTGGATTCTTTATGCGTCCATTGTTTGCGCAATAATTGCAGACGCCCTTTTTCCAGTATCAGGGGTGTCAGCAAGGCACCTAGTATGGCACCCAGCATGGCACCCGAGGTATTCGTCAAAAAATCCAGCAAAGAGGTAACACGGCTGGGCAAAAAGTTTTGTACTATTTCAGCCGTTGCCGAGATCACTGCACCGCTCAGGCTGGCCAGCAGGGCAGCCCACCAGCGCGTAACCAGTGGGTAAAGCGCAAACACGATGAGCATGCCAAAGGGGATATATCCTACGACATTGATGGCTGCATCAAAGCCACCCCAGTAACGCGGCCATTGCTGTATCAGTTCTGGCAATGCGGCCACGCTGTTGGCTTGCCAGCCAGTGAATGGATACCAGCTCGCATACAGTATCAAAAACAGATAGGCGACCAGGCTCACCCTGGCAAAGGGGGAGCTCTGCAATGAACTTAGCTGCGGGCTTGTTTCTGCGCTCGCTTCAGTACTTGGTCCTATGTTCGGCTCAGGACTGAGTGTTTCCTTGTCAGGGGTGGCTTGCATACAGTGTGATTTACTTGGCTTATCAGCTTTATTTCAAAGGCAGACTCATGATCCAGTTTTGTATTTCAAGAATGCTGGCATCTGCTGCTTCCCGCATGGCCCTGGCACCACCTGGTGCATCGGCTGTGCTTGCGGGGACTTTTTGCTGGAAGCTTTTTTGTGCCAGCAATTTACGGTCCTTGATGACGGAGGCACGCAGGTTGATGTGCGCATTGCTTAGACTGGCAGAGCTGAATATCTGTGAAAACTCATCAATCTCCAGGCGCAACAATGGCAGATTGGCAGCACCGTCGCTATTCGTCAGCACATCTGCGCCTTGTGCTACCAGGTCAGCTTTCAATCTTTGCAGCAGCAATTGTGCTGGTGGCATGCTCCAGCGGTGCAATGAATACGTCTTCAGTTGTTGCACATTATCGTATTGCAGCCGGTACAACATGGAATTGCTCTCCAGTGCTGGTGGGATGCTGATTTCGGCTATGCTGATTTGCAGCTTGCCAGTACCTGTTGGTGCAGATGTATTGGTAGCAAGCGGGCCAAAATCATATTGCTGGACTTGCTGTGCCACTGGTGCGCTGCTACAGGCCGACAGCAGCATGAGTAAAAAGACTGCGCCGACATGTCTGAGGCGAGCTATCAATGCGGGATATATCATGCGAATTCCTTTACTTGGGGGCGACAAAGCCAGGTTCACCCGGGCCAGGTGCGGGCAAGGGATTGCCAAACAAAATGCTTTGCGGCCTTTCTTTCAGTGAATCTGACAAGCGGCCAAAAGAGCGCAGGCTGGCCTTGGCTTCCCCTGTCATGGTTTGTATTTTTGGCAAGGTATCCAAGGTCAGGCTATTTCCGACATTGTCCATGACCAGGTTGAAGCGTGCCAGCGGGCCATCATTGGCTTGCAGGCTGCTTGTCAATTGATTCAGGTTATTACTGAGTTTGCTGGCATTGGCAGACAGCGCGCGTACTTCTGCCATCGTCAATTTGGCCTGGTCGGCCAGTTCAGGCAGACGCGCCAGGGTAGGCTCAAATTTTGCTGGCAAGGCCTTCCAGGCCGCAGAAGCCTGGCCAAAATTTTCTACCGCAGTCATCAGTGACTTCTGGTTGGCCGGGTCCAGCATGGTATTGAGCCTGCGTGTCAATTCTTCAGTTTGCGCCAGGATGGCCTGGCCGCGTTTTTCCAGGTTTTGCATCATGCCGGGGCGCATGGGTATGCGTGGCACTACATCAGGATTGTGATCTGCCACCAGCAATTGCTTGGATGTGCCTTCATCATCCAGTTGCACGAAGGCGATGCCCGTCACGCCCTGGTAACCCAGGGTGGCATAGGTGGAACTGGTGACCGGCGCATCTGGCAGGATTTCCAGGCGCAAGATGATTTGGCCGGGGTTCTTGTCATCAAAATCGATATCGGTGACATTGCCAACCTTGATACCTTTATAGCGTACCGCTGCTTGCAAGTTCAGGCCGGACACCGCCATCTCTGTTACGACATCGTAGGGCACACGCTTGATCTTGTCGCGACCCAGCCAGATGGCCAGCACAGTAGCCAGTATGAGCAGGGCGATGGTGAAAAAACCTGCCATGAGCGCATGAGATCTGTTTTCCATAACTTATATTTCCTGATGCGTTTTGGGGGGCAGCACTTCCATGGCGCGCAGGCCGCGACCACCGAGAAAGAAACTGCGGATAAATGGATGCTGGAAATCCACGACTTCCCGGGGCGTGCCCACCGTCACCACCCGCTTTTCTGCCAACACGGCAATCCGGTTTGATAATGCAAACAGGCTATCGAGGTCATGCGTCACCATGATGACAGTCAGGCGCAATTGCTGGTGTAGCGATAATATCAGTTCAACAAAGCTGTCTGAACGGTCTGGGTCCAGGCCCGCTGTCGGCTCATCCAGGAATAAGAGTTCCGGGTCCAGTGCCAGTGCCCGTGCCAGGGCGATGCGCTTGATCATGCCGCCCGATAAGTCAGCTGGCATCTTGCGTGCATGTTCAAAGGCAATATCGACCATATGCAGCTTCAGGTAGACCAGGTCAGTGATGAGTTCTTCTGGCAGTGTACCCAGTTCGCGCATGGGTTGGGCGACATTATCAAACACGCTCATGGCGGAATACAGGGCGCCATGCTGGAACAGCATGCCGGATCGCTTGCGTAAATAATCCAGATGCCCAACTTGGGAAGTATGTAAATCTTCGCCAAATACCTTGATACTGCCGCGTGTCGGTGTTTCCAGGCCCAGCATTTGCCGCATCAAGACTGTTTTACCTGAACCTGAGCCGCCGACGATGGAGAGGATTTCGCCACGCCTGACGTTCAACTCCAACTGATCATGTACCACGGCACGACCAAACTGGGTGCGCAAATTCTTGATTTCTATGATGTGTTCACTATTCATCAGTACCCCGATTTGCTGAAAATGATGGCAAATACAGCATCGGCAATGATGACGATAGTGATGGCAACGACCACTGAATTGGTGGTGCCACGACCCAGGCTTTCGGTATTTGGTTCTATGCGCAAGCCATAATGGCAGGCGATCAGGGCAATCAGGACACCAAAGGTGACGCCCTTGGCCAGACCTATCCAGTAATTCAGCAGGGGCACTGCTTCTGGCAGTTTATAGATGAAAAATTCCGGCGACATGCCGAGCAGGGCCTGCGCCGAAATCATGCCACCGGCCAGGGCCATGACATCAGTCCAGATCACCAGCAAAGGCATGGCCAGCGCCAGTGCCAGCACCTTGGGCATGATGAGGCGATAGCCATGCGGTATGCCCATGACACGCATGGCATCCAGTTCTTCCGTCACCCGCATGACACCAAGTTGCGCCGTGATGGCAGAACCAGAACGCCCGGCCACCAGGATCGCCGCCAGCATGGGCCCGAGTTCACGGATGATGCTCATGCCCAGAATATTGACGATATATAAATCACCACCAAAAGTGCGCAATTGTTGCGCTGACAAATAAGACAGCACCACGCCTATCAAGATGCCGACCAGGGCCGTGATGCCCAACGCCTGCGCACCAGTGCGGTAGACGTTGGCTGACAATTCCTTCCACGGCGCTTTCATGGGGTGGCGTACAAAGCGTGCCAGGTCCAGCATGAGCTGGCCCAGCAAGGCAGTGAAACTATATAAGTGATTGAACAAGCCCAGCACTTGTGCACCCAATTGCATGGTGCGTGTCAGGCGCGGCTTGGCGGGTAATGGCAGGGGGATCTGGCTGACTTCTTCCAGGCGTGCAAACAGGCCTTCATGGGCAGCTTGCATGCTGATGTGGGCAGGCTTGCGCTTGCCCCAACAGCGCCACAGCATTTGCGCACCTATGTGGTCCAGCATGCTGATTTGCGTCAAGTCCCAATGCAAATCAGTCTGCCTGCCAGCCTGTTGTAATTGGGTACTGATTTCGTGCATGGTGCTTTTATGGGACAGGACATGCACCAGCCAGGCACCAGCGACGAGGGCTGTGGGCTGTTGCTGGTGCGTGAACTGCAATGTGGGCGCGATCTCGTGAGGCATATTTCGCAAGTGTAAGTGAGAAAGTGCATTTGCGGCAATCAAGCTGCCTCACATTCACCGGGTATAGCTATTTGATACCGGTCGCCTATTTTTCTTGTACCAAAGGTGTTTTTTTATCCATGATTTCGCGGCAATCCCCTTTCAGGGTGGCGTTGTCATAATTGGTCCAGCCATAACTATCGACATAACGCGTATGCGCTTTGAGTTGTTTACTGAGTATGCTCCACTCCAGTTTTTCATCCGGGTAGCGGATATTGGCCATGTCCAGCAAGCTGTGAAAGACGTTTTCTGTCGAGAGTTTGGCTTTCTGGTGCAGGCGCAGTTGCACTATCTTGTCCGGGAACTGTTCTTGATAGGCGTCGGAATACCACATGAAAGCCGGAACATGGAATTCATACTGGGTATTGTGACCATGGAAAGCCAGGTTGCAAGTGCCGTCGTACAGCGTTTGCCCATGATCGGAGATATAAAATAGCGAAGTGATTTGCGAACTGGTTTTCAGTTTTTGTATAACTTCCGACAGCATCCAGTCTGTGTACAAAATAGAATTGTCGTAGCTATTGTTCAATGCCTGCTTGTTTTTCAGATCGGTATAGGCAGGATTAACGATGCCATACAAAGATGGTTTCCATTGGTCAAAAGATTGCGGATGACGGTGGCTGTAATTCCAGTGATTGCCCAGGGTATGCAAAACGATGAGTTTCTTCGGTGCCGCATCGCGCATGGCATTGGCCATCGGTTCCAGCAAGACCTGGTCGAGATTGGAATTGTTGGTAAAACCGCCAAGATTCAAAAACTGGGTAACATCGGCCTCCTTGGCGAACACCGAAGTTGGCGTATCAAACTGACCAAAGCTCATTTGATTCGACAACCAGTAAGTCTTGAAGCCCGCTTCCTTGAAGGCCGTCAAGAATGATTTTTCAGAAAAACCAGCCTTCAGGCTTTGCGCGGCTGGTTTGCGCGAGACGATGATGGGCACGGATAAGCGAGTGGCCGAGACGGCAGTCACCACATCACTGAAGCTGACCAGATTGCTTTCTTTCTTCAGCAGGGGATTGGTATCACGTTCATAGCCATTCAGGCTCCAGCGGTCAAAGCGTGAAGATTCACCTATCACCATGATGATGGTTTGTGGCGTTGCCGGATTACCATCCAGATGTGCCTGGAAGCGGAAGGCGCGACTTTTTTCCGATAACTTAGCCAGATAGTCACGTTCTATCCAGAAATCATTGCCACGCAAGACCAGGCCAAACGGCCAGGTGCGCATATAAGTCTCTTCATCGTAAGGGATCCTGGCCCAGCGCGGCAGCGCGGGCAGATGCTTTTTCAGGCTGACTTGCCAGCTTGTCAGCGTGTCGGCTGAGGCACTTGCATTGGTGCTGGCTGAGCTGGATGTCGAAGTACTGGTTTCCTCCTCTTCCTCGTCTTCTTCTGCCGTTGAAGCAGAGGCTGCACTGCCACTGGTTGCGCTGGCGGAGGCAGGCGCAATGCCGATCTGCTCGCCATAATGCCAGCAGCCCAGGCCCAGTGCAAATACCAGCAAGACCAGCCAGCGTGAGCGATGTGCCCAATGCCAGTGACTATATGTCTTGGCAATGCGCAGCAAGCTCCACCACCAGGCTGACACGAGGATCACCAGCAATAAGAGTAGCCAGACCTTGTTGCCCAGGAATTCCATCGCCTCCTTGGGGCTGGTTTCCACCATGATGCCCAGATGATGGGTAGAGATACCCTGGCCGAAATACAGCCGCAGGTAAATCTCTATGGGCACGGCAAAAAAAGCCGGCAGCAGCAGGTAATGAAACCAGCGTGGTCTTTGTAATAAGGCCCAAAAGCCCAGCCAGGTTACCAGTTCCATCGCCAGCAAGTGAAGTGGTTTTTCCACTGACTGCCCTTGCAGCAATGGGAAAAACGGCAAGCTGGAAATCAGCAAGTAACTGGCTAAAAAATACAGCGAGGCTGGGCGAAACAGGGTGGGCATTGTGTTTGGGTACTTGCAACTTGGTTGGTGGCTATGCTGCGCAAAGCCCGACCCTTCATATAAGAAAGGCGCGGTTTTGCTGCAAGCTGGCGTTTAAGGGCGTAAATAGTAAATGATTTGCTTTGGCTAAGCAGATCTAATTTGGGATTTAAGCATATTTTGCTTTTCAGTCTGCACTGACAGACATGCTGGCATATGGTAAACCTTGATTTTTTGCTGAAATTCCCTAACCTGAAAGGCCGCCTTTAGCCGGGCTGATGCAGCTAAGCGCTTGAATTTAAGAAATAAAAAGCGTTGACACGCTTGATTAAAGCGGCATAAAATTGCGAGTTCTCGATTTTGGGTTTGCATTTGCTATTCTTGTTTTGCCTGGTTTTATCAGGTAGACAATGCTTAAAAAGCAGGCAAAAGCAGATGGCTTAGTCGGGCTGGTCTGAGGATTCAGGCCGGAAAATGATTTTAAGTTCCCGGGCAACCGTTTCCGGGTTTGTGTTTAACGTTGTATTTTGTTGGATTAAAAACGATGCCAACCATCAATCAACTGATTCGCCAACCACGTGTTTCTGCACGTGTGAAAAGCAAATCGCCGGCGCTGGAAAACAGCCCGCAAAAACGTGGCGTTTGCACCCGCGTTTATACGACAACTCCAAAAAAGCCTAACTCGGCTTTGCGTAAAGTTGCCAAAGTTCGCCTGACTAATGGTTTCGAAGTTATTTCGTACATTGGCGGTGAAGGCCATAACTTGCAAGAACATAGCGTGGTATTGCTGCGCGGTGGTCGTGTAAAGGATTTGCCAGGTGTTCGTTACCATATGGTTCGCGGTGCTTTGGATACTCAAGGCGTTAAAGACCGTAAGCAAGCTCGCTCCAAATATGGTGCTAAGCGTGCTAAGGCAGTTAAGAAGTAATTATCTCGTAATTTAATCTCCGTAAGCTATTACGGATCAGTGTCGGTTTGGAAATAAGCCGAGTAAGTGACCGGTTATGATGGCCTGTCGCGAGCGTGGAGCAAAATGTTGCTTTGTGCTCAACTGAAGATTGAAAGGAATTGAAATGCCACGTCGTCGTGAGGTCCCGAAACGGGACGTACTGCCGGATCCAAAATTCGGCAATGTAGAAGTAGCAAAATTTGTAAACGTTTTGATGTTGTCCGGCAAGAAGTCTGTTGCTGAAGGCATCATCTACGGTGCATTCGATCACATCCAACAAAAATCTGGTAAAGATCCTTTGGAAGTGTTTGCGCTGGCAATCAGCAACGCCAAACCACTGGTTGAGGTTAAATCCCGCCGTGTTGGTGGCGCGAACTACCAGGTGCCTGTAGAAGTGCGTCCAGTTCGTCGTCTGGCTTTGTCTATGCGTTGGTTGCGTGAAGCCGCTAACAAGCGTAGCGAAAAATCCATGCCACAACGTTTGGGTGGTGAATTGCTCGAAGCCGCAGAAGGCCGCGGCGGCGCAATGAAGAAACGTGATGAAGTCCATCGTATGGCTGAAGCCAACAAGGCCTTCTCTCACTTCCGCTTCTAAGAGTAAGAGTAAGGAGCTGTTGTATGTCTTTAGTGCAACGGCTCTGGCAAGTATTTTGAATCAGGCCGGGCGCGATTTTTGTAAAAAAATGCGCTCGGTTTTGTCCATTAAAAGATTTAGGATTAGCTATGGCCCGTAAGACCCCCATTGAGCGCTACCGCAATATCGGTATTTCTGCTCACATTGATGCCGGTAAAACAACAACGACAGAACGCGTACTGTTTTATACAGGTGTAAACCACAAAATTGGTGAAGTGCATGATGGCGCGGCTACCATGGACTGGATGGAGCAAGAGCAGGAACGTGGTATTACCATTACTTCTGCTGCGACGACATGTTTCTGGAAGGGCATGGCGAACAACTTCCCAGAACATCACATCAACATCATCGATACACCAGGCCACGTTGACTTCACTATTGAAGTTGAGCGTTCCATGCGTGTTCTGGATGGTGCCTGCATGGTTTACTGTGCGGTAGGTGGCGTTCAGCCTCAGTCAGAAACTGTATGGCGTCAGGCTAACAAGTACAAAGTCCCACGTTTGGCATTCGTCAACAAGATGGACCGTACTGGCGCGAACTTCTTCAAAGTGTACGATCAAATGCGTGCACGTTTGAAAGCCAACCCTGTACCTCTGCAAGTACCTATCGGTGCTGAAGACCTGTTCGAAGGCGTGATCGATCTGGTTAAAATGAAAGCGATCATCTGGGATGCAGCATCTCAAGGTATGAAATTTGAATACCGTGATATCCCTGAAGGCCTGTTGGCTGAAGCGCAAAAGTGGCGTGAAAACATGGTTGAAGCAGCTGCTGAAGCTAGCGAAGATCTGATGAACAAATACCTTGAAGAAGGTGATTTGACTGAAGAAGAAATCAAGTCTGCTTTGCGTCAACGTACTATCGCTTCCGAAATCGTTCCTATGATGTGCGGTACTGCATTTAAGAACAAAGGCGTTCAGGCGATGTTGGATGCGGTTGTTGAATACTTGCCATCCCCATTGGACATCCCACCAGTTCCTGGTGTGAACGAAGATGACGAACCAGTTGTCCGTAAAGCTGAAGATACAGAGAAATTCTCTGCGCTGGCATTCAAAATCGCAACTGATCCATTCGTTGGTCAATTGTGCTTTATCCGTTGCTACTCCGGTACTTTGAATTCTGGCGACAGCGTTTACAACTCTGTTAAAGAGAAAAAAGAACGTATCGGCCGTCTGGTTCAAATGCACGCGAACCAACGTGAAGAAATCAAAGAAATGATGGCGGGTGATATCGCTGCCGTGGTTGGTCTGAAAGACACAACTACTGGTGATACGCTGTGTGACGAAAAAGCTATCGTTGTTCTGGAGCGCATGATATTCCCAGAGCCAGTTATTTCTCAGGCTGTTGAACCAAAAACCAAAGCTGACCAGGAAAAAATGGGTCTGGCATTGAACCGTCTGGCCGCTGAAGATCCATCTTTCCGCGTACGTACTGACGAAGAATCTGGTCAAACAATTATCGCCGGTATGGGCGAGTTGCATCTGGATATTATCGTTGACCGTATGAAACGTGAATTCAACGTTGAAGCGACAGTGGGTAAACCACAAGTTGCTTACCGCGAAACTATCCGCAAAACTTGCGAAGAAATCGAAGGTAAATTCGTTAAGCAATCTGGTGGTCGTGGTCAGTACGGTCACGTTGTTCTGAAGATCGAGCCGCAAGAACCAGGTAAAGGCTTTGAATTCGTTGACGCGATCAAAGGCGGTACAGTTCCACGCGAATACATCCCTGCAGTTGAAAAAGGTGTTCGCGAAACACTGACTTCCGGTGTATTGGCTGGTTACCCAGTGGTTGACGTTAAAGTCACACTGTTCTTCGGTTCCTACCATGATGTTGACTCCAACGAAAACGCCTTCCGTATGGCGGGTTCGATGGCGTTCAAAGATGGCTGCCGTAAAGCAAGCCCAGTTATCCTGGAGCCTATGATGGCTGTTGAAGTAGAAACACCTGAAGACTACGCTGGTACAGTCATGGGTGATTTGTCTTCACGTCGTGGTATGGTTCAAGGTATGGACGAAATCGCTGGCGGCGGTGGCAAGATCATCAAAGCTGAAGTGCCTTTGTCTGAGATGTTTGGTTACTCCACATCCCTGCGTTCTGCTACACAAGGTCGTGCAACATATTCCATGGAATTCAAGCACTACTCTGAAGCACCTAAGAACGTGATTGACGCTATCGTCACATCCAAAGCTAAGTAATAAAGAATCAAAGGCCTGCCCCATGCCGGGGTAGGTTTTCTATTGTTGATAAATCGTTCTTTTTGAAGGAAGAATAAAATGGCAAAAGGTAAGTTCGAGCGCACCAAGCCGCACGTAAACGTCGGCACAATTGGTCACGTTGATCACGGCAAAACCACACTGACAGCAGCGATTGCAACAGTCTTGTCGAAAAAATTCGGCGGCGAAGCTAAAGCCTACGACCAGATCGATGCAGCACCAGAAGAAAAAG
>NZ_JBMPOT010000020.1:0-106488 GCF_049340425.1 Undibacterium sp. JH2W | reverse complement strand
CAACCGGAGCTGGCAGCCCAAGGATTTAAAGCTGGCCGCGATCGCATTATCCGGTTGCGCCGCATACTCGCCTTGCGCTGCAAGCAAAAACAAAAATTCAAGGCAACAACCAATTCGAATCACCAGCATCCTGTGGCAAACAATCTGCTGGACCAGACATTTGCCCCAGGCAGCCCAAACGAAGTATGGGTGACCGATATCACCTATATCAGCACAGGAGAAGGATGGCTGTATCTGGCAGGAATCAAGGATGTCTATACCTGCGAAATTGTCGGCTATGCCATGGGAGAACGAATGACACAAGCCTTGACAGCAAAAGCACTGTGGAAGGCTGTCAGTAATAAACGACCACTGTCTGGACTGATTCATCACTCAGACCGTGGTAGTCAATACTGTGCCCTGAGTTACAGGGAGTTGCTGGAGCAATTTGGCATGAGGGCATCCATGTCACGCAAAGGAAACTGCTACGACAATGCACCTATGGAGAGTTTCTGGGGAAGTCTGAAAAATGAACTGGTACATCATCAACGCTATGCAACACGTGCTGATGCACAGGCGGCTATCCAGGAATATATTGAAAGCTTTTATAACCGTCAGCGACGTCACTCGCGTCTTGGCAATATATCGCCAGCCTTATTTGCTGAAAATTTTAATCGGCACTCACAGGCTGCTTAGAACATGAGTGTCCTCTATTGACAGTACACCTCAAACACTGAACTGAAAGCATCTGACATTGAAATCAAACAGCAGCAACCTGCTCAAGAACTCGAAATGCGCCCCTTAGCGAAGACGAAATCCTGAGCGTTGCTGGTGGGCCTGAAAGCGACGTAGGAACTGGTACTTAATACAACCAAAATCTAAACCCCCACCACCTTCAAATACCGCCTCAAAGCCTCGCTAGGCGTTTTCAATAGCGCAGCACAGGCTTCTACATCGCCAGCACTGGTTTCCAGTGACTGGCGAATTTCTTCTGTGGGTATCTGTTCGGCGCGGCGTATCTGGCTGTGGTTATCCAGCAGTTTGTACATGGATGGACGTGAGACCCCTAGTTCTTGCGCTGCGCCCTGTATATACCAGTCATTGTTTTCCATCGCACGTAAAACATCGTCGTCGCTGAGTTCTGCCAGTTTTTTGCGTGGTATTGCTGGCTGCGGGATCTTGCTGTCGGTGTTGACGCTGGCATGTGCCACGCTCGATGGAGTGGTGTGCGTGGTTTTGACCAGGCTGGCGAGTTGTGGCACTTCACCGAGTTGCAGGGCCAGAAGGGCGCGGCGCAGGACGTGGGATAGCTGGCGGATGTTGCCCGGCCAGTCGTAATTGGCAAATTCGCTGACCAGTGCCACAGGCAGGCTGGTGCCCAGCTCATTAGGTAGTTTGCTATTGCTGAGCAGGTGCTGCAGCAAGACGCCGATATCTTCACGGCGGGCGCGTAGCGGTGGCAGGTGGATGATGAAGCTTTCGAGGCGGCGCAGCAGGGCCTGGTTGAAGCCTTCGCTATATAAATCCTGGTCGGTCGCGGCGATCAGGCGGGCGCTGGACTTTTGGTCGTTCTGTGCGCCCAGCGGGCGATAATCACCGCTCTCCAGCACGCGCAGCAGCATGGGTTGTATGCTGGCTGGGGTGTTGCCTATTTCATCGAGAAAAAGAGTTGCGCCTTCTGCTTCGGCAAACAGACCTTTGCGGGCGTTTTGCGCGCCTGTGTAGGCGCCTTTGACGGCACCAAACAAATCAGCAGCTGCCAGGGCTTCATTCAAGGCGGCCATGTTGACGCTGACCAGTTCTGCACTGGCGCGCTTGCTATAGGCGTGGATGGCGCGGGCGGCGATTTCTTTGCCGGTGCCGGTTTCACCCAGCAGCAAGACCGGTAATTCAGTCCCGGCGACCTGGCGTATCTGGTCGCGGGCGACGATGGCGGCGCTGCCTACACCGATAAAGCCAAGGGCAGGATTGTGCTTGGGCAGGCAGCGCATCCAGTGCAGGCAAATCACGATGGCACGGCCCAGGCCGAGGATAACGCCAGCCTCTATCTGCTCACGACTTAGCGCCACCGGTGAATTGATCTCTATGCCATTGACTTCGACCACCATGCGGCTGGCCGGTGGGGTGATGAGTACGTTGTCATTGGCATCGCGGGTGATGCGCACGGGGTCACGCGAGATACCGCCATAGCCCAGCGGCAAACCCTCTTTGGCGGGATGACGGAATAACGGCAGGAAACGATTGATCTCGACCAGACCGTCAGGGTTACTGGCCATGAACTGTTCACCTATGCGCTGGCTGTCTGGATGCCAGATGATGGTCAGGCCCAGCAAGGCAGCCGCATTGTCGGCCAGCTTGGCCAGGGGTGAGGTCAGCGTGTAGTCGGTATCGGTCATTTTGTGTGCGACAAATTTTGGACGCAGATGTAAAGCGACAGTGTAAAGCGCCAATGTAAATTTGTATGCTTTACATGTCAAATGTGGTCGAAAAAACCTGATCTCCCTAGGAAAGTGATGCTGGCACGGGCTTTGCAAATAGACATGCATAGCGCAAGTGAACCTGCTTGCCATCTGAAGGAGAGAATTATGCCAACCACACAAATCATGCTTGCCGTACTTAATTTGCTGTTATTCATGTTGCTCAGCAAAATGGCGCTGAAAGCCAGGCTGGCGCGCAATATTGCCATGCGTTTGCTGACGGACGACGTGTACTACCATGAAACCCGTGCGGTGCTGATACAAAAGAATGTGGAGAGTGCCAGGTTATACCGCGGTCGTGTCCGTATCAGCACCATCGCCAAAATCCCAGCGACCCGGCAGCAAGACCCGCAGGCAGCCTGGTTTGCGGCTGTCCACACTTCTACCCATATGCGTCTGCGCCCTTTGCCAGAACCGGCACCATCGGTGCTGGAAGTGCCATATGCCTTGTGGGCCACGACCTGGGCATCGAAAGACACACCCTGGTCTACCACGGTCAGCCTGAAGCAGGATAAGCCAGATCAGCAGACTAAAACTGTGCATGAAGTCGCAGTTGACGCTGTCAAAGAAAAACCGGTACGCAAACCTGTAATGAAGCCCGTCCACAAATCCGGCAAGACTGCACAGGACTTGCTGGATATGGGAATGATGCAGTCCGCTGCATGTTAAACAATCTGGAGCACTGAAGCATGCCAACCGTATTTCAGGAGTCAGCTATGAAGCCAGCACAGCCATTCACGACTGCAGATATGTTATTGAAACTTGATCCTGTTGGCGACTTTGACCTGTACCAGGGTTGCTTGCCACCCATGCTGAGGTTGCAGGCCAATCTGTTTGGCGAACGTATGCCGACGGAGGCGGAAGAGATGGCGGCGCTGGATAATTTTCGTACTTTGTATGGAGCAGCCAGAGTTGGCTTTGACAGACGCAAGACAGACAGGCGCCTGGACCCGGCCAGGCTGGGAATGGCACCAGCCTATCAGCGCCGCAAGAGTGACGATAGCAATAACGGCATGTGAACCCCGGAACAAAGACCAAAACCAAATCAGGATCAGACATGACGTCAGAAAAAAAACTGTTAGCCTTGCATGAACAGGAAACGCTGCTCACTTTTGCGCCAGAAGAGCCCGGCCTGCATTGGCAGCGCATCAATGGCATGGCGGTGCATGACGATGCCAACTGGGAACTGGAAATCTGTCGCATGACCTGCATGACGCTAGCCGAAGCCAAGAGTTTTGCAGCGGCAGACGACCGCATCACTTTTTTCTTTTATGTCAAACATTACGCCATCATGTGCTGTCACCAGGTCTTGCATGCGGGCGATGTGGTGTTTTTTTCCGGCACACCTACTCTGGTGGCAGAAAGCGGGGCCGACAGTTTTGAAAAACCGGCGGCGGCAGGCAGCAGCTTTAGCGTCACGGCTGCGCCTGGCAATAACTGGGTCAGCATACAGGCGCAAATGCAGGTGCCGTTTTTGAGTAGCGAGCAAGCCCATGCCTATTTATGGCCATGCCTGCTGCCTGGGCATGGTCTGGGTGCAGAATTGCTGGGGGGTGGTTTGCAGGCAGTGCTCAGTTATTGCCCACCGCAGGCAAACCACACTGATATGCCAGAGCACCCATTTGCCCAGGGTGGCTGGTGGGTATGTGGGCAATATGTGCATGCAGGCGGTAAGCCGCATCCTGCGCAAGCCTGTTTTGGCGGTCCTTGCATGGCAGTCAGCCCTGGTGACGTGCTGAGTTGCCGTATCGTTTATGAGGCAGCCAGCCGTAGCTGGCTGCAAACCATCACGAATATCAGCAACAAAAATAGTGTGTCTTTCCCGGTGTTGGCAAAGCAAAGGCCAGGGCAGCTACAAGAAAAAAATACGCTCAGTTTTTGCCTGGAAAAATTGCTACCCTCCCGGCATGCGCATGCTACTCATGCAGGTGCGGCAGCCAGCCATTTATATCAATGCCTGAGCTTATACAATGTGGTCGCCAAAGTCGCTTTTCCGCAAGCGAATCTGGCGCAAGACTTGAACCATCTGGCATTTGTGGAAAACGCCAGACTCAGTGATGACCAGACCAGCCTGCACCTGGGGCGCATCGTCTTGTATAACCCCATGATGCATGTGGGGGAATGAGCTGTGCATCTTGAGCAAGTGCCTGCATTGGAGAGCATGGAACTCGCACCATGCATCAATAGTCAAATTGGCACTTTTGACTGCTACTGTGCTTTGAGAGAATTTCAATCAGGATTATCTTTCCCTGGCCTTGGTGCTTTGTCTGCTGATTAAGGGCATATATAACAATTTTTAAAATCACAAATGGCACTATTGCTGCACCATTGCTGTACCAGAAACAGCTACACTGTTGCTCTCGTTCATGCTTACCAGAGCAATCATCCATGCGCAGTCGCACTGCCAAAATCGCTGTCAGTCTGTTTTTGCTGCTAGGCTTGCCCAGCCAGGTGGTACTGTCTGGCCTGGTGGATTTTTCGCCTGGCTTGATGGAATCCGTCAGCAAGCGCTTTGGTACAGAAGGGCCACGTCGCCTGATACAAATGAAAATTGCCGTCAATAAGATCAGGGCAGCGGCTGGTAAGGATTTTGCCAAAAATGCAGGACTCTCAACCGATGCCCAATATGAAATGCCGGTTTTGCGCCAGGTGAATGATTTCTATAATCACGTGCCCTATTTCAGCGACCAGGAACACTGGGGCGTCGAAGATTACTGGGCCACGCCTGTGGAATTCATCGCTTCATGGGGCGGTGATTGTGAAGACTATGCAATTGCCAAATACATGACGCTGAAAGACCTGGGTATCCCCCCTGAGCGTTTGCGCATCACCTATGTCAGGGCAATACGCATAGGTGAGACCCATATGGTATTGGCTTATTATCCCAACCCTGCGGCCGAACCCTGGATCATGGATAACCTGGTAGAAGAAATCCTGCCTGCCTCGGCCCGTACTGATCTGGTGCCTGTGTATAGCTTCAATGATGATGACTTATGGCTGGCCAGCGGCAATACCCGCAAGGGCGGGGCATCGACAGTGCGCTTGTGGAAAGACTTGATCGAGAAGATGGCCAAAGAAAAACGCATGTAAAGCGCAGGTTCACTCTGCCACTGCCACCATCACCTTTTCCGGCGCGCCAAAATAAAAGCCCTGGCCGCATTCTATATGGTCGGCGATCAATAATTGCAGGCTGGCTTCGGTTTCCACATTTTGTGCCACCAGGGAGATGCCCAGGGATTGGGCAAACTTGACAATGGCACGCAAGTGAGCATGACTGCTTTCGTTTTCAGCCACTTCTTGCACCAGGCCGCCGTCAAGCTTGATATAGTCCGGCGGCACTTCACGGATGAAATTCAGGGCATGTGGGTCCAGGCCAAAATGGTCGACCCCAAAACGCACGCCAGCTTCACGTAAGGCAGTGACAAATTTACGGGTGACGGCACGGTTTTTGGAGCAGGCGGATTCACTGATTTCTACCGAAAAACGGGCCGCCAGCTCAGGTGAATATTTCAGGCGTGCCATGAACCAATCACAAAAATCCTTGCTTTCCATGGATTGCAGCGAGACGTTAACAGCGATACTTTTATAGCTGCCGCGATTTTTTTGCAGCATGTCCATGATCAGGGTGATCACAGCCTGGTCTATCTCTGGCATCAATTCATGGCGCAAGGCCATGGGCAGGAATTGATTGGCAGGCACCAGCTTGCCCTGGGTATCGAGCAGACGGGAAAAAACTTCGTGATGTACCAGCTGGCGCAATTGCAGGCGCATGACAGGCTGGGCAAACAAGACCCAGCGGTTTTCTGCCAGGGCATTGCTGATCAGGGTACGCCAGCCATGAGAACCGGCTATCGCGGTTTCACTGTCTTCCATATGGGTCAGGGTGATTTGTCCATTGCCGGACTGGCGCATGGTTTCTATGGCCAGGTCGGCACGGGCAAAGATGTCTCCGCGCGGCTGGCTAGGACCAAAGACGACGGCACCAGCCGCCAGACGGACTTGTCGTGAGGCACGCAGCAAGACTTGATTCAAGCGGTAATGCAGAGACTCGACCAGCAAGTCCATGACTTGTTGGTTAACATCGATACACACTGCCGCCATGGAACTGCCACCTATGCGGCCGAGGATATAGCTGTATTTGCTGACGACTTCACGCAACACGGTCGCCACGTCAGCCAGCAAGGCATCACCTTGTTGATAGCCATAGTGATGATTGTATTCTTTCAAGCCATCGAATTCGAAAACGAAAATGACAGCACTTTCAAAGCGCCCTTCTTCCGACAGCAAAAGATTGAAACGCAGGTCAAAGCCATGACGGTTTTCCAGGCCACTGACTTTGTCAATGAAGGCATCACGCCGAAAACTGTCTGCCCGGCTGATTTCTGCATCCAGCATGCTGGAGATGCGCTCTGTCATATGGTTCATGGCCAGCACCACACGTTGCAGTTCGCGGGTTTGCGGCACCACTTCTATACGCTGGAAACGTTTGGCCTGTATGGCGATAGCGACTTCTTCTATTTTTTCCAGCGGGCTGAGGATAATCCTGAGCAAGACCACAGTCAGGCCCCACACGACCAGATACATGGCAAACATCCATAGCGCCATTTCTTTCATGGAGCGCCACAGGTATTCATAGGCATAAGCCGGGTGGCTGACCACGATGACCTTGCCCAGTTGACGCCAGCCTGAGGAAATAAAGGCTTCGCCTGCCGGAGTTTGCAGGTCAAGCAGGGCGGGCATCCAGCTGGGCACGGTTTCCTTGTTGCTGGCCAATTCTTTATTCAGCATGACTTTGCCTGCTGGATCAAGTACCACGATTTTCTTATAATAGCCGCGGTCAAACAGGGTAGATATTTGTATATTTGCCAGGGTCTGGTCATTTTTGGCCAGGGCTTCTTCCAGTGGCCGCGACAAAGCCGTGGCTGCGTCCTGCGCATGCGAGGCCAGTTGCTGTTGCAAATAATCTCGTGTCGTCAGCACTGACAAGATTTGCAATCCAAGAAACACGGCAAAAAAGATGATGGATATGGCAAGCAGGAGTTGGCGTCTGAGCGTCATGATGTCTCTTTATATGTTTTCATTTCCTGTTTCTATCTGTGTTTCTATCTGTGTTTTTGTCTTTGTTTTTATGGCAGGTTTATCACTTTTTTGTCATTTATTTTGATGATTCCCGTGCGCATGGTGACTTTAACAAGAAAATAGTATGTTTCGCTTATTTCTTCTGCTTTATTTCTAGATTTACATAAAATCGTGTTTAAGCTGAGTTATCACCCGGTTTTATCTCTTTCAATGTATTTTAATAAATTTCATATGTCCAATACCGATATTTTACGCAGCAAGATTAATCTGGAAACAGCAGCTTACCCCTGGAGTGAGTTATTACGCCACTTTGCCAGCGGTGCCGTACTAGTGGTCCAGCCTGGCCTGGATCTGGTGGAAGTCGCTCTGCTGATGGCCAATGACCACGCAGATGAAGTCGCTGCCCTGCTGGGCGAAGGTTATCTGGCCAAGGTCAGTGATGCGCAAGCTCAGGCCTGGCTGGAGCAAGATGCCCAGCACTGGACTGTAGTCGTCAAGCCCTGGGTGCTGGTGCAAGAACGTCAGACATAGCCAGCAAGGCCGGCTAGCATAAGGCCTTGCAGCATCCTTGAACTTTTAATAAGTCTATAAGGTCACAATCAATGACTTAGCTTTAGGAAGACAAGATGCAATTTGCACTGACAGACACGGGCAAACCCTTCAGTCAATCCGGACGTCCGGTAATGGCTATCTTATTGGTAATCTTTGCTCACATTCTTTTTTGGCAATTATTGCGTCAACCTGATAGCTATTTGCGCCATGCCGGGACTCATGCAGTCGTGCACTACCTGCAAGTTTTACAGATAGTGCCCAAGCCTGTCATAACAAAACCTCCGGTAGAAACGGCAAAAACTACTGATCCTGCAGTCCCGGCCGAAAAACTGGCAAAAAAAGAAAACACCGTCAGCAAGCGGCCAACTGTCACCCGCCCTCCCTCAATCCAGCCGATGACAGAAATCAGCCCGGATGCCAGCAAGTCAGCCGAACCACTAGCCATACACGAGGAACCTGCTGCCAGCCCGGGCCTGAACCTGGATGCCCTGCGCAGTTCTGCCGTGGCGATGGAGCGCAAGCGCAAACCCACGGAAATTGAACAAATCCAGGCCAGCCACCGCCAGGCAGACAGCCTGGAAAAACGTCTGGGTGAAGGCACCAAAAGGGCAGAAAAGAAAGAATGCCTGAAAGCCTTTTCTGGCTTAGGCGTACTGGCTGTCATCCCACTGGCAGTGAGCACCGTTGTGGACACTGGATGCAAATGGTAATGCGCCAGTCAGCTCGGCTATAATGCCGGATTCCGCATTTTGATTTGGCCGGAATGGGGCTGAAGCAAGATGGCTGTGGCACGCATGGATGGATATCACGAATTGATACCCGCCCCTGTTTGGTGATAGCCCTGCTTGAGCGCATCCTTGATTTGTTGACCTTGACTAATTGTTTGTTACTATAAAGCAATTTTATTTTTATCTGGATCATTCATGAAAAAAACTTCTTATCTGTTCGCCGCCATGCTGCTGGCAGCACTTGGATCTGGCTTCTCCCCCGTGACTGTCAATGCAGTTCAGGCGCAAGAAGCGGCTGATCCTGCCAAGTTGACTGTACGCGCAGAAATGGGCAAACCTCTGGCTGAAATTCAAGAATTGCTGAATGCCAAGCAATATCCCCAGGCAATCGAAAAAATCAATGCTCTGGATGCGCTGGAAAAGAAAACACCTTATGAAATCTTTGCCATCCAGCGCATGCGCGCGGTGGTAGCTTCCAGTACTAATGATACTGCCCTGATGGCAAGCTCATTCGACAGCATGATCAATAGCGAATTTCTGAAAGAACCAGAAAAAATGCGCTTGATTGAAGCCATGGCTGGTACTTACTTTAATGAGAAGAAATATCCACTCGCCAAGGAATGGGCAAATCGCTATCTGGCGAAAGACCCGGGGAATGTGGGTATGAATAATCTGATAGCCCGTGCCTATTATCTGGAAAACGATTTCCCTAATGCCATCAAGGTCTTGAATAACCAACTGGTAGAAGACGACAAAGCCAAGCGCAATCCTACCCAGGAAAACCTGAAATTGCTGGCCAGCGCTTATCAGCAAATCAAGGATAAGAATGGTTATGCAACCGTGCTGGAACGCATGATTGCCTTGTATCCACAAAAAGAATACTGGCCTGACATGCTCTACTCGGTAGAACGTCGCCCTGGTTTCTCTGACCGCCTGCGTCTGGATCTGTATCGTTTGCTGCTGAAAACCGAGAGCCTGGATGACGGCCCGCAATTCGTCGAAATGGTGGAATTAGCCCTGCTGGCAGGTTTGCCAGCAGAAGCCAAAACAGCCGTCGACGCAGGTTATGCCGCCAATTTGTTAGGCACAGGCAAGGAAGCAGCGAAGCACAAGCAATTGCGTGATAAAGCCTATAAACAGGCTGCCGATGATATTAAGACCCTGGATGCTGGTGAGGCTTCTGCCAAGAATGCAAAAACCGGCGTGGGCTTGCTCAACATAGGCTATAACTATGTCATCAACGGCCAGCATGAAAAAGGCCTGGCCCTGATGGAGCAAGGCATGACCAAGGGTGGCCTGAAGTTTGCCGATGAAGCCAAGCTGCATCTGGGTATGGCTTACTTGCAGGCTGGTAATCGCGAGAAGGCGAAAGAAGTATTTAGCACTATCCAAAGCACAGACGGCACAGCCGACCTGGCTCGTTTGTGGTTGCTGGTTCCTGCGGCAGGTACAGCAGCTGCGCCAGCTGCCAAGTAAGTGCCGGTATCAGTGACAGAATAAGTTCCTGATTCTAGTCAGATTTGAAAAGCGCGGTCTACCTGATTGGTAGGCCGCGCTTTTTTGCATTTCAGGATTGATGCTGAAAAAAAAGGCTGTTTTGCACGATGCAAAACAGCCTGTCAAGTTCAGGACCGCAAGCTCTGATTACGGTACTGACGGTACACCTTTGGATACAAATACCGCCCGGCCTCAATGAAAAACCGGGCGAAAACCTTCACTTGCTATCAACCCGTGAATCAGGAGTGATAAGCAGACTCACCATGGCTGGTGATATCCAGACCTTCACGCTCTTCATCTTCTGGCACACGCAGACCAACCACCAGGTCAACCAGTTTGTAAGCCACAAAAGAGACTATGCCTGACCACAGTATGGTAGTACCAACTGCGGTAGCCTGTGTCGTCACCTGGCCGAAAATATCATAAGGATCTGCCGACATTTTGTTTGTAACATAGTCAAATATGCCCTGACCGCCGAGGGATGGTGCAGCAAATACACCGGTCAGCAATGCACCCAGGATACCGCCTACGCCATGCACGCCAAAAACGTCGAGTGAATCATCTGCACCCAGCAGGCGTTTGAGACCATTGACACCCCACAGGCAAACTATACCTGCCAGCAAACCGATAATCAGGGCACCCATGGGGCCAACGAAACCGCAAGCCGGAGTAATCGCCACCAGGCCAGCTACCGCACCGGAAGCGCCACCCAGCATGGAAGGCTTGCCTTTCGACATCCACTCACCGAACACCCAGGATACAGTTGCCGCAGCCGTTGCCAGCAAGGTATTGATGAAGGCCAGCGCAGCCACATCGCCTGCTTCCAGAGCAGAGCCAGCATTGAAACCAAACCAGCCCACCCACAACAGGGATGCACCTATCATAGTCATGGTCAGGGAGTGAGGTGCCATGGATTCTTTGCCATAGCCCACACGTTTACCTATCAGGTAAGCACCAACCAGACCAGCCACCGCGGCATTGATATGGACGACCGTACCACCTGCAAAATCCAGCGCACCTTTTTGGAACAGGAAACCAGCCTTGGCTGTTTCTGTTGCCAGTGTGGCGGCATCCTTGATGGCATCAGGACCAGTCCAGAACCAGACCATGTGGGCGACAGGCAGGTAGCTGAAGGTGAACCACAAGACCACGAACAACAATACTGCCGTGAACTTTGCACGTTCTGCAAAAGCACCGATAATCAGGCCACAAGTAATAGCGGCAAAGGTCGCCTGGAAAGCCACATAGGCAAACTCAGGAATCACCACGCCCTTGCTAAAAGTTGCTGCCGTGCTGAAGCTTGCCTTGGCCGGATCCCAGATACCTTTCAGGAAGACACGGTCAAACGAACCGATGAACTTGCCACCTTCCGTGAAGGCCAGTGAATAACCATAGATACACCACAGTACGATAATCACGGCAAAAATCATGAAGACTTGCATGAGTATGGACAGCATGTTCTTGGAACGGACCAGGCCACCATAGAACAAGGCCAGGCCAGGGATGGTCATCAAAATCACCAACAGGGTTGCAACCATCATCCAGGCAGTGTCGCCCTTGTTTGGTACTGGTGCTGGCACTGCTGCGGCACTTGCAGCAGCAGGTTCTGCCGCTGCCGCAGGGGCAGAAGCTGGCGTAACTACCGTTATTGCAGGTGCGGCAGGTGCAGCAGCCGCAGCCGGTACAGAAGCGCTGGTCGATGCAGTAACCGATGCCGCAGAGGCTGCTGCCAGTTCTGCCTTGGCCGAGGCATCCTGTGCCCATGCAGTAGAGCTAAAACCGACGGTGACCAGCAAGGCCGTCCCTGCCAGTATGTTCTTCAACAGTTTTTTCATGTGAACTCCCTGGTAGGCTATCAGAGTGCGTCGTTGCCGGTTTCACCGGTACGAATACGCACAACTTGTTGCAAGTCATAGACAAAAATCTTGCCGTCACCAATCTTGCCAGTGCGGGCTGCAGTTTCTATCGCCTCTATCGCGCGGTCGAGGATGGCATCATCCACCGCTGCTTCGATTTTTGTCTTAGGCAAAAAATCGACGACATATTCAGCACCGCGATATAACTCGGTGTGACCTTTTTGACGGCCAAAGCCCTTGACTTCCGTCACGGTAATCCCTTGTACACCGATGGCGGACAAGGCTTCACGTACTTCATCAAGCTTGAAGGGTTTGATAATTGCAGTAATCAGTTTCATGCTGACCTCGGATGATTAAAATGTTTTGACTGCAGACAACAGCAGTGTCGTCTTGCCTGTGAATTTGCCACCTGGTGTGACATACAACTTGCTATCGGCATTGGTACCCAGGGCAGCGATACCGAAATTGATGCCAAAGAATTCTTTATTCACACCGATTTTCCAGTCGGAATAAGAATAGGCACCATTGTTCTTGATCGTTTGACGGCCTACATGCAGACCCAGGGTATAGCCCTCTGGTAATTCAATATTTGCCCCCAGATCCAGGTAACCACTGTTCTTGCTATTCACAAAACCAAACAGATTGGTGACGGAATGCGAATACTTGATATACGCTGGCCCCATGCCTACCTGGCCATAGATTTCTGTGGTGTTGGCATCGGCAAAGCCCGGCACCTTGTTCAAACCATTGGATGGATAGACATAGGAAAGAATACCGACGTCATATGACACATCCTTGACGATCTCGCCTTTTTTACCCGCATACAAATCCCATTCAACATCACCACCACCGCCAGCATCCTTGGTCCACTTGATCGTCGATAACCATGTCCCGGCATAAAAGCCGCTGGGATTGTGTACATAGTCAGCACCGCCCTGCAAAGCCGGATCAAGACGTGATTGTGAAATGGCGCGATAACGGTACTCGCTGGCGATGCCAACATTGAAGCTGACTTCATTGTCTGGCTTGGCTTCTGGCTTGGCATCTTCTGCCTGGGCAAAGCCACTCAGGAATGTCGTGGCTACAGCAGCGGCGATTACTAGTTTTTTCATTGCGCTTCCCCCTATTGAATAAAGATTTGATTTGATAGAAACCATGGCAGAACCCGTTTTCCATGGCAGGCAGTACTGCGTACCAAGCTGAACTGCCTGTGGCGGATTCTTGAATTCTTCTTTCCTCTACCTGTTAGCAGGAGTCGTGCCAACCATGCAGGATTTATAAAAAATCCCGATGACCATACAAGTACCAGGGCTGTATTCATACGCATACAGCCAGACAAAACGGGCATGCAGCCCGCTTTTAATATTGCAGCGCAATACCAGCAGCAGCGTGGGCAAGATGCGCTATCATTGCCCCATAGGTAAAATGGCAAGCGAAAAATCGATATTGCGCACCATTTGCGGGAGAAATCTACGCCGCACAAAAAAGTAGCAAGACCGGATTTGCACCAATACTGTGCAATTACAACATAGAGGATAAAAAATGGATAAGCAAAATTTCTTTAATGACATGCAGGCTAAAATCAGCCAGGCTTTAGAAAATTCACCCGCCAAAGACATAGAAAAGAATGTCAAAGCCATGATGAGCCAGGGCTTTTCCAAGCTTGACCTGGTGACACGCGAAGAATTTGATATACAGGCACAGGTGCTGGCCAAGACCCGCGCCAAACTCGAAGCCCTGGAAGCCAGGGTAGCCGCACTGGAAGCCCCACAAAAAGACGCCTAAGCAGCACGTATGTCGCTTGCCGTCCTCAAAAGTCGCGCCCTGAATGGCATGGATGCGCCGCAGGTCACAGTAGAAGTGCATCTGGCAAATGGCTTGCCTGCTTTTACTATCGTTGGACTTCCTGAAACCGAGGTCAAGGAATCCAAGGACAGGGTCAGGGCCGCCCTGCAAAATGCCCGCTTTGAATTCCCGGCCAAGCGCATCACCGTCAACCTGGCCCCGGCAGACTTGCCCAAGGAATCTGGCCGCTTTGATTTGCCGATTGCCCTGGGCATTTTAGCGGCCTCCGGGCAAATCCCGGGCGATGCGCTGGAGCAATATGAATTTGCCGGTGAACTCTCATTGTCGGGCGAGTTAAGACCGATACGCGGTGCCCTGGCCATGACATTTGCGATTTGCAAAAGCCAGCAGCATACGCAACAGGAGCCCGCCTTCATTTTGCCGCGCGCCAATGCCGATGAGGCTGCCTTGGTCAGCGATGCTGCAATTTACCCGGCAGACTCGCTGCTACAGGTATGCGCCCACTTCGCTGGTGTCGATGGAGAGCACAGACTTGCACGCCACAGACCAGCTTCCAGACCACAGCGCCCACAGTATGCTGATTTTGCCGAAGTCAAAGGCCAGCTCCAGGCCAAGCGCGCATTGGAAGTGGCGGCAGCAGGTTCACATTCAGTCATTTTGATGGGTCCGCCAGGCACAGGAAAATCCATGCTGGCGGCCCGCTTCCCCGGCATCTTGCCTACCATGACCGATCAGGAGGCACTGGAATCCGCCGCAGTGCAATCCCTGACTTCCGGCTTTTCCATAGAGAAATGGAAGACCCGCCCCTATCGCTCCCCCCATCACACAGCCTCTGCCGTGGCCCTGGTGGGTGGTGGTGGTACACCCAGACCTGGCGAGATTTCCCTGGCCCATCGTGGCGTCCTGTTTCTCGACGAATTGCCGGAATTTGATAGAAAAGTGCTGGAAGTTTTACGCGAACCACTGGAATCTGGCCATATCACTATCTCAAGGGCGGCGAGGCAGGCGGATTTCCCGGCACGCTTCCAGCTGATCGCAGCCATGAATCCCTGCCCTTGTGGCTACTACGGCCACAGCAATGGTAAATGCCGCTGCACGCCTGACAACATCGCCCGCTATCAGGATCGCATATCCGGCCCCTTGCTCGATCGTATTGATATGCAAATACAAGTCGGTGCCCTGCCCCATGCCGACTTGCTCAGGCAAGCTGACGGCGAAGCCAGTGCCAGTATCCATGCGCGCGTGGAAACTGCCTTCGAACGACAGCAACAACGCCAGGGCAAGGCCAACAATCTCTTGTCAACCACGGAAATTGATTTGCATTGCAAACCGGATGAAGCAGCAGGACTACTTTTGCGCAATGCCATGAACAAACTGAACTGGTCAGCACGTGCCTATCACCGCGTATTGAAAGTCGCCCGTACCATCGCCGACCTGGCAGGCTCCCCCCATATCGCCACACCGCATGTGGCTGAGGCCATACAATACCGGCGGGCGCTCAGGGATCAGTAAAGGATCATAAAAGGATCAGTAAGATCGGGGCATTGAATTTCCCGTCACCATGACCAGATAGGGGACAGCATTTAGTGTTACGCTCAACAGGAGTAGACCATGTCCCCGCAAGAAATCCAGGTATTACAGAATTTTCTCGATCAACTAGTAAAAGTGCAGGACAGCAATAAAGATGCACAAGCGCTAAGTCTGATCAATGAGGCTGTCAGCAAGCAACCTGATGCTCATTACTTGCTGGTGCAAAGAGCCTTGCTACTGGACCAGGCACTGGCCACTGCGAATAATCAGATTGCCAGCCTGCAAGCCGAAGTACGCGCTTTGCAGGCGCAAAGAACAGCATCCCCAGCAAGCAGCTTCCTCGACCCGTCCACCAGCGTCTGGGGCAATAGTGCCAGCACTCGTGCCCAGCCTGTTGCTGCCTATGGCAACACAATGCCGCCGCCCTTGCCCGCCAGCTATATGAATATGGCCAGCCCAGTAGCAGCGACCGGCTCCGGCTTTTTTGGTGGCGGTGCTGGTCATGTGCTGGGTACAGTGGCAGCAACTGCTGCGGGTGTCGCCGCTGGCGCATTTTTATTCCAGGGCATAGAGCATATGATGGGCGGCAATCAGGGGCACGCTCAAGCAGTTGACAATTCTGCCGCGCAACTTAGCCAGGGCGGTGGTGATCTTATACCCGGTTACTTTGACCAGCCTGGCGAGACAACTCCAGCCATAGATACTGCCAGCCTGGATGATGGCGCGGATGATATGCTGGATTTAGCCTGAAGCTGGCAAGTAAGCATGCTGCAAGTAACAGACTGAGCATGAAACCTGCGCTTATGTAACAGTCAGCTTGGCCTGTGGCTACCTTTTCTTTCATCTCCCTCTCTTGCAGGCCAATATTGGCCTGCTTTTTTGTGTTTGTTGCGACACTTTTGAGTATCCCCCGCTGTTACAAGAGCTTACGAAAAAAAACAAAAAAATAGCCTGCCTCCAGTATCACCATTCGACACCAGAAGCGTTGTATGCTGATACTTAAAAGTGTGAGGGGCGAAATGAAAATCCAATTTAACTTGCAGCATGCACTCAGTGCCAGCCTGTTGATCTTGCTGGCTGGCTGTAGCAGTCAGTCTCTCCAGCAAGCAGATAACAGGCATGGCCCCGTCAGCAATACGCTGACGCAGGCAGCAGTAGCACCAGAGCAATTACTGAATCGCCTGACCTGGGGTAGCAATCCCTCCAGCCTGCAAGCCTTGCAGGCTGTGGGGCCGGATCGTTACCTGGATCAGCAATTGCGCCCCCGCAATGCCGTCTTGCCAGCAGCAATACAGGCGCAAATAGACAGCATGACAATTTCGCGTCAGTCTTTGCCTGATCTCATGCGTGATCTGGAAGCCCGACGCCTGGCTTCAGAGCAGCAAAAAGGCACGGATGACACCTTGCGCAAGGAATACCAGCAAGAATTGAGTCGCCTGTCCAGAGAGGCAGCTACCCGTTCGCTATTGCGGGACACTTATTCAGCAAATCAGTTGCAGGAGCAAATGGACTGGTTCTGGATGAATCATTTCAATATCCATAATGGCAAGGCCAACCTGCGTGCCATGCTGGGTGATTTTGAAGAACAGGCGATACGCCCGCATGCGCTGGGCAAGTTCCGGGATTTGTTACGCGCCACGGTCTTGCATCCAGCCATGCTCAGGTATCTGGATAATGAACATAATGCCGTCAACCGCATCAATGAAAACTATGCGCGCGAGCTGATGGAATTGCATACCATGGGCGTGAATGGTGGCTATACCCAGAAAGATGTGCAAGAGCTGGCAAGGGTGCTGACGGGTCTGGGTATCAATCTGAGCAAGGACATGCCGCGCATGAAACCTGAGCTGGAAAAAATCTATGTGAAACAGGGTTTGTTTGAGTTCAGCCCACCGCGCCATGACTTTGGTGACAAGCAAATCCTGGGGCAAACCATCAAGGGCCGGGGCATGGCTGAACTTGATGAAGTACTGCTGCTCTTGTCCAGGCAACCGGCGACGGCGAATTTTGTCAGCCAGAAGCTGGCGACTTACTTTGTTTCGGATACGCCATCGAAAGCCCTGATCGATAAAATGGCGCAAGGCTTCTTGCAAACGGATGGTGATATCGCTGCCACTTTGCGTATCATGTTTAATTCTCAGGAATTCATCGCTTCATTAGGCAAGAAATTCAAAGATCCCTTGCACTATATGCTGGCCTCGGTACGCCTGACTTATGATGGTAATACCATCATCAATACCGGCCCCATGCTGAACTGGCTGAACATGATGGGCCAGCAATTGAATGGCCGGCAAACACCGGATGGTTATGCCCTCAATGAAAGTGCCTGGGCCAGCTCAGGGCAAATGACCGTGCGCTTTGATATTGCCAGAGCCATCGCGGGGGGCAGCCCTGGTCTGTTCCGGGTAGATACTCCGGCGGCACCGCCTGCTGCCGCCATGCCAGCGACACCGGGCATGCAAGCTGCTCCGGCTGCACAAGTTACCAAACCTGCAGTGGCTGCTCAAATGCCGCAAGAGAAACCTCCACAACCGGCACTGGCTGCATCGCCTTATGTGAAGAGCTGGAGCACAAAATTCAGCCCTGCCACCCAGACAGTTTTGAATCAAACACGTACTGCTCAGGAATGGAATGCCATCTTCCTGGCATCGCCCGAGATGATGCATCGTTAATCTGATTAGCTCATTAATTATTACGGAAAGATCACCACCATGAACCGTAGAGACTTATTGAAAACGATGGCGCTGCTGTCATCGTCCTCCATGCTGGGTTTGAGCAGCCAGGTCATGGCTGCTCCAGCGACCCAAAACCGCTTGTTGCTGGTATTTTTGCGTGGCGGCTATGATGCCAGCAGTTTGCTGGTACCAACATCGAGCAATTTCTATTATGAAGCCAGGCCCAATATCGCCATCGCCAGACCGGGCGATATACCAGATGCGGCACTGGCGCTGAATGCTGACTGGGGCTTGCACCCGGCTTTGCGTGACACGATTTATCCCATGTTCCAGCAAGGCGAAGCGGCTTTCATCCCCTTTGCTGGCACCGATGATTTGACACGCAGCCATTTTGAAACCCAGGACAGTATAGAAATGGGCCAACCACTGAGTGGCAGCCGCGATTTCCATTCAGGCTTTTTGAACCGCCTGGCGAAGGTACTGGGCAATAATGGCAAAGTCAGTGCCATGTCTTTTACGGACCAGTTACCGCTGGCCATGCAGGGCCAGGCACACATCGCCAATACGGCCTTGCGTAATGTCAGCAAGGCCAATCTCGATCAGCGCCAGCGCGACATGATCTTGCAGATGTATGCCGACACCAGCCTGTCACAAACTGTCAAAGACGGTTTTGCCATGCGCGATGAAGTGGCCCGTGAAATGCAGGAAGAAATGAATAGCGCCAATCGCAATGCCATCTCAACCAAGGGCTTTGAGCTGGAAGCACAGCGTATCGCCAAACTCATGCGCGATAAATATGCGCTGGGTTTCATCGATGTCGGTGGCTGGGATACCCATGTCAACCAGGGTGCTGCAACAGGGACACTGGCAGTCAAGTTTGAAGAGCTGGGCCGTGGTCTGGCGGCTTATCGTACAGAAATGGGGGCGATGTGGCGCAATACCACGGTGGTCGTCATCAGCGAATTTGGCCGCACCTTCCGTGAAAATGGCAAACATGGTACTGACCATGGCCATGGCAGCGTGTACTGGGTACTTGGCGGTGGCATCAAGGGTGGCCAGATCGCCGGTGAACAAATTGCCCTTGAAGCTGGTAAATTATTCCAGAACCGTGATTATCCTGTGCTCAACGAATATCGTGCCGTGCTGGGTGGTTTGTTTAGCCGTCTGTATGGTTTGAATGCAGGCCAGATAGAGCAGGTATTTGCTGGTGTCAAAGCACGTGATCTGGCTTTACTGTAATTGCTTCCAGGCCCGTCATGCCTTCTTTATGCAGAGGCAGGTCTATATAGAAATGCGTGCCGGGCTGGCTAGTGTCTTCACTCATGTAGTAACCAATGTCACCATGCATTTGGCGGATGATGGCCTGGGAGATCGCCAGCCCCAGGCCAGTGCCGCCTTTGGCACGCGTGTCTGAAGAATCGGCTTGTGAAAATTTCTGGAACAGGCGCTCACGGAAATTTTCTGGTATACCACTGCCAGAATCGATGACCTCTATACGTATCATATTGTCGCTCCTGACCATGCCCAGCACACGTACTGGTGAACCTTCGGGGCTGTATTTGCAGGCATTCGACAAGAGGTTGGCCATGACTTGCTGGAAACGCCCGGCATCCACCATGACCATGGCCGACCCTGGCAAATTGCCCAGCACAATTTCAGTTTCCATGCTTTGGGCAAAACCCTGATTATTATTGACAGCCGTCTGTAACAGGCCATGCAGGCTAAGGCATTCAAAAACAAAATCCATTTTACCGGCTTCTATTTTCTGGATATCCAGCAAATCATTGATCAGCCTGGTCAGGCTTTCACTATTCTTGTGAGCCATGCCCAGCAAGGCGGCAATCTTTTCAGGTACCAGGCCCATGGCACCGCCAACCACCAGACCTAGCGCACCACGGATGGCTGTCAGGGGTGTGCGTAATTCGTGGCTGACTGTGGAGATAAATTCACTCTTCATGCGTTCCATCCTGCGGCGCTCTGAAATATCGCGCACGATGACGATGAGTTTGCGTCTGCCACCGTGGTAATACTCGGTAATCGCCAACTCAGCCGGGAACAGGCTACCATCCTTGCGCATGCGCTCGGTTTCTGTGCGCAGGCAACCAGTTTCCAGAAATTCCCTGCGGCTCATGGCCAGGCTCAACAGGTCAGGTTGTCCTGGCGGCGAAAAAAATTTGCCATTCTTGCCCACCACTTCATTCGCAGGATGGCCGTAGATCGCCACGGCAGCCGGGTTCAGGGCTTCAATTTTACCCGTGTCGTCTATCATGATGATGCCGTCAGCGGCATTCTGGAAGATCGCCTGCAAGCGGTCGGATGAATCTTTCAGGGCAATTTGCTGTTCGGTCAGGTTCTTCAGTAAATGGGCCTGGTTGCGGTTGATGACTTCGGCTTGCTGCTTGAGCTCGGTGGTCACGGCCAGATCCTGCTCTCTTCTTTCCAGCAAATTGACCAGTACACTAAAAGCGGCCACGATGGCGAGTATGCCACTCATGGCGATGACCACGATGCCGGTACTGATCTTGCGCCAGTCGGCCAGGTACAAGTCTTCATCTACAGAAAAGTTGATAATCAGCGGGTATTTATCTAGCGACTGTATGGCCGCCATACGGGTAATTTGCTTGCCTCCCTCTGCTAAGCGAGGACTATTGCTGACGATGACACCAGATTTTTTATTTTGTTTATGGATCAGCTCATAGGTACTACCAGTAATATTTTTACTGCCCATGATTTCACCGCGCTCAGGCCAGCGTGCCAGGTAGGTAAAGTCATTTCTCAACAAGCCTATGGAAGCATGGCCATCGGCACTGAGTTTCTCATAAAACTGTGAATAAAAAGAAGGAGACATACCGAGGATGACAACGCCGATGAATTCGCCATCGCTGCCAGTCAATCTATGGCTAAGGAAAAACATCCATTTACCCGTGGTCTTGCTGCGTACGGAAGAACTCAGGAAAATACCTTGCACAGGATTATCGCGCTGCATCATAAAGTAGTCGCGATCCGCCAGGCTATAGGTGGGGGCAGGGAAGTTACGCGAAGTGTTAATCACATTGCCATTCACATCCAGTACGGAGATCACTTCTACCGCTGGTGACAGGGCCGCCTTTTCACGCAAAAACTGGTGAAAATCATAGGTGGATAATTTGCCCACCAGATATTCTGCACTGACACTCCAGCGATCTTGTATACGTTCAGAAATGCTGTCGAGAGCAGTGTAGGCAAAGTCCATTTGCTGACTGACGGTTTCTGCCAGCACGATGCCGAAGGTTTCTGTCTGCTTTTCCCACTTGCCGGTTTCCTGAATACGCAACATCCAGACTGCCGTGGCTGCCCCAATGACGATGGCCAGCACCAGGCTAGCCGCCAGCGCAATCGCTAAACGGCTGGTTGGAAGTGTTGCTGGCTTCATTTCATGTCGTCCGGTCATGCTCAAAACTGATCCTTGTACTCAAGTCTGGCAAGTCGATAGCACTTGTATGTTGCCCGAATTTACAGTCGCATTGTCAGATACAGCAAACTTACCAGATTGACAAAGTAAAGCAAACTAAAAACATATTCTATTACGGCACTCAACAATCACTATTCAGTTGAAAACAATGCACCCTACGCAACAACAAAGAATATAAGAGAAAGCTGGACAATTCTCCGCAACCCGGCAAATTTGCAGACGATTTACCACGTTTTCACGGAAGAAACTATTTATTTCTATCAAAAACAACGGGGAAATGTTACGGTTTTATGAAGCTCAAATAGATTAGAAAAAACCAAGAGCTGACAAGGATGCTGTCATCTGTAAGTGCATTGCAAACTTTAATCATGTCTTGCTGCTGCTCAGTCCATCCTGAATTCACAACAAACCAAATACAGAAAGGGAGCAGGCGAAATGAGAAAAAACGTTTTGGTCAAAGGTCTGGTAATCAGTTTGTTCAGTTTATTGCTTAGCAACACCCCGGCGTGGGCCGAAATCACCTCTTGTGAAACGATCAAGGACAAGGTCACTGCCAAGTTGGAACGCAAGGGTGTGAATAACTATAGCTTGCAAGTCGTCTCCAAGGATACAGAAACCAAGAACCGGGTAGTCGGTTACTGTGAAGGTGGCAAGAAAAAAATTATCTACAAAAAAGAAAAGAGCAGCAGTAAAGCTGAAGAATAGTCTGCTCTGACCGACTGGCGTAGCGGGTTTGCCCTGTGGCTGTAGCAAGCAGGCAAATCCGCTTTCTTTATTCCTGTTCCTGCCTCTTTCCTTACTCCATTCCTTATAATCGCCTGCTCATGTAATACGCTGGCCCCATATAAGTAGCCAGCTTTGCTATTTGCTCTTGATTCAATTCAGTCTGTTCAAGAAAACCCAGTCGCTGCCAGTAAGCCCTGGTGCTTTGCACCGATACCAGGCAGGCATATTGCCAGCCCTGTTGCCTGGCATAAGTAAGCGCGAATTCGAGCAGGGTGCGTGCCAGTCCCTTGCCCGCCTGCTCAGGAGCGACCGCCATATCGTGTAAATACAGGGCATTGGCAGGCTGAGCCACTTGAAAATCCTGCCCTAAAGCAGAAATTCGCCCATTTAGCGAGGGATAGGCTGCCAGATAGGCAGCCAATTGCTGATCTTGTTCTGCGACCCAGGCGCAAGCTGGCGCTGTGGCCAGGCGGTTAGCCAAGAGTTCCGCTGCCTCCACCATTTCAGTTGCATAGACCTGGCTTTGTATCCGGTAGACACGCGCCAGATCATCTGCCTGCATATTGCGTAACAGCACTGTCATCGTCACTCTACCTGGCTATCTTTTTGCTATCTTTTACTTCTCGTCCTTGGCACTGGCTTCTACTTTGGCCGAGGCCTCAGACTTTGCCAGTTCTGGCTTGACGACATCTATCTTGTTTTCGCGCATATAGTCATTCATGTCTTTCCAGCCTGCATACACAGCTGCCCTGGATGCATCAGGGTTAAGGGAATAGCAGTCTTCTATGGCGCGGCCAGCATGGCGGCAGGCGCTGCCAGTAGCACGTGCATCAGATTCGCGTATGGCGGCATCTCTGGCGGGGTCAGGCAAACCCAGACGGTCGCAAGCCGTCAGCGATGTCAGCATCAGCAAGAAAATCCCGGAGAACTTGGAAATTGACATCACAGCACCAAAAGAATTGAATGAAACAGCATGTAATTTTGCTTATGATAACCCAGTGTAAGCCTGTACAGAACCACCTGTTGCAGAGGATAGAGAGGGAAACACCCTTCAATTTAATGGGTCGGACGCTATTTCCATGCAAAACCAGGCGCAATCTACCCAAAGGATTTATCATGTTGCGCTGGTTCCCGAGGCGTGGACATATTGTTGACGGCAAGAAAGCCATCAACATGAATGCTCCTGTAATCTGAAAGAAGTCAAACTCATGAAATTTGCCATCCACCGTGTCGTCTTACTAAGCGGCCTGATGCTATGTGCTGCCTGCAGCCCCAAATTTGACTGGCGCGACACGCGTGGCAGCGATGCGCCCTATTCGATATTAATGCCAGGCAAGACTGCAGGCGATAGCAAGGACTTACAATTGGAAGGCATCCATTTAAAAATGGGCATGCAAGCAACGGAAGTTGGTGGCATCAGCTTTGCAGTGGGTAGCACCAAGGTCGGGGACACAGGACAGACTGGCCTAGTCATGGAAGCCATGAAAAAAGGCATGATCAGGAATGTACAGGGTACACCGGAAACCACCAAGATCACAGGGCCGGATATGCTGGAAGTACGTGGCAAATTACACAACGGCCAAGCCATCATGATGGTTGGCCGCTTTCTGGTACGCGGCCCCTGGGTCTATCAAATTGTCATGCTGGGGCAAGAAAAAGACATGAAACAGGATGTCATAGACACCTATATGACGTCTTTCAAAGCCAACTGAAGCAACAATCTGAAACGACAAGTGGGCAATTTGGGATTATTATATAAATGAGCGCAGTCCGCCTTGTGCTGCTAGCGCAGTGCGGGTGTTGGGCAGCTTTATCTTCACATGTCTTAGAAAAAAGGAACCGTCCATGCTGATCACGTTCAAATCCAAAGCTGCTACAGAAATCACCATGTATAAGGAACATGCGCGTCGCATCCTGGATCTGCTACACAAAGATGTAGAACGCGGCATTATTACGCCGCCGGAATTACCACAAGCGATACAAAAAATCGAAGCCGCAGTCGCCGAAAGCAAGGCCCACTCGATTTCTGAAGAGGTCAGTCGTGACGTCAATGCCCATCACAATGAAAATGGTGATGATAACGAGCATGAAACACCAGAGCCTGTGAGCTTTGCCACGCGCGCCTTTCCTGTGTTGGAAATGCTGCACGCCGCCAACAAGATGCAGCGCGAAGTGATGTGGGGCGTATAAAGCCATGACTTCCCACGTAGACAATACCAGGGAATTCGAACTCCAGAGCGCCGATGGCAAGGCGATTTTTGTGCGCGACTGGCCACTGGCGGATGCAGCCCAGGACCAACCCCGGCAAGGGCTGGTCATCATGCATGGCCTGGGTGAGCACTGTGGTCGCTATGCCCATGTCGCCAGATTCTTTAATACCCTGGGTTTTGTCGTGCGTACTTACGATCACCGTGGCCACGGTCAATCTGACGGTGGCAGCGGTGATGTGCCTGATTCCATGTGTATCCTGCGTGATGCCCAAATGGTCATCAGCGACTTTAGCCAGCAACTGGCTGGCCCACCTATATTATTGGGGCATAGCATGGGCGGCTTGTTCGCTGCCCGCTATGCACTGGAACAACTGACGCCCCTGCGTGCCCTGATTTTGTCTTCGCCGGCACTGGCGATACGTATGTCTAGCCTGCAGCATGGCTTGCTGAAGGTGGCTTCCAGCCTGATTCCCGGTGTCGGTTTGCCGAATGGCTTGCAAACCCGCTATTTATCCCATGATGGTGAAGTAGTACTTGCCTATCAAAATGACGCCCTGGTGCATAAGCGCCTGAGTGCACGTCTGCTGACCAGCATGTTGCAGTCCATGGAATATTGCCATGCCCAGGCAGCTGAATTAAGCGTGCCCTTACTGATGATGGTAGCAGGGGATGACCACCTGGTTGATCCTGACGGTAGCCGGCGCTTTATGGAAAAACTGGACAAACCCCAGTTCAAAGAACATTTTTACGCTGGTTTCTATCACGAGATATTTAATGAACTGGATGCCACCAGGGTATTCGATGACTTGCGCACCTGGCTGGAATTCCAGCAATTTACCCCTTTGGAACAAATACAAAAAGCAGCTTGAGTTCAGGCTTTTCAAAGTAGTGTTGTGCAAGCAGTTGAACCAGTCAACCCGGCTTTGCCTCAGAGAAAACAGCTAAAGGCGACAAGGCTGTTACACTAGCGCCCTTTCGCCTTGATCTGAGCTGTCAATTGTATTGGCAAGATGTGCTGATCGGCTTATTTATGTTAAATTGCCACAAAGGCAATTTGTGAATTTATCCAATAAGAATATGCAAGATCAACCAAGAAAAACCCTGGGTCGACCAGCCAAGCCTGCTCGCAGTGCCAGTACAGGCAGCACTAGCCATAGCCTCAGCAAGCCTCAAGTGGAATTTGAAACCATAGAAGTCAAAGCTGACTCCCTGGCTTTTAGCCTGGTCGGAGCGGCGCAAGCAGTGGCCTATGTGCTGGAAGGTACCGCGCTGCCACAGGCATTAACCAGGGTATTTACGCAAACCAATGCCTTGCCACAGGCACGCGGCGCCATACAGGATATTGCCTACCGCACCATGCGTCAGGTCGGCAGGGTAGATGCCTTGCTGAAGATCATGACCAACAAGACGCCGGAACCAGCCTTGTTATATAGCCTGCTATGCTGCGCCCTGACCTTGCTGGTTGGCAATGAAGGTGATGATGAAAAGGCCTATGAAGAATTTGTCGTCGTAGACCAGGCAGTGACTGCGGCCACATCCAGCCAGCATATGGTATTTGCCAAGGGTATGGTGAATGCCGTGTTGCGCCGCTACCTGCGCGAAAAAGATGAATTATTAAAGCTGGTCATGAAGCAACCGGCGGCTGCCTGGAATTATCCACAATGGTGGGTAGACCAGTGCAAAACAGCGTATCCGCAAGACTGGCAAGCCATCTTGATCTGTGGCAACCATGCCCCGCCTTTGACCTTGCGCGTTAACCAGCGTGCCAGCACGGTAGCTGCTTATCTGGAATTATTGGCCAGCCAGCAAATCGGTGCCAGCCAGATAGGCCCGTTTGCCGTACGCCTGGATCGCCCCATGCCCGTACTGAACATCCCTGGCTTTGAAGCTGGAGTGGTGTCGGTACAGGATGCCGCTGCCCAGTTGGCAGCCCCTTTGCTGGATGTGCAAGCAGGTATGCGGGTGCTGGATGCCTGTGCTGCCCCCGGTGGCAAGACTGGTCATTTGCTGGAACTGGCAGACATAGATCTGACCGCAGTCGATACTGACCCGGCCCGTATCCAGCGCATCCATGAAAATCTGGCACGTCTGAAATTGTTCGCCACCATCAAGGAAGGCGATGCCTGCCGTAACAACTGGTGGGATAGCCAAGCCTATGACCGTATCCTGGCTGATGTGCCCTGCACGGCCTCTGGCGTGGTCAGGCGGCATCCTGACAGCCGCTGGCTGCGTCGCAAGACCGATACCGCCCAGTTGGCCGCTTTGTCAGCCCGTATCCTCGATAATCTGTGGCGCATGCTGAAACCGGGCGGCAAGATGCTGATGGTCACCTGCTCGATCTGGCCACTGGAATCCGAAGCCCAGGCGGCGGCTTTTGCCACCCGCAATGGTGCTGAGCGCCTGGATGCGCCTGGCCAATTACTGCCAAGCATGGCAACTACGTCCGAAAGCAACAACGAACATGACGGTTTGTTCTATGCATTGTTTCAAAAACCACTGCAAAATTAACGAATGCCAACAAGTTCAAGCTATCATTAGCAGACTTTTGATTTCGTATTGATTGCATGTTCAGACGTTTCGCTTCCCTGCTGCGCCAATTATCGCTGACTTTGATGTTGGCGCTGCTGGCAATGGCAGTAGCACCTGCGGCCCAGGCCGCCGATGTGGAAGTCAAAACCGCCAGGATAGAAGCCAGCGACGAGGGATATCGACTGGCTGCTACTTTTTCCCTTGAGCTCAGTGACAGCCTGCGCAAGGCTATACGGGATGGCATACCAGTCTCGTTTACCACTGAAGTGGAGCTGACCCGCTCACGCTGGTACTGGGTGGACGAAAAGGTGGTGCGCAGCGAATACACCGTCAAAATTGCCTACAATGAGTGGACGCAGCAATATAACGTCACTATTAATAATGGCTTGCAGCAAAATTTTGCCTCCCTTGATAGCGCCCTGAACCTGGTCACACGGCCAAATCGCTGGCTGATAGCGGATAAATCCCAGCTATCCACCGGTGCCAACTATAACGCCTCAGTGCAACTGCGCATGGGCCTGAGCAAGATCCCCATGCATTTGCAGATACCCAGCTTCAACGACAGTCACTGGAGCCAGAAAACCGAGTGGAAGCGTTTTTCCTTCAAGGCTGAAGACAAGTGACAAGATTTTTGCGGTATGCACTGATTATCGGTGGTGCTCTGATGAGCATCCTGCTGTTTTTCCTGACCACGGTTTCCGAGAATTCTTCGCGCTTTGAGCGTTATTATGAATGGCTGCTGGATGCCAATGCCGTCGTTGCTCTGGCCCTGCTGATCCTGGTACTGACCCTGGTATTGCGACTATTCCGCCGTTTCCGGGCGCGTGAATTTGGCTCCAAACTGATGACAAGGCTGGTGGTCTTGTTTGCCCTGGTAGGTATCTTGCCAGGCACGGTGATTTATGTGGTCTCGGTGCAATTCGTTTCACGTTCCATCGAATCCTGGTTTGACGTCAAGGTTGAATCTGCCCTCGATTCTGGCAAGAACATGGGGCTGACTGCGCTGGATTTCCTGCTGGCGGACTTGCAATCCAAAGCCAAGGACATGGCTTCGGAATTGTCAGATCCGTCTGAAAGCTCAATGTCCATACACCTGTCACGCCTGCGTGAACGCATGCAGGTGCAGGAAGCCACCATCGTCAACAGCAAGGGTCGCCTGATTGCTTCTGCCAATGAAAGCGTCAACAGCCTGCTGCCTGAATTGCCAACACAGGAGATGCTCAGGCAAGTCAAATTGGCACGCTTTTATGCTGCCAGAGATGAAAAACTCGTGCCAACTCCAGGCAGTGATGACGACCCGGCCTCTGCCACTAAGGCAAGTACGGCTAATACCGCCAGCGTGAGCACGGAAACCCGTGGAGCAACCCGCCCTGCACTGGCACCAGAGCCCGCCCGCATCCTGCGTTCCCGTGTGGTCGTGCCTTTGCGCATGAGCACAGGCTGGATTTCCCTGCAAAACGAAGCCCTGTATCTGCAATTGATACAACCCGTCCCCATCAATCTGGCCATGCATGCCGAGGCCCTCAGCAATGCCTCGCGTGAATACCAGGTGCGCTCGATAGGCCGGGTCAATCTGAAAAAGATGTACATCATCACCTTGACACTGACGCTCTTGCTGGCAATTGTCGCCGCCATCACCAGCGCCTTCTTGATTTCGGGTGAACTGGCCAGACCACTGCTGCTGCTGGCAGAAGGCACCAAGGCCGTGACCGAGGGTAATTTCTCACCTCGCCCTATCGTCACCAGTACCGATGAACTGGGTAGCCTGACCAAGTCTTTCAATACCATGACCCGGCAATTATTCGATGCCCGTGCCACGGTAGAAAAAAACCGCAATGAACTGGAAAACGCCAAGGCATATCTGGAATCTGTGCTGGCAAATATGTCTGCCGGTGTGATGGTATTGGACCAGGGTGGTAATCTGGTGACTTGCAATGAATCAGTAGAACGTATCTTGCAACGCAGGCTGGAAAGCGAAATCAATAAACCCCTGGCAGACATTGAAGGCATGCAAGCTTTTGCCTTTGCCATTTCCAAGGCTTTTTCTGAGCAGCATGCCCAATCAGCCGCGGGTGGTGAAAACGAACGCGAGCAACACTGGCAGCAGCAAATTGAAGTACCACGTCCCGATAAAGGTAAAAAAACAGCGTCAGCAGCAGCACCGGGTGAAGTGGCGGTAGCTGAAGATGAACAAAGCATTACCTTGCTGGCCCGTGGCTCACATTTGCCGGTGGCATCGGGTAGTGGCTATGTGGTGGTGTTCGACGACATCAGCAATATCATTTCTGCCCAGCGCTCCATCGCCTGGGGTGAAGTCGCCCGACGCCTGGCACATGAAATCAAGAATCCGCTGACCCCCATACAGTTATCAGCCGAGCGCCTGCAAATGAAGTTGCAAGACAAGCTCAGCGAAACCGATGTCCTGATACTCAATAAGAGCACGACCACCATCGTCAACCAGGTGACATCGATGAAGCGCATGGTCGATGATTTCCGCGATTATGCACGTACACCACCAGCAGTACTCATGCCTTTGAATCTGGCAGGTTTGATAGATGAAGTCTTGCATCTGTATATCGCTGGGGATGGCCGTGATGCCATCAAGCTGACCATGGCTGTTGATTTGCCCAAGGTCATGGGAGACGCTACCCAGATGCGGCAGGTAATTCACAATCTTTTACAAAACGCCCAGGATGCCGTGGCTGACAATACCACTCCTGGTTTTGTACCGCGTATTGATGTCATTACTGATGTAGTCCGCTACACAGGAACAGACCAGATAGCTCACTCTGCAGTACGCCTGTCAATTATCGATAACGGCCCGGGATTTTCCAGCAAAATCCTGGCGCGCGCGTTTGAGCCGTATGCCACTTCCAAGCCACGTGGTACCGGCCTGGGTCTGGCGATGGTGAAGAAAATCATCGATGAACATGGCGGCAGGATAGATATTCAAAATCGCAGCGATACAAACGGTGCAAAAGTAGCGATTTTGCTGTTAAAGTTAGCACCGGATACAAATACAACATAATTGTTGTACTTGTATCCGGCTATTCGTCTGATGTTCCCAAAAGAGGAATGCAGATAAAAAAGCAGTAGGGGCGTTTTGAAATTTTTTATTCAGCAAATACATATGGTTTTCAGCAGCCAGTCTGATGAAGGCAATAAGTCAGCGTGAACATCGAACGGTAAGAAGCACCCAAAAAAACATAGAGGCGGTAATAGGGTAGATTTATGGCAAACATATTGGTCGTAGATGATGAAATGGGTATCCGTGAATTGTTGTCTGAAATTCTCGGGGACGAAGGACATGTAGTTCAACTTGCTGAAAATGCACAGCAGGCACGTCTCGCCAGGCAAGAAGCCAGGCCTGACCTGGTCTTGCTTGACATCTGGATGCCAGATACAGACGGTGTCACCTTGTTAAAAGAATGGCAGCGGGACGGCTTGCTGACCATGCCCGTGATTATGATGTCAGGTCATGCCACGATAGATACAGCGGTCGAAGCGACCCGGATAGGTGCCTTGAATTTCCTGGAAAAACCCATCGCCCTGCAGAAATTATTAAAAGCAGTGCAGCAGGGCCTGACCCGCAGCACCGAGCCAGCAAAACCTGCAGCCCCTGCCTTGCGTGTGATCAGCAATGACAACCCAGCAAGTGCCAATATCTCCGGCAATTTTGGCAGTGCTGCACCGGCGTATGAAGCCCGGCATTTTTCTGCTGCCCAGCCGGTTGCTGCTGCACCCAATAATCAATTCGCCAGCCTGTCATTTGACTTGCCCTTGCGCGAAGCCAGGGATGCTTTCGAGCGTATCTACTTTGAATACCACTTGAACCGCGAAGGCGGCAGCATGACCAGAGTGGCAGAAAAAACTGGCCTGGAACGCACGCATCTGTACCGCAAACTCAAACAATTGGGCGTTGAGTCCATGAAATACGCCAAGCGCGGTGAGTAAGCTCAAAAACTAAGCATTACAGTGTGAACATCGCAAAAACGCAATTACACCTGATACATGGCGCAAGTTATACCCGGAGGGAGGCAGCAATCGCAGCCTCCCTTGACCGCTTAGCCGGCAATAGTGCAGCTACAGACAAGAATATCGTTATCCTCGAAGGCTTGCCTGATGGGCAAGACATCCTGCATCCCACCGACCTTCTGCACATCAACCGCATTGCCCCCGGCTGCTTTTGCTGTATAGGCAACCTCAGCCTGCGCGTCACCCTGAACCGCGCCCTCAGGCAAAAACCAGCTAATATATACCTAGGTATCGCCAGCGATACCCATCTGGATAAACTTTTGCTAACACTCCAGGACCCCACCTACACCAAGCTACTTGAAATCAAGAACCACACTAGCTTGTGAACCAATGTTAAGTCGCTAAAGTCCAGACGTTGCCGTGCCGTAATACTTCATAGCAGCACAGAATAGTCCTATGTAATACCGCTTAAGAGTCCCAGAGTAAGCGTAGCGAGCGATGCTAGTTTGGACCGAGACGCACAGTCATACGAATGTACGGCAAGCATCACAGGTTCAAAATCGCGCCGCGCTTAGCTTGATCTGGGGCTATTCTTGAAATTCGCTGTCATTGCATCAATGTAAGCACCATGAACGGTAACCCGGGGAAATATCCTCCAGCCAGAAAGGATGCATAAAATGAATCTCATCTACAACAGCGATCAATATAGCGTCATAGAATATGGCGCAGATACTGACCACGAAGCCCTGCGCTTTGGCGGTTATGAAATTACCGACAAGGCAGTACGCCGCGAATGGTTTATTGGGGGCCCTCTGGCAATCAATTTCCGCAAAGACGTGACTGACCTCATCGCCAGTGAACCCAGCATAGAAGAAATCGACGACTTCCTTGGTCAGTTTGATGGCTTTATGGGTCAAAGCGTTTTATTGCATTAATTTGTACATAACAGATATCTAGCACCGCAAACAAGCTATGAAAGCGAAGCGATAATAAGTGCAGACGATGGCTGGAGCTGTCGTCTGTACTGCTTTACGCGCATTCATTGCGGACTGTAAAAACTCCACAAAATCAAGCAATGCTCAGTATCAATACGTGAGCATCTATACAGAACATCATCTGGTTTTGATATCCTGAAAAGGGTGCAGTGATATCTTCAGCGTATCATTGCCATACTTTTATCTGGCATTACCCATCATCAGGTTCAATACTATGAGTACTCAACTGCACGACTTCATCCGCGGCCTGCCCAAGGCAGAATTGCATTTGCATATAGAAGGTTCACTGGAGCCAGAGCTGATGTTTGCCCTCGCCCAAAAAAACGGCGTGCAATTACCCTACGCCAGCGTGGAAGAGGTACGCGCAGCCTATGACTTTGCAGACTTGCAGTCTTTCCTGGACCTGTATTACGCCGGTGCAGCCGTGCTGCAAACCGAGCAGGATTTTTTTGACCTGACGCATGCCTATATAGAACGCGCCCTGGCTGACAATGTACGTCATGTGGAATTGTTCTTTGATCCGCAAACCCATACTGCGCGCGGCATACATATCACGACTGTGTTCTCCGGCATCGCCCGCGCCTTGCGCGAAGCGCGTGCCGAACACGGTTTTTCTGGCGCAATGATCTTGTGTTTCCTGCGTCATCTCAGTGAAGTAGATGCGATTGCCACGCTGGAAGCTGCCCTGCCCTTGCGCGATGAGTATGCTGACCTGTGGACAGGCGTGGGCCTGGATTCTGCCGAAGTGGGCAACCCGCCAGAAAAATTCGCCCATGTCTTCACGATCGCGCAAGCCATGGGGTTTCGTCTTGTCGCGCATGCTGGTGAAGAAGGCCCGCCAGCCTATATCCATAGCGCCCTGGATGTCTTGCAAGTCGAACGCATAGACCATGGCGTGCGCGCAGAAGAAGACCCAGCCCTGATGGCCAGGCTGCAGCAAAGCCGCATGCCGCTGACCGTATGCCCGCTATCGAATCTGAAGCTGTGTGTGGTGAAAGATATGCGCGAGCATAATCTGGCGCGCATGTTGCGTGCAGGTTTGTGCGTGACCATCAACTCAGATGACCCGGCTTATTTTGGTGGCTATATGAATGCGAATTATATCGCCACCGCCGATGCTCTCGAACTGGGCAAGGAAGAATTGCTGCAACTGGCGCGCAATGCCTTTGAAGCCTCGTTTGTCACGCCTGAACAAAAACAGCTCTGGCTGGATGAGCTGGAAGCATACGCACAGAACAACTAAAGAACTAAGCGATCTCAAGCTATAAGCATTCCTGCCACGGTAGAAACCGGAGCAGGAATACTGAATATATCTCGCTTTAATCCACATCCATCAATGCCTGGGCATCTGCCCCCGCCGCAATGCGCATGGGGCTGGATGCATCGGTCGCGGCGTACCATATAGCCTCTGCCACATCGCTGGCATGGGTCAGCGGCGACGGCGATTCGGCCCATCCGGCAAACACGCCCTGCGCCAGCTCAGCATAAGCGGGTGGGATGCTTGTCTGCATGCGCGGCCTGGCATTGTCTCCAAAGCGCGTCTCTGGCGCGCGCCCTGGCAGCACCAGCTTCACGCTCACATTGAATTGCTGCAGTTCCAGCGCCAGCGATTCAGTAAAGGCATTCACTGCTGCCTTACTGGCGGTATACACAGCCAGCAGAGGCAAGGCTTTCAGGGTCACGCTGGACGTGACATTGATGATGACACCATGCCTGCGTTGCCTGAACTGCGGCAGCATGGCCTGAGTCATGGCGATGCTTCCCAAAGTATTGGTTTCAAAGACTTCACGCACTGTTGCCATATCTGTCCCTTCCAGCGCGCCCAGCATGCCTATGCCAGCATTATTGACCAGCACGTCAATATCTCCTGCCGCCTCAACTGCCGCACGTATGCTGTCGGCATTGCTGACATCCAGAGCCAGCACACGTAAGTGTTCTGAGCGCGGTAACAAGTCTTCACGCGGTGTGCGCATGGTGGCGATAACTTTCCAGCCGCGCTCAAGAAAGTATTGTGCCGTGACCAGACCGAAGCCGGATGAACATCCGGTGATGAGTACAGTTTTCATGATGATACCCGAAAGTGGTTTTTGAAAATCAGACTATAATCAGTCGTGACTGGACTATCCATAACCAATAGTCCACCTTTCATTAGTAATAGTCCGGGAATTTCATGCACACAGATCCTCTTGCCGAAATAGTCAGCCTGCTACAGCCTCAGGCCAGGCATGCAAAAGTCGTCAAGGCTGCGGGTTCCTGGCGGGTGCGCCGCCATGAATTCGGGCAAAGCTTTTACTGCCTTATGCTTGAAGGCAGCAGCCATTTGACAGCAACAGGGCAGACCCCTGTGTTGCTGCAACAGGGTGACTTTGTGCTCATTCCCGCCACCCAGGGCTTTAGCATGTCCAGCATGGAAGCACTGGCCGAAGAAGATAGCGATACCGAACCGGTTGCCTTGCTGCATGGCGAATTCAGGCTGGGCAGGCAAAACGGACCGCCTGAAGTAATACTGCTGGTGGGGCATTGCAGCTTTGCTTCGCCAGACGCTGCCTTGCTGGTGTCACTGCTGCCGCAACTACTGCATGTTCGGGGCGAACACAGATTGAGCACGCTGGTGCAGTTGATCAGCGAAGAATCGCGAGCACAAAGGCCTGCTCGGGAAGTCATACTCGCCCATCTGCTGGAAGTCTTGCTCATCGAAGCCCTGCGTTCCACGGCGGGAAGTGATGCATCGCCCAGCCTGCTACGCGGGCTGGCAGATGAAAGACTGGCGATTGCACTGCGCTCCATGCATGAAAATATCCAGCAACCCTGGACGGTGGCGCAACTGGCCAGACAGGCGGCCCTATCACGTTCGACTTTTTTCGAACGCTTCAGCCGCACCGTGGGTATCGCGCCCATGGAATACCTGCAAACCTGGCGCATGGCAAAGGCCAAGAAAATGCTGGCACAGCAAGAAGCCAGCATCACGGAAATTGCAGAGCATGTAGGTTACGGCTCCGCCAGCGCGTTCAGTGTTGCCTTCACCCGCCATGTCGGTGTGCCACCCACGCATTTCGCCAGGGAGGCGATGAAAACAGCAGGCTGAAGCCGCCTTGCAAGCGTAGGCTCAGATCACATTCTTTTCCAGCAAAGGCTGGTTCAATAACACGCGTTGCGCAGACAGGGGCGACAGGTCCAGACTGCTGTAAGCACCATCTACCAGTAACTCGGCGATACCACGCCCGGTAGCGGAGGCATGTTGCATGCCATGGCCACTGAAACCATTCGCCAGTATCAGGTTGGCTAATTGCGGATGCGCACCGATGACGGCATTCTGGTCAAACACATGGTATTCATAATAGCCAGCCCAGGCTCTCTGCATGCGCAAGGCTTCAAAAGCGGGAACGCGATTCGCCATGATTTGCCAGACTGTATCAAACTGCTCATAGTCTGCTTCCAGGGGTGCATCATCGGGATCATCGTCTGGCGGCAAGCCACATATCCAGTGCTGGCCTTCTGGCCGCAGCCATAAACCGGATGGATCTATGATGAGCGGGCAAGACGGCGTCTGCGCCGGGCTGGATACCACGAAGACTGTGCGCTTGCGACCGACCACAGGCAAATCAAAACCCGTGCCCGCCAATAAAGGCCGCGCCCAGGCACCGGCCGCATTAACGGCCACATCACATTGAATGATAGCTCCATCCCGCAAGCGTACGCCTGTTACCCTGCCATTTTTATGTTCAAAACCTTGCGCATCTGCTTGCAGATAACTGACGCCCAGGCTGCGTGCCTTGCGGCGAAATGCCATCAGCAAGGCATAACCATCAAACCAGCCTTCACCACTGAGGCCCAATGAACCCAGTGCCAGGTCATCGACGTTTAGCCAGGGAAATTTCTGCTTCAGCGCTGCTTGAGCTAGCAGGGCGACATCCACATTCTCATGCTTTTGTATTTCATGATTTTCACGCAAAGTGGCAGCACCAGCATCGCTGGCAAGATACAGATAGCCATGTTCGCTGAGACCCAGCTCAGGCAACTCGCCATCAACCGCGAGGTGCTGATGCAAGTCACTCAGGAAGGCGATGCCAAATTGCGACATCTGTATATTCAGCGGCGTGCTGAATTGCTGGCGTATGGAACTTGCAGACAGGGCAGATGAGGCATGGGTATAGGTAGGGTCGCGTTCCAGCACCGTGATCCGTCCCTGGAAGCCAGGATGTACTGCCAGAAAATAAGCCACTGCACTGCCTATGACGCCACCACCAACGATCACTATATGTCTGTTATCCATTGCTATCCTCAGAATCTCAATCCAAACCTGCGCCGGTAATCCTTGGGCGTCACCTGCGCCCATTGCTTGAAGATTTTACTGAAGCTGGAGACATCTTCATAACCACAACGCGCCGTAATATCTTCGAGAGACAGGCGGGTGGTTTCCAGCAAGGCCTTGGCGCGCTCTACCCTTAATTGTTGCACATAGTGGATGGGGCTGAGTTTCATCGATTCCTGGAAGCGCCTGAGCAAAGTCCGCTGGCTGACATTGCAATAGCTGGCCAGGTCGGCCATGGCCCATTGTTGATCCAGGCGCTTGTTCAGCCAGCGCCTTGCACGCTCTATGACTGCGTGGCCCTGATCCTGCATGATGGCCTTGGCGACATAGGGTGCCTGGCTGTTTCTATTCGCATCAACCACCAGTATCTTGGCCGTCATCTGGCGCAGTTCTTCCCCGGCAAAATGCCCTACCAGCCAAAGAGACAGATCGATATAGGAAGTCACGCCGCCAGAAGATACCAGTTGGCCATCCACCACGATGAGCTCTTCTGCTTCCAGTAAAACCTGTGGGAAATTCTTGCGAAAATAAGCGCTGAGCCACCAGCTCGTCGTGGCACGACGGCCATTGAGCTTGCCCGTCCTGGCCAGCAGGCTGGTGCTGGAGCAGCTGGAAATCAGCAGACCATCGTCCCGCAGATAACTCTCCATCAGCGCCTGCTCCGGTGCCAGCGCATCAAGCAAGCCATCAAGCTGGCTGCTGTCCCGGTGATCCACTCCTGGCACCATGAGGGCATCAAGCTTCTGCGTCTGTATTTGCTGATGGATGTCACGCGCCTGAAAATGCAGGCCATCGACTTCTTGCAAAATGTCACCACGGGCGCTGACCCAGAAAGCCTCGAATTGCACAGGCTTGCTACCCACAGGACGTATGCCTGCCAGGGTATTGGCAATGGTGAATACATCCATAGGCATCACTGCCCCGCTGCGCAGGCAACCGGGGTAGACCAGTACGCCTATGCGTATGACTCCTTCTTTCATTGTCTTCATTGTCATTTGGCTGCCCTGTCCAATCTGTATCACCTGTCCAATAAACACCTTTTTTTGTCGATTCAGCCAATGGTAGTACTTTTCCTCAGACTGCACAATGCAGTCTCTTACAAACAACCACACAAGGAGTACGACATGCCCTACGTGCAAATCAACACGATTAAAGGAATGCTGAACACGACGCAGAAACAGCGCCTGCTGGAAAAAATTGCCGATGTCCTGGTAGAAATTGAAGGTGGCGGCAATCCAGAGTTCAAGAAGTCGGTCTGGATCAATATCCAGGAAAGTGAGGCCGAGGGCTGGTCCATAAGTGGTTTGCGGCCCTCAAGTCAACAAATCGCACAATTTATAGCCGCCAGGGATGCACACGACAACAAGCAAAACGCAGAAGGGGCAACATAATGAACTATCCCGCACTGTCGAGCTTTGTCCTGGCCCTGCTGGCGCTATTCCTCAAAGCCAGCCTGCTGAGCGGCGTACAGGTCATCAGCCGCATACGCAGTCGCCGCTATCTCTTGCCAGAGGACGCTGGCATGTTTGGCCTGCGCTCTGTAGAAGCAGAGGCCGACCTGGTACAACGCTGCGCCCGCGTCTGGCGCAATGATGTAGAAAACCTGCCACTCTTTCTCGCCCTGGCACTGGCTTATACCTTGCTCGGCGGCGGCCTGTCCAGCGCCAACTGGCTGTTTGGCAGCTATGTGCTGATACGCTACTTGCATACCGCCGTTTACCTGCGGGGCCTGCAACCCTGGCGAGCCATCCTTTACCTCTCTGGCATGGCGGTGTGCTGGATGATGGCGATAGGAATCATCAGGCTGATCCAGCTTTAGCAGCAGCCAGCACGGCTCGCAAGGCAGTTTCCAGACTGGTGCTGCCGCGACGGATTTCCAGCTCGCCATCAAAGACGATGTGACCGCTATTGAAGCCATCAAACATTTCACAAAAGGCATCGGCACTGGTCACTGGAAAACCCTTGCTGAGGAAGATATCCCGCCATTGTTCACGCGGTACGGCGACGGCCTCAACTGAGCGCCTGAGCAAGTGTGTCAGGGCAGTGGCGGCATCGGCTGGCGAGACATCTGTCGGGCCATGCAGGGCGATCAGGCGATTGCTGGCTGGATTATCCATCAGCAAGGCGGCCACCGTGGCACCTATGTCCCTGGCGGATACCATGGGCAAAGCCTTGTCAACAGGCAGGAACATCGATGGCAAGATGCCCTGGCCAGCGACTGGCTGTATGGACCAGGCCCAGTTCTCCACAAAATTGGCAGCACGCAATACGGTGCGTATGCCCTTGAAACCAGCCAGTTGCTGCTCAAAATCATGGGTAGTCAGAATATTGCCCGTGCCTTGCTCATGCTGGGCACCGACCGAGGACAGCGCGACGATATGTGGCAAACCCGCGTCATTCGCTGCAGCCACCAGTTTGCCATGCACCTGGCGGGCTACAGCAAACATGTCATCCACCATGTAATTAGGCGGATTCAGTAAATAAGCGGCCTGCGCACCACGCAAGGCGGCTGTCAACGCGGGCAAGTCGTGTACATCGGAGCAGACGACTTCTGCTCCTTTGGCACGCCAGGCGGCTGCCTCGGCATCATCACGCCTGACTATCATTCTTACTGCCTGTCCGGCATCGAGTAAGGTCTGACTTACAATGCGGCCGGTTTGGCCAAAAGCGCCTGTTACTGCATACATAGTGTTCTCCTGGAAATTGATTAATGTGCTGCGATGAAAAGCAGTATGCAGTCAGGCTTGCATTCGGAGAATGCATGTATGAGAATGATTAACATGCAAAAAGTGGATACTAAAAATCTTCCTCTACACGATCAGCGCGACTTGAACCAGTTGCATTTCTTGCGTGCCTTGCTGGAGCAGGCCAGCGTCACGCGGGCAGGTGAGCAACTGGGGATGAGCCAGCCCGCCGCATCGCGTGCCACGGCCAGGCTGCGCTCGCAATTCGATGACCCCTTGCTGGTGCGCAGTGGCCGTACTTATTTACTGACGCCACTGGCGATACAGCTCTTGCCGCAGTTACGGGATATCCTGGGCAGGACGGATGCCCTGTTCGAGCAAGTGCAGTTTAATCCTGCCAGCGCCAGGCGCACTTTCCAGATGGCGACTACCGACTATGGCATGAGCGCCGTCTTGCTAGGCCTTATCCCTCACCTGCAGCAGCAGGGGCCGCAGCTGTCATTGCGTGTCGATGCCTGGGGTAGCCAGACGCTGGAGAGAATGGAAAGAGGCGAACTGGATGCCGCCCTCTACGTAGGTAGCGACTTGCCGCCAGATTTCCACAGACGCAAGCTGTTTACGGACGGCTATGCGCTGGTGTGCGCAGCGAACCACCCTTTGCTACAACATGCAAGCTTGCCTGCACGGGCGCTGCTGGAGCAGGCCGCCGGCTACCCGCAATTTGCCGCACGCTACCCCCTGAGGCATGGCTATGCCACCGATGATGTTTATACCGAGCTTGGTCTGGCCATGCCTTTCATCACGCTGGAGGCACCTTATTTTTATGTAGGCAATTTCGCGGCAGAATATGGCAATGTGGTGGCCGTGGTCCCTGAACGGGCTGCCCGCGCCTGGCAAGCCAATCGCGCTATCAGTGTCATCGCGCTGGATATTGCAGAACTGGCTTTTGAGTATTGCCTGATCTGGCATGAAAGCCGCCACCGTGACCCGGCGATGAAATGGTTTCGTGAACTGCTGGTGAGTAAATGCCAGTAAAAAACAGTATGCCGATAAAAAATCAAAGGAGATAAAAATGGCATTCATAGGTCCAGACGTCAAACTCGACAAGCCAGCATATATCCATGACACGGCACAACTATATGGCAAGATCAGCGTAGGCGCCAATGCCTCAATCTGGATGAATGTCGTGGCCCGCTCCGAGCACAAGGAAATCATCATCGGTGCCTATACCAATATCCAGGACTTTGTCATGCTGCATATCGGTGACCAGACGCCCACCATCATAGGCAGCCATTGCTCCATCACCCACCATTGCACCATCCATGGCTGCACCATAGGCGACAACTGCCTGATAGGTATCAATTCCACCATCATGGATGGCTGCGTGATAGGCAATAACTGTATCATTGCCGGGCATACTTTCCTGAAAGAAGGCACAGTGATCCCAGACAATTCCATCGTCATGGGCACACCGGGCAAAGTCATACGCACGCAAAACAATTATGTGCGCAACCGCTTGAATGCCTATATGTATTACAAGAATGGCCTGGCGTATGCCCGTGGCGAATACAGGGAATGGGCCAGGGAAGAGTTTCCTACAGAAATCATGGCAGAAATTGCCATACTGAATGCCCAGCTTGCCGCCGGAGAATGACAATTTAGGTTAAAAATGCAGCACAAGTTCAGCCGTGCGCAGAATGGGATTGACATGCCCACTGCAAATATACAAACTGAAAGCCTAGGCACATTTGGCGCATTCCAAGATGCAACCGCAGTTGGCGCAGTTTGAACAGAAAGGGAAGCCGTGGCGAATACCCTGAGTAAATTCTTTAACCGCCTGTTCGGTGCTGAGCAAAGCGCATCGGTCAGCAGCCAGCCTGCACCTCCACCGGAGGTAGTTACCACAAGCAAAACGCCTGAACCAGTTGCCGTTGCCAGACCTGCCCCCATGGTCACTGAACCCCAGGTACAGGCCGCAGTCGTAGCTGCACCAGACACTACAGCAGCCAATGCCCCCGCAGCAGAAAAACTCAGCGCCTGGAAGCCTGCACTCCCGGTCGAGAGCCTGTTCTTTGACTGGATCATGGGTTACCCGGGTGAAGGTAGCAGCCTCATAGACAATGAACAACATGCCTTGCAAGCTCTGTATAAACTGCTGGCATCTGACCTCAATGATGCCGTCATCGTGCCACGCGTACCCAGTGTCATCCCGCAATTATTGAACAGCCTGCGCAGCAAGACTATCTCTGCCGGTGAGTTGTCTGGCCAGATCGTCAAGGATGTGGTGCTGGTCGGTGAGGTCATCAATACTGTCAATAGTGCCCTGTACAACCCGGCTGACCGCATCAACAGCCTGGAAAAAGCGGTCATGATATTGGGTGAAGAAGGCTTGCGTCTGGTGATCTCCAAGGTCGCCTTCCGACCCATCATCAACCTCAATGCCGGGAAGTTCACCCGCCGTGCCGCCCCGCATATCTGGGCACAGTCAGAAAAATGCGCGGTTGCCTGCCATACCCTGGCGCGTGACATGGATCCCTTCCATGCCTTCCTGACAGGCTTGATGAAAAACGTCGGTCTCATCATCGCTTTCCGCCTGCTGGACCAGGTTTGCGTACAGGGAAAATTCAAATATTCCCCCGCCTTCCAGCCCATCTTTTCATCGGTCGCGGCGACCCTGTCCTACCGAGTCGCTCAGCGCTGGGAATTTCCTGCACATGTAATACTGGCCCTGCAACAGCAAACTGGCGGCAGCAAGGCCATAGAATGGAGCCCGCTGGGTCGTTTGCTGCACACGGCAGACCTGATTGCCAAGACCCGCCTGCTGGTCAATCATGCGCAATTGAATAGTGCCGACAAAAAACTCAGGGTAGGCCTGAGCCCGGATGAAATCCATTGCCTGGATCATTTGAATGAAATCCAGTTATATGACACCACAGGAGTACAGCAACATCCAGAAGCGGAAGCACAAACTCCGGCAAGGAGTGTGGGACAATAGGGCTTACGGCAAATATTGCCCAATCCACTAAAGAAAACCCACCATGAACATCCCCGGACTCGGACCAGTAGAAAAAGATGAAGAAAATGGCTGGTACATCAGCCAAGCCATACTCATCCCCGCCTTGCAAGAGCAAGAATATGAATTCCTGCTGGAAGGCTATGATGAAGCCGATGACGCCAGCAAGGCAGATTTTCACACTGCCATTGCCAACTTCATCAAGCTTGATCCTGCCGTCCTGAAGAGGGCGGAGGCTGATATCTATGCCTATTATCAGGATACAGCCAACTACCGCAAATCTGAAAAACTGGATGTCGTGCAGATAGCCCAGCCTGACCATGTCTGGCAGCACATACAATATGGCTATGAAGCCCTGGTCAGTCAGCGCCCGAATGGTGACAAGACTGTGTATGTTTCGCTGGAATGTGATTGTGACTGGGACGAAGAAAACGGCTTGCAACTGGTTTTCCGCAATGGCACAGAAATCAGCAAGCTCGGCCCTTTCGATGATTACCTCAGCAATGCCGATGCCTTTGGTGAAGCCAGTCTTGATAAAGTGGTATATCAAAGCAGGGGTTGATGACTTCAAGCATGGAAATCAAGCCCAAAATGGAGGTCAAACCATAGACTGGGCTGATTTTTTAGGGGCCGATGAATTATCGCGCCTGATCTGGGATGGCTTGTAGGAAGCAGATGGGGCATGGCATTACATGAATTTTACGTCTGAGATATCCATCTGGGAATCAAGCCAGGATGGTAGTGCCATCACCATGCTTTACAGGGGCGAACACCTGCAAGAATTGCTGGTGACGCCCGGCCTGGCCTACGACTATCTTCTGCCCCTCATACAGCGCTACCAGCTAAATATCCTTGCTTAACGCTCTATCATTTTCTTGCTACGTATCTTGCGTTGTAATTGTATGATTCCGTAAATCAAGGCCTCTGCCGTAGGCGGGCAACCGGGGATATACACATCTACTGGCACAATGCGGTCACAACCACGCACCACGGAATACGAGTAATGGTAATAGCCGCCGCCATTCGCACATGAGCCCATGGAAATGACATAGCGCGGCTCTGCCATCTGGTCATAGATACGGCGCAGGGCCGGTGCCATTTTATTAGTCAGCGTACCGGCAACGATCATCAGGTCCGCCTGCCTGGGGCTGGCGCGCGGTATCATGCCGAATCTCTCCATGTCATAGCGCGACGCGGCAGCCTGTATCATTTCCACCGCACAGCAGGCCAGGCCGAAAGTCAGGTACCACAGGCTATTAGTCTGTATCAGCCTGCTCACATCATCCAGACGCGTCAGCAAAACATTGTCTTCTCTAATGACTTCCAGCTCTTCCATCATGACTCCCTTCATTAATGACAGGGAGCAGTCTAGTCATGACAATTATTTCATACTTGTATCAGTGCGACGGATTTGTACCGACACGTCATGCCTATGAAAAAAATCAGGCCAGTCGCGGATAAGTAAACAAGATGAAGTGGCACAGGTTAAAAGCCGCATGCGTCAGTATCACCCATTCCAGCCTGCGGGTACGGTGGTAAACGATGGCATAGCCCAACCCTGCCACAGTCGCCAGAGCCGCATACTGCGTCCCCCCTCCCAGATGGGCCAGGCCAAACAAGACGGCAGATACGGCTATCGCCAGATAGCCAAACGCTGGCTTGCTGCCCAGGCGGTAGATGGCTTCCTGTATCAGGCCGCGAAAAAAAGCTTCTTCTGCCACGCAGGTCAACACCAGGTTCACGGCAAAGAAGAGCAAAGTCGATTCTGGCAATTTGGGGAGAAAGCGGAAGAAATGCGTGACCAGACCGAGACCTGTCAAGACAGCGATGGTCAGCATGGCGGGCAATGCAATGCGCTTGCCATCTGCCAGGAACTGCCCGATGCTGCCAGCACGAGAACAAAACAGGCTGAGCATCAGATAACCCGCCATGCCCTTGTCGAAATTGGCATACAGGGTAAAAGGAATGGCATCATCGCTGAATCTGACCTTGTCCAGCAACAGGAGGTTATAAAAGCCGGGTACCTTGTGCATGGCCAGTAGCAGCGCCAACAGCAGTGCCAGCACGCCTGCGACTATGCGCAAGGCAAGTGGAAACTTGTTCGTGACGCTTATCCACAGCAAGAGTGCCAACACCAGCAATACCACCACTGCCACGGGAGAGATAAGGCCAGTGACCAAAGCAGATATTCCTGCAAGTACAGCGAGCAAGTGCCCGGGCACCAAGTTTTTGATAGGCCGGTATAAAGCCATTTTGGGTAACCATGCCGCTGCGATGGCGGCATACAAGAATAGGTAAGGAAGTATCTGGAGGAATGGCAACTCCTGCACTGTAGTCATGGGAAATAGTCCTGTCAGGTGGTTGTTTACTTCGTACAAGACCGCCAAGGATAGATAACTTTATGAAAATGTCAACACTTATCCCTGGCCTTAATCTTGCACTGACCTCAGCTGGCAGCAACAACTTAGCGCATGCTGAAACTTTTCCCGCAAGCGATAGCGACCCGGTTCCAGGCATTCATAAGGCCGATGACAAATGCCAGATCTACCAGTTCTTTCTCGGTGAAATGTCTGGGCAATTCCTCCTGCAGCACTTCATCGACATGTTTGCCAGCGATGCCGGTCAGGGCTTCGCTCCAGGCCAGGGCTGCCCTTTCTTTTTCACTGAAACAAGGGGCTTCGCGCCAGCATACCAGGCTGTTGAGACGCTGGAAATTATCGCCATGCTCGAGCAAGTCATGTGCATGCTTGTCCACGCAAAAGGCACAGCCATTGATTTGAGATACCCGCAAGAACACCAGGTCAATAAGGGATTTGCCGAGGCTGCTAGCGTCGAGCACCGTATTGACACCAGCGAGGGCTTGATAAGCAGCAGGTGCCAGGCCAGGGAAGTTGAGTTTGAGTGTCATGATAATTCTCCAGTTTTTTGAATGAGTCAGCGAAATTGCTTTCTTCATCTATAAGACGCTGGAGGAAATCGGTTTGTGACAGGTGAATTGAAAAAAACCTGCTACTCATTGCCTCCTCTGTAGGAGCGACTTCAGCCGCGAACCCTCAACACTGGCAAGATGACCGACACGGCCAGATGATCGCGGCTAAAGCCGCTTCTACAAAAGCTTGATACTCATGGCCTGATAAGCCTGCAATTTATCAGGATTGCGTATGGTGTACAGATCAAGGATTTTTTCACCATCGCTGACAATGGAGATAGTCGCATCGAGTTTTCCATCGATAAAGCGCAGCAAACCGGGCTCACCATTGATGCTGACTTCAACAAACTGCATGCGCTGGGGATAGGTTCTGGCGACGACATGGTAGAGACGCGCTATGCGTGCTGCGCCATGCAGGATACGGTTGACAGAGGCGACCTTGCCGCCGCCATCGCCTATCATTTGCGCATCGTCGGCGAACAAGGCACTCAGTTCTTTTAAATTACCGCTTTGTGCCGCCAGACTAAAACGCTGCAGCAATTGCCTGTGATGGTCACGGCTGACCGCAAAGCGCGGCTTTTCTTGCAGCACCCTTTCTTTTGCGCGGTGTACCAGTTGGCGGCAGGCTGCTGCGGTCTTATTAAGCATGCCTGCGACTTCAGGGTAATCGACATCGAATACCTGGTGCAAAAGAAAGGCGGCGCGCTCTTCTGCCGATAAGCGCTCCAGCATGGTCAAAAACGCCAGCGAAACATCGCTACTGAATTCCGCCATCAGTTCTGGCGTCTGCTCATCGACTTCTATCATGGGTTCTGGCAACCAGGGGCCGGTATAGTTTTCGCGCTCGCGCTTGAGTACACGCAACCTGTCCACACAAAGACGGCTGATGACAGTCACCAGCCAGGCCTGGGGTTCACGGATTTGCAGTAACTCTTCATCGCTGAGCGCATGCCAGCGCAGATAAGTGTTTTGCACCAGGTCTTCTGCTTCAGCACGTGACGCCAGCATGCGGTAGGCAATGCCAAACAATCGGGGTCTATGGTCAGTAAAGCTTTGCAGGCGGTTCATCATGATGGTGTCCGGTAGGTACATGATGATAAGACGAAACAGCCTGTCAATTTGTGACAGCAGAATAGAAAAAAACCGCAAATCTTTCAATATGCGGTTTTTGTGTCAGCTTTAGTAACTCAAAATTTTAGCAAATCAGAATCTGTGACGTAGGCCAGCAATCACGCTGGTCGCACGATCCGCTGTACTGATCTTGTCGCTCATCAGCACCGCATACACATCGGTACGCTTGGACAGGTTGTAGTCATAACCAGCTGACAGGGTATCGCGCTTGTATTCTGTGTTGGCGGTCAGCGTGCCATTACGTTTGGTGTTTGCATAGGCCAGCAGGATGTCGCCACCACCTGCGGGGATCTTGGCGCCCAGGCTATAGATCTTGTCATCCATCTGCTTGCCAGCGGCATTGTCATTTTTGCTGGAGGTATAAGTCGCATACAGTTTGGCGGCAGTCAGATCATAGCTGGCACCGACAAAATAGGCAGTCTGGTTATTGATGGAGGCAAAATTCACAGGTGCGGATGTGGCGTCAACGATCGCTGAACCGCCCAGGGGATTGGATACCTGGACTTTTTGATAGAAGGCGCTCAGGGCCAGCGGGCCATTGAAGTACAGGGCATTCAAGCCTATATTACGTGTGCCTGTGTCACCGGCTTTTTCCCCAAACTGATAATGCATATTGGCACTAAAGCCATCGAAGTTGGGTGTGCTGTAAATGATTTCATTACTCCAGCCCGAATCCCCCGCGGCTGAATTGGCCCAGGTGCGCGAAGCAAAACCACCGGATGGTACATACCAGTGCAGCACCAAGGGCGATACATCAAAGGAATCGCCAAAGGGATTGAAAATCACGACAGGCAAGAAGCTGGGTGCCAGATCACGACCCAGCGAGACGCGGCCAAAACTGCCCGACAAGGCGACATTGGCATCGCGAGAAAACAGGGTATCGCCACCAAAGCGGCCAGACTCCCCGGTATCAGGGCGCAGGAAGGCAGTCAGTGCAAATTCTGCCTTGAGGCCACCACCGAGATCTTCTACCCCTTTGAAACCAAACCAGGACGTCGTCATGCCACCAGGCGTGATGGCCGCCGTGCTGGCCTTGTCACCACTCATTTTGACAGAGCCTACCGACAAATCCACCAGGCCTTGCACGGTGACACTGGATTGCGCCAGCGCACTGCCTGCGCACAAACAAGAAGCGACTGCAAAAACCATGAATTTCATCTGCATTTTCATCTTTTTTTCCTTCTCTCAGGTTTAACAACGATTTTTTTCAGCGTGGTGGCAAATCAAACTTTGTCAGCTTAATCTTGGGCAGGCAGGGTTTGGATGCACCCGACCTGGTCAGCAGGCGCTGCATTTATTTAACAACATAGGGATGGACTTGCTTCCAGTGTTCCGCGATATCGATGCGACGGCAAACCCAGACCTTGTCATGTGACTGTACATAATCAAGGAAGCGCTGGAAGGCACGGAAACGCCCGGGTCGCCCCAGCAAGCGGCAATGCATGCCTATGGATAGCATTTTTGGTGCATTGTCACCCTCAGGGTCACCTTCGGCATACAAGAGGTCGAAACTGTCTTTGAGATAATCATAGAAATGCTCGCCGGTATTAAACCCCTGGGGCGTGGCGAAGCGCATGTCATTGCTGTCCAGGGTATAGGGCACGACCAGGTGAGGATGCTGCTGGTCATCGCTGGTCGTGACTTGGGTCCAGAAAGGCAGGTCATCACCATAGTAATCAGCATCATAGGCAAAGCCGCCATGCTCCACCACCAGCTTGCGGGTATTCGGTGAATCGCGGCCGGTGTACCAGCCCAGCGGCGCTTTGCCAGTCAGCTCGCGCATGATTTGCACGGCTTGCTGCATGTGTTCACGTTCTATGGCTTCATCCAGACCTTGATAATGTATCCAGCGCAAGCCGTGGCAGGCGATTTCATGACCCAGCTCGCCAAAGGCCTGGGTCAACTCGGGATGACGCTGCAAGGCCATGGCGACACCAAATACGGTCAGCGGCAACTGGCGCTTTTCAAATTCACGCAAGATGCGCCAGACGCCGGCGCGGGAGCCATATTCATAGATAGATTCCATAGACATGTGGCGTGCTTCATAAGCTGCTGCACCCACGATCTCGGATAAAAACTGCTCAGACGCACGGTCACCATGCAGCACACAGTTTTCACCACCCTCTTCATAGTTCAGGACAAATTGCAGGGCTATCCTGGCCTGGCCTGGCCATTGCGCATGCGGGACATGGCAGCCATAGCCTATGAGGTCACGTGGGTAGTCACTAAATTGCTTGCTGGACTGAGTCATACTTTTTATTCTCCGGGTACATGCTGTTCAGGACATACTGGCCCTGGCTTTCATCGTTCTGCTTGAAGTAGATGGGCAAATGCAAGTGACGTGCCATCTTTGCATTTGCGCTAAATCATTTTCCAAATTCGTCTACGATTGTCAGCATTTTTTCGACGATAGATATACTGTTTTTAGTATATGTTCTATTACGCATCAATTAAACAACATAGTCTTTTTCGCAACAAGCAAAGTTTGGTCATTAAATGCTGTGTAAGTACCCTGTAACAAAGGCAACCGTATCACCCTCGTGACGCCCGGCACGGCAAGCTTGTTACAATACAGCCCATGCGCCTGCAATCCATAGATCAATTCCTCATCCAGCCTCCCCAACCTGAAAACCTGGCAGGTTTCCGCCGTTTTTTACTGGAGTTCTGGTATTTCGGTATCAAAGAGCTGCGTGCCTGTCTGTTCGTCGGCCTGTTCTTTGCATCGATACTGATCGTGCCCAGGGCTGGCTTGTTCGGCTTGCCGCGTTATGATGTGCTGTTTGTGATTGCGCTGCTGATACAGGCTGGCATGGTGTGGAGCAAGCTGGAAACCTTGGATGAACTGAAGGCCGTGACCCTGTTCCACATGGTCGGTTTTGCACTGGAAGTGTTCAAGGTATCAGGCCAGATACAAAGCTGGGCTTATCCTGAATTTGGCTATACCAAGCTATGGGGTGTGCCGCTGTTCAGCGGCTTCATGTATGCCAGTATAGGCAGCTATATCATCCAGGCCTGGCGCTTGTTTGATTTGCGCATACGCCATCATCCGCCTTACTGGATGGCTGGCCTGATAGGCATACTGATTTACCTGAATTTTTTCACTCACCACTATATCGGTGACTATCGCTGGTATCTGGCCGCTTGCACGCTGGGCCTGTATGCGCGTTCGTCGGTGGTATTCCGGCCGTTGGACCGTGACCGCAGCATGCCTCTGCTGCTGTCCTTCGTGCTGATCGGCTTCTTTATCTGGCTGGCAGAAAACATGGGGACTTTCTTTGGTATCTGGCGCTACCCCAACCAAATGGGCGCCTGGTCCACCGTGCATTTAGGCAAATGGAGTTCCTGGTCTTTGCTGGTCATCATGACCTTCACCATTGTTGCCCATCTCAAGCATATCAAGCGGCATATCCATATCGCTGAGTGAATCACTTCGCTGATTTCAAAAGTTTCCAGGCAAAAAAATAGCCCGCTATTCGCGGGCTTAAATCCAAACCTTAGGAGGTGTTGGAGGAGACAGGTACTACTTTAATGCGCCGCAACATATTTGTATGCTTTATTATGTAAATATCAGATATTCATTATTTGAATATCTCTTTAGTCTTGCAGACCACTCCATTTAATTTCCTCTATCACAATCAAGAAACTTAAATACCAGTGATACTTTCGCCATGATTAGAGCAGACACTCAAATTTTCTATGGACGAACTTGGCTGACACATCGCTGCTCTCAGACACAGCTTGTACGTCTGTGTCCGAGGTCCATAGGCTTTATTGACGGCCAGGCATACTCTTCAAGAGCAGCAGATCTCCCTGTTTGATGCAGCTGTCGACTATATGCTGGGCCCAGGCGCTGGTCACCAGATAAGTACTGCCATTCATCTGTTCTTCTGTAGCAACTACGTCAGTCTTTAAATCTATCCTGGCTTTGTGATGCAGCCAGGACAATCCTGGTTTATCAGACGGATACTCAAAAAACTGCAGTATCAAGATGGATTGATCTTCTTTCCAGTAGGCATACAAGCCTGTTTCGCCATTCTCCATTTGCACATTGGCGATATGAATATGCTGTAGTGCACTTTTTGTATTTCTTGCGTAGCGAGTAACAAACTGCTGCAAGGCAGTTCGCATGTCTTTTTCTATTTGCAGCTTGTGAATCGGCTTTTGCCTTTGTACACCCGGGGGTGCATCCGTCGCACTTGCGTGCCAGCAAATGGAAGCAAGCAAACTTAAGAGACAGGCACGAAAAATACCCAGTTTTTTCAAACTCATAGAGGCAGGCAGTTTAAGTGAGGAGGAAAGCCAAATATTCATGCACACTGAGTATTTTTACAAGCTGTCAGGAAAATGGCAGGGAGTAGCATCTGCATCAACCTATCCCAAATTGGCAAAAAAAAACCCGCAAAATTTGCGGGTTTAAATCCAAACCTTAGGAGGTGTTGGAGGAGACAGGTATAACTATATCGCAGCGCAACAAATTCACCAAGATCTATTTTGGCATATCCATTATTCATAAATCACATATCGATTGTCATAAATATTTCCTTGCAGAAAAATAAATATAGAAATCACATTAATATTGTGAATGAAGTCAAAAAAAAACCCGCGACCTTGCGGTTGCGGGTTAAATCCAAACCTTAGGAGGTGTTGGAGGAGACAGGTACTACTTTATCGCAGTGCAGCAAATAAATCTTCTTTATTTTTGGTATACCAGTTATTACCAAGACGCATATCTTTGCAGCTTTTGCTTACTTCTTGCCATATCTACCGTGCTGTTTTCGCATACAGCAGGTTTCGCTTCCCATGCACCCCATAAATGCGCAGCAGAATTTATCCGTTTACAATGACAAGATTGAAATTTTTCTTTCATGAAAGATTTCCCCAACATTCAGGAAACCTGGCCATATGTCATCAAGATCATTTCGTGTTTCAAGTTTGTGGTTTCAGCAAATCTGCAAACCATTTCTCCACAGTGGTCTGGTGCTAACTATATGTGGTCTTGCATCTCTCGCCAGCGCAAATGAGCTGGCTATGAAAAATCCTGGTTTTGAAGAATGGCAGGCAGATCAAACACTACCCACAGGCTGGAAAGTCATGGTGACAGCGCATGCCATCAGCGCTGATTGCCAAATCGCCAAAGAAGGCAAATATTCAGTCAGGCTTGAAAGCAATCCACAAACATCAAAAGATAGCATGACTGCTATGGCGCAAACCCTGATCGCCAGTACGATAGACGGCCACCCGCTTATCTTGTCTGGATGGATAAAAACCCAGGATGTCAAAGGCCAAGCTGAAATCTTTCTCCAGGTTGATAGCAAAACAAAGAGTGCAGTCGCTGAATCCTCACTCAACAAACTGGCACCGGCAGGCACCCAGGACTGGCAGCGTTTTAGCATCAAAGTGCCGGTTGCCGCCAATGCTGCAGTAGTACATTTTGGTATCGGCCTCAAAGGCACAGGTACGGCCTGGTTTGATGGCCTGGCGCTCGAAGTCGATGAAAATACTAAAGTAGCTGAGCTGCCAGAAGTGAAACGACCAGCACGACCACAAAAAAACTCACAACTCGATGATGACCACAGCATGGCTCTGGCTGCCGACCTGATACCGAAAATCAAAGCTGAGTGGCAAGCAGGCATACAGCAAGACGCGCATGGCCTGCGCTCCATGTTCAGTGAAGATTTCAGTGACCTGCAATTCCTGAAACCGCTATTAAAAGGCAAAAGGCTTGTGCAGCTCGGTGAAAGTGGCCATGGCATTGCTGAATTCAACTGGATGAAGGTGCGGCTGGTCAAGTTCCTGCATCAGGAAATGGGCTTTGATGTCATCGCCATGGAAGCATCGATGACGACCTCGGATGCAGTGAATCAAAATGTCGCTCAGATTTCAGCGGGCGAGGCCATGACCAGCAGCCAGTTCGCCACCATAGGCACGCTGGAAACCCTGGACTTGTTTGAGTATGTAAAGCAAAGCCAGGCAGGCAAGCATGGCTTGATACTGGCGGGTTTTGATAATCAAAACTCTGGCTGGAAATCCAGCATCGCTATTACTGCCAGATTCAAATCCTTGCTGAGTCTGATAGATACTGATCTGGCAGGACAAATTGATGGCATGGAAAAAGAACTGGAGAATTTGAACAGCAAGAAAAAAATGAGTATGTCAGCAGAGGAGTTGGCACAGCGTTATAAAGCCGTGGCTGACAAACTCGATAGTGAGCGTGCAAAACTCCTGGCCCATGACACAAGCAAGCATGCCGAAGTCTTGATGAGCATACAGGAAGCCAGGGCCAGGGTGAAACTATGCCAGCAACTGGCTACTCCCGGAATGAATAAAACAGGTATGGAAATTCGTGATCTGGCGATGGCAGACAATTTGAATTTCCTGCTTGAGACGATCTATCCACAAAAGAAAATCATGGTATGGGCACACAATACCCACATCGCCAACAACTGGATAGATCAGGAGAGTCCTAAAACCATGGGTGTCTGGATGGCAGAGAAACGCCGTAAAGAGATGTACACCATAGGTCTATATATGGGGCGTGGCACCCTGGGTAGCTACGGCAAGGATACCTATTCAGAAATCGATGCGCCGTCCGCAGGCAGCATGGAAAGTATACTGGCCAATGGCGGTCTCAAAATGAGCTTTGTCGACTTTTCACAGGCAAAGCCCAGTGCAACGAATAGCTGGATGTTTGCCTCCATCAATGCCCGGTTCTGGGGCAGGAACCCGGAAGTCATCGTCCCAGCCAAGGCCTATGATGCTGTGATCTATATTGATACTGTCACGCCTTCAGAGTATTGGAAATGAGATTGAACAAGAGATTAAAAACGAGGCCTCAGGCAGAGCAATCCCCACCGCCTGAACCATAATCCGCAGAACCAGCCGCGCTACCGCCATCAAAATAAAAGTAGTCACTATCACCACTTTGCGGGCGGGGTGCACGTCTGGCCAACTGTTTTTTAAGCTCAGCCGCCAATTCCTCTTCCTGACGCTCGCGCTTCTGGATGGCGAGCAATTCCGGCTTGGGCATGACCAGGGTATCAGGCAGCGCGATGCCACATTTTTCACACTTGGGATAACGCCGGTTAAAAATACCAAAACCACATTTTGGACAAACAGCGGGCTTTTGTAGTGACATGAATAAACCCCGTATAAAGATAGACCACACTAATTTTTACTGCTGCCAAGACGACGCAGCAGCCACTCCAGCGGCCCTTGCCTGAACTTGAGCCGCCATAAATGAGAGCATATTAGCGCAATAAAAAAGAAGCTGCCCGCAGCGGTGATTGCCATGCCCAAGGTCTGGCCTTCCAGATAGCCCAATTCTTCCAGCACGACCATGCCTATCAGCACATGGGCCAGATAAATACTCAAGGCCAGTTGTCCCGTATGCACCAGGGCGCGCAAGCTGAGGGTATCTGCAAATTTTTCTGCGAGGTAAATGCTCAGGATAATGACTATACAGGCACTGCCAGTGGCAGAAATCATATACACGGGCAAGGGTGGCATGGGCTCGGCTTTGCTGAACAGATAGCGCAGACTGGCAGTCAACTCCCAATTGCCGAGAATATAAAACAAGGCCCAGGCCAATACTTGGGCAAGGACTATCGCTGCCACGCCAGCCAGCAAAACCCGCTGCCGCACGACAGGAACATGCATATCCAGACGCCCTATCACTATACCCACCAGCAAGTAGCCCGCCCAGGGAAAGAAAGGGTGGAAGCCATTGAAAAACAGATTCAACAAAAATCCGCGAGCAGTCCAGAAATTTGAATAATGCAGCAAATCCCAGTTCCAGTTCTGGCTATAGTTAAAGCTGAAAAACAGGGCCGTGAAAATCAGGCAAAAAGCTGCCGCCAATATCAATAGCAGGCGGGAAGAGACTGTCAGCAAGACTACTGCCCATGCAATATATAGCCCATAATAATGGAGGATATCGGCAGGCCATATCCAGATATACAGCAAACCAAAACCAAACAAAAAAGCAGCGCGTTTCAACAAACTTATTCTATGTTGACGCAGAGCGACTGTATCTCCCGCCAGCCTGGCGGTATTCGTCATGAGACTGATACCAACACCAGCCAGTATCACAAACAATGCCGAGGCACGGCCATCAAGATGGGCAAAGATGCTGATCCACCACGGTTCTTGGCCCTCTTTTGCAGCTTGCGCATGCATGACGACTTTGAAATTCACGATAATCATGCCCAGGATGGCAAGAGCACGCGCCAGATCGTAACCCAGGATTCTTTGCTGCTTCACCTGCATCCCATTCACTGCTGAAAGCGTAACAAGATAACAATCAAAGATTCAGATGGCAAGCTGAAAAATGCAAGGGAGCAATTTCTCTAAGTTCTGGCTGCTCTGCCACGCACCTGGGCATGGCATGTGGGCAGCGTGGATGAAAATGGCAGCCAGTCGGCGGATTTAGCGGGGAAGGGATTTCCCCCTTGATGGCGATGTATTCCATCTTGCGCACTTCCAGCCTGGGGGCAGATGCCAGCAAAGCTTGCGTGTAGGGATGGTTAGGCCGTTCAAAAATTTCTGCAGTCGCGGCCGATTCCACCACGCGGCCCAGGTACATGATGAGTACGCGGTCAGATACATGCCTGACGACACCGAGGTCATGGCTGATGAACAGGTAAGTCAGCTTCAGTTCGTCACGCAGTTTGATGAACAGGTTCAAAACCTGCGCCTGTATCGACACATCCAGCGCCGCGACTGCCTCATCGCACACCAGCAGTTCAGGCTTGACGGCCAGTGCCCTGGCGATGCCGACACGGGCTCGCTGGCCGCCAGAAAATTGATGCGGGAAACGTTTCAGCACAGCCGGGTCCAGCCCTACTTTTTGCAACAGGTGTTCTACATATTCCTGCTGTTCTGCTGCCTTGATGATGCCATGTACGACCGGTGCTTCACCGACGATGTCTTGCACACGCAGGCGCGGGTTCAGCGAGGCATACGGGTCCTGGAATATCATTTGTACGGCCAGTTGCATTTGCCTGCGTTTGGCATTATCCATGTCTGCCAGGTTTTCACCACGCCACCAGCGAGTACCATCCGACAAACCGTGCAGACCCACGGCCATGCGCCCTAGTGTAGATTTGCCACAGCCGGATTCACCGACCAGGCCGACGACTTCACCTGCTTGCAGACTCACATCGACCTGATCAACGGCGTGGACGATTTGCTGTTTGCTGTCAGCACCGAATAGCTGAGTCAGCTTGTCAGTCAGTGCCACAGGTTTGGCAAAACGCTTGCTGACCTGGCGCAGTTCCAGCAAGGCTGGCTCGCGTATATCAGTCATGCATCACCTCAGCCACGGTTTGCATAGGGTGGAAGCACAATACATTGTGCCCGTCCAGGCTTTCCACCACCGGGTCTTGTTCGCAAACAGAGGTCGCACGTTCACAGCGCAGGCGGAATGCACAGCCTTGCGGCAAGTTCAGCAAGGATGGGGTTGCCCCCGGTATCTGGCGCAGGCTTTGCCCATGCAGATTGCGTGATGGTGAAGAAGCGATCAAGCCGTGGGTGTAGGGGTGCCAGGCCTGTTCCAGTACTTGTTGTACGCTGCCGCTCTCGACTATCTTGCCGGCATACATGACGGCGACCGTATCAGCCAGGCCAGCCACCACGGACAGGTCATGGGTGATCCAGATCAGTGCCGTGCCAGATTCGCGGCAAAGCTTTTGCATTTCATACAGGATTTGTCCCTGTATGGTCACGTCGAGTGCAGTGGTCGGTTCGTCGCAAATAATCAGTTCTGGCTCATTCAAAAGTGCAATGGCGATTGCCACCCTTTGCCGCATGCCGCCAGAAAACTGGTGCGGATAGGCCAGCAGTCTTTCATCTGGCGAAGGTATGCCAACCTTGACCAGGGCTGCGCGTGCCATGTCGCGTGCTTTTTCGCGACTCACATCTTGATGAGCAAAGATGGTTTCCATCATTTGTGTAGCTATGCGCAAGACAGGGTTCAGGGTCATCATCGGGTCCTGGAATATCATGGCGATGCGGTTGCCACGGATTTTCCGCATGGCTTCTGCCGACAGGCTGCGCAAGTCCTGGCCCTTGAACAAGACCTTGCCCGCTGCGACTTTGCCGGGTGGGTCGATCAGGCCCAAGATGGAATAAGCCGTCATGGATTTACCAGAACCGGATTCACCCACCAGGCCCATGATTTGGCCGGGCTGCACGCTGAAGCTGACATTATTCACCGCACGCACAGTACCGGCACGGCTGGCAAATTCAGTCTGCAGGTTTTGTACTTCCAGAGTCGCGATTGTCATGATGTCTGTTCCACCTGTTCCACCTGTTTCACCTGTTGCACCTATTGCGTCTGCAAGCGCGGGTTGAGTACATCGCGCAAATGGTCAGCCACCAGATTGATGGATACCACCGTCAGCAACAAGGCCAGACCGGGATAAAAGCTGATCCAGTATTTACCAGACAACAGGTATTGATAGCCATTGGCGATCAGCAAACCCAGTGAAGGTTCTGTGACCGGCAAACCCAGGCCCAGGAATGAGAGCGTCGCTTCCAGTGAAATCGCCGATGCCACCTGCAAGGCAGCGATGACGATCAGCGGCGGCAGGCAATTCGGCAGCAAGTGACGCCAGATAATACGCGCCGGTGACAAGCCCAGGCCGACTGCGGCTTCTATATATTCTTTTTGTCTTTCCACCAGTGCCGCACTGCGGGCCGTGCGCGCATAGTAGGCCCATTGCACCAGCACCAAAGCGATAATGATCTTGCCCACGCCCTGCCCTGTCAGCGCCAGTAAAATCATGGCAATCAGGATGGCGGGGAAAGATAACTGTATGTCGGCGATACGCATGATGATGGTTTCGACACGACCACCCAGATAACCAGCGAGCAAGCCCAGACTCAAGCCGATTGCCAGCGCAATCGCGGTGCTGGAAAAACCAACGATGAGGGAGATACGCAAGCCGTAGAAGATGGCCGACAGCATATCCCGCCCCTGCTCATCCGTGCCTAGCAAAAACCTGTGCTGGCCATCGGCAGAGAGTTTGCCGGGTTCCAGGCGTGAATCCATGACATCCAGTGCCATCAGGTCATAAGGATTTTGCGGCGAAATCAGTGGTGCAAATATCGCCAGCAAGACCAGTAGCAATAAAATCAAACTACCCAGACTGGCGATACGGCTGGCAAAGAAGTCGCGCAAGAAACGCTGTAAGGGCGTTTCAATTTTTGCGCTGATAGCTTCTGTCGTCGTCAAATTCGCCATAACATCAACCCCGGCTTTCTGACAGACGCACGCGCGGGTCCAGCAATGAATACAGCACATCCACCACCAGGTTGATGAGGATAAACAGGCTGACGATCAACAGCAGGTAGGCAACGATGACTGGCCTGTCCAGCACGCGTATGGAATCGATAATGAGCTTGCCCATGCCGGGCCAGGCGAACACCGATTCAGTGACAATCGCAAAAGCGATGATGGAACCAAATTGCAAGGCAATCACAGTGACGATAGGGATAAGGATGTTCTTGAGTACATGCACGCCTATGATGCGGCTATTGCGCAAACCCTTGGCGCGGGCAAAACGCACATAGTCTTGCAGCAGCGCTTCTTGCGCACCTGAGCGCGTCAGGCGTATCACCATGGCGATGTTGAAAAGCGCCAGGTTAAGTGCCGGCAAGAGCAAATGTTTGAGGCCATCGAGACTCAAGAAACTCACGGGCACACCCAGCAAGAGTGTCGTCTCACCACGCCCGCTGGAAGGCAACCAGCCGAGTTGCACGGCAAACACCATGATCAGCATCAGCCCCACCCAGAAGGTAGGCAGGGAGAAACCCAGTATCGACACCGCCATGATGCTTTTTGCAGCAATGCTGTCTGGCCGCAAGCCAGCCAGCAAACCCAGCGGTATGCCCAGCATGATCGCAATCAAGATGGCAAACACGGCCAGCTCCAGCGTGGCTGGCATGCGTTCTATGATCAGGCCCAGGGCAGGAGTCGCATAAGCAAATGAGCGCCCCATGTCACCAGCCAGGGCATTTTTGAGGAATAACCAGTATTGCTGCGGCAGGCTCTGGTCCAGGCCAAATGCAGCGATGATGCGCGCGCGTTCTACCTGGTCTGCCTCAGGGCTGATCAGGATATCGATGGGATTGCCTATTGCATACACACCGGCAAATACCAGCAGTGACATGAGCAGCAAAACAGCCAGGCTTTGCAGCAGGCGGCGCAAGATGAATCCTGGCATGTATCAGGCCTGCCTTGAGAATATCTGTAGATACAGGGAATCCGCCTGGGCTGGCCCGTGGCTGGTTTTCCGACATGAAAGTTTCATGAGTATCTTCATTGCTTGCTTTTGCGTGGGTTTGTTGAAGTTTTAGCGAATTTTACAGGCTTTGCCACGGACTCGTGCAGGCTGTTGGTCTGCTACACTAGCTCATCGGCGGACTGTGTCTGCAAATCACCTGGCTTATCTGAACTTCCATGTCCGTCATCAAGCGTATTGCCCTGCATGCTTTCCTGATATCAGTCGTGCTGATACTGCCACCTTTGGTTTACGACTCTCTCAGTCATACCAGGCTGGGCTCTGTCCCAGGTATGCTGATGCTCGGTGGCCTTAGTTACCCGACGTATTTTTCCTACCTGGTAACAGGTTTGCAGAGCGCACGTGCACGCTTTATCTGGCTGCACCTGATCGCCTTGCTGACTATCTCTTTCTTTGCGCTTGAGGCCAGTGATCGCTCCACCCCACTGCTCGTGGCCTTGTTACCAGCCATTCTTGGTTTGATCACATTACCCATGGCGGCTATTGCCAAGCTACGCCAACAAAGGCCACTTGCGACCACCTGTCTGTTCAGCAGTCTGGTTTCTGGGCCTACAGGCCTGGTCCTGAGCTTGCTGGCCATCTATAGCATGGGTATGAGTGCCATGTCTGGCATGCGCTGGTAAGATAAGCCTTAACGATAAGTCAGTCAAAGCAGTTTTGGTAGTAAGGATATGAGGAGCGCGGCTGGCAGTTTGCCCGGAATCTGGTATCTTTCTCTATACTGAAGAAAACTGTAGTTAGTGCAGGTATTAAAACAGATACAGCGCTGGCTAGCAATTTTCTTATCATCGGGATAACATCCTAAAAAGAATAGTTTGCACATATTTGCTACTGGCTCACTGCCAGCGCAACGATGCCAGGCAATCCGGAGACAAAAAATGAATCTGATCGACCCTATCGTCCAATTCCAGGCAGAAATCCAGCAAATCCGGCGTGATATCCATGCCCACCCTGAGCTTTGCTTTGAAGAACATCGTACTTCTGAAGTCGTTGCGCAAAAGCTGGAAGCCTGGGGCATACCCATCATCCGCGGCCTGGCTGGCACAGGCATAGTCGGGGTACTCAAGAATGGTAGTAGTGAACGGGCCATAGGTTTGCGTGCCGATATGGATGCCTTGCCCATGCAGGAAATCAATACCTTTGCCCATACCTCAAAACATGATGGGAAAATGCATGCCTGCGGCCATGATGGCCACACGGCCATGTTGCTGGGGGCGGCGCATTATTTGTCCAAATACAAGGAATTTGATGGCACGGTTTACCTGATTTTCCAGCCTGCCGAAGAAGGCGGTGGCGGCGCGCGTCGCATGATAGAAGACGGCATGTTCGAGAAATACCCCATGGATGCAGTCTTTGGCATGCATAACTGGCCAGGCGTCGCGGTAGGCAGCTTTGGTGTCACCCCTGGCCCCATGATGGCCTCATCAAATGAATTTGAAGTCATTGTCAGAGGCAAGGGTGCTCATGCGGCGCAACCGCACAAGGGCATAGACCCTATCATGGTCGCGATACAGATGGCGCAAAGCTGGCAAACCATCGTCAGCCGCAATGCCAGCCCGCTGGAATCAGCTGTTTTGTCGGTCACGCAAATCCATTCCGGCAGTGCCACCAATGTCATCCCGGATGAAGCGACACTGATAGGCACGGTGCGTGCCTTCAGCACCGAGATGATCGATCTCATAGAAAAACGCATGCGTACCATTGCAGAACACACTGCAGCGGCTTTTGATGCCCAGGTGGATTTCCACTTCAAGCGCAATTACCCACCCCTGATCAACCATGCCAAAGAAACTGCCTTTGCTGCCGAAGTCATGCGCAGCGTGGTAGGGGCAGACAAAGTCGATGACCAGGTAGAACCCACCATGGGCGCGGAGGATTTTTCTTTCATGCTGCAGGCCAAACCGGGTTGCTATGCCTTTTTGGGTAATGGCGATGGCGACCACCGGGACATGGGTCATGGCCTCGGACCTTGCAACTTGCACAACCCCAGCTATGACTTTAATGATGATTTGCTGCCGATAGGTGCAACTTATTGGGTCAGGCTGGCAGAAGCCTACTTGAAAAAAACTGCCTGAGCAGCCATCTAAACAGCCTGGAATGACCTAAAATCATCCCCTACATTTACCGAAACTCAACCAGATTAGATAAGAAGACTTTCATGGCCGACGAAAAAGAGAATAACGAAGCACAACAACGTAGCCCCTTCCTCGAAGAAAAGGCCTTTAAATCCCGTACTGTGCTGGTATTTGGCACGATCAACGACAAACTGGCATCAGAAGTCTCCCAGCGCCTGATCGCCTTGTCGGCAGAGTCCAAAGAACCTATCACCATCCTGGTCTCGTCACCTGGCGGCCATGTGGAATCTGGCGATGTCATTCATGACATTATCAAGTTTATCGATGCACCAGTGAATATCGTTGGCACGGGCTGGGTGGGCAGTGCTGCTGTGAATGTGTTCCTGTCGGTACCTAAGGATCGCCGTGTCTGCCTGCAAAATACCCGCTTCTTGATCCATCAACCGAGTGGCGGTTTTGGTGGCCAGGCATCGGATATCGCTATCCAGGCGCGTGAAATCGTCAAGATACGCGAGCGTATCGCCGCACTGATCGCCAGGGAATCTGGCCAGACACTGGAAAAAGTCACTGCCGATATAGACCGTGATTACTGGATGAGTGCCACCGAAGCGATGGAATATGGCCTGGTCTCCCGCATCATCGTCAAACAAAGCGAACTGTCTTAAGTTTTCAAAGCTTAGACTTACAAAAAATGCCACAGTAAGCTGTGGCATTTTTTTCAGCAGGGAAAATCAGGCTTTGCTAAAACTCTTCCCAGTCATCTGCCGCGGCCGCCACAGGTTCTTTTCTGGCTGTTGCCGGTTTTCCGGTTTTAGCCGCGGGCTTGGGCAAGGCGCGTACCAAAGGTTTTTCACTGGCCGTTCTTACCGGTGCTGATTTGCTCACAGGCACAGGTTTGCTGGCGGCAATCGGGGTGTGATCAAGTTTGAAGACACTGACAATACGGCTCAAATTTTGCGCCTGATCTTGCAGAGCACCTGCTGCTGCGGCGGCCTCTTCCACCAGGGCAGCATTTTGCTGTGTCATCTCATCCATCTGCGTCACAGCAACATTGATCTGCTCTATGCCTGCACTTTGTTCTGTACCCGCTGCGGTGATTTCGCTGATGATATCGCTGACACGCTTGACACTGTCGACCACCTCCTTCATGGTTTCACCAGCCTGATCGACCAGGCGTGTACCCTGCCCTACTTTATCCACAGAATCATTGATCAATTCCTTGATTTCCTTGGCGGCACTGGCCGAGCGTTGCGCCAGGTTGCGCACTTCGGATGCAACAACAGCAAAGCCGCGCCCCTGTTCACCGGCACGAGCAGCTTCAACCGCCGCATTCAAGGCCAAAATATTGGTCTGGAAGGCAATCCCATCAATGACGGCAATGATATCGACAATCTTTTTAGAAGACTCATTGATGGACCCCATGGTATCGACCACTTGCGAGACTACATCGCCCCCTTTTTGCGCCACTGCAGAAGCAGAATGTGATAACTGATTGGCCTGGCGCGCATTATCACTATTGTGCTTGATAGTGGAAGTGATTTCTTCCATGGAAGAAGCGGTTTCTTCCAGCGAGCTGGCCTGGTTTTCTGTGCGGCGGGACAAATCCAGATTACCGTTCGCAATCTCGGTAGTGGCTGTGGCAATTTCATCTGTACCCTGACGCACTTCGGTCACCACTTGCAACAGGCTCTGATTCATTTCCTTCAGGGCTTGTAGCAACAAACCGGTTTCGTCACGGGTAGTGGATTGAATATTACTGGTCAGGTCACCAGCAGCCACAGTCTGTGCCACTTTGACTGCATCTTGCAAGGGACGAGAAACAATACGGGCAATGGTATAGGCCAGCAACATGCCCAGGGAAACGCTCACAATGAGGATAGTAATAATCAGCGTACGTGAAGTTTGATAAGACTCCATGCCTTTGGTATAGGCATCAATGCCACCATCCACATTGATCTTGACCATCTTGTCGACTATGTCCCGAATTTTGGAATTGAGTTTGGAAGAATCTGTGCGCATCATCGCCATGGCGTCCTTGCCATTACCGTCATGCGACATCGCCGCCATTTTGTCGCTGATCTGCAAATACTCTGTCATGGATTTACTGTAGTCCTCAAACAGTTTTTTCTCTTCGGACTCAGTAATCAGACGCGCATACTCGGCCTCATGTTCTTTCAGTCCCTTGACTGCCTCCTTGACCCGGCCCACGTACTTATCCGCCTCTTCGACATTTTCTGCAGATACCATCTGCGCTTCCTGTGAACGTATGCGCGAGACTCTTTCTTTGATTGACATGGCGGCATTCACACTGGGCATCCAGTTGGTGCCCAGCTCATAGGCATTTTGATTGACCTTGGCCAGCATGGTGATGGAAAACACACCGAGAAAAACTGTCAGCAACAAGAGCAAGCCAAATCCAACAAATAGCTTGGCCGAAATTCTTAGGTTATAAAACATTCTCATGACAGTTCCTTGGAAAAGGCTGACAAAGTACAAATACCAAAATTCAATCCTGCTTAGCGAACAGCGCTTTTAAAACTCTTCCCAGTCATCATTGGTCTTGGCCAGCTCCCTTTCTTTGGTGGCGGCTTTCACAGGTGCAGCCTTGCGTATATTGCTGCTGGTGGCGGCAGGTTTGGCCAGTTGCTTGCTGACAGCCCTGACTGGCCTGGTTGGTGAATTTGAGGCGGGATGACTATGTATCAGCTTGAACACGCCGACCACACGACTCAGATTGGCGGCCTGCTCTTGCAAGGCACCGGCCGCAGCAGCAGCCTCCTCCACCAAAGCTGCATTCTGTTGTGTAACCTGGTCCATCTGTATGATGGCGGTATTGATCTGGTCTATGCCCGAGCTTTGTTCAGCACCGGCAGCCGTAATTTCGGAAATAATGTCGCTGACACGTTTGACGCTTTCCACCACTTCTTGCATGGTGGCACCTGCCTGGTCCACCAAACGTGTACCAAGATCGACTTTCTCTACAGAATCATTGATGAGTGCCTTGATTTCCTTGGCGGCACTGGCTGAACGCTGTGCCAGATTGCGTACCTCGGAGGCCACCACGGCAAAACCGCGACCCTGTTCACCGGCACGGGCAGCTTCTACCGCCGCATTCAAGGCCAGGATATTGGTCTGGAAGGCGATACCATCAATGACGGCAATGATGTCGACGATTTTTTTCGATGATTCACTGATGGAACCCATGGTATCGACCACTTGCGACACCACGCTACCACCTTTTTGCGCCACCGCAGAAGCAGAATGCGATAACTGATTGGCCTGGCGCGCATTGTCACTATTGTGCTTGACGGTGGAAGTCAGCTCTTCCATGGATGAGGCCGTCTCTTCCAGTGAGCCTGCCTGGCTTTCCGTGCGTGCCGACAAATCCATATTGCCATTAGCAATTTCTGTCGATGCTGTGGCGATCAGATCCGTGCCTGTCCTGACTTCACTGACAACCGATAACAGACTGGCATTCATTTCTTTCAATGCCTGCAAGAGCTCCCCGGTTTCATCTGTAGTCTTGACTTCGATATCACTGGTCAAGTCACCTGAAGCCACGGTCTTGGCCACCCTGACGGCTTCTTGCAAGGGGCGGGATACCACCCTGGCTATCCAGTAAGCCAATAGCAGGCCCAGGGCGATGGTGACGACAATCAGGCCGAGTATCAATATTCTGGAATTAGCATAGATTTGCTCACCCATATGGTATTCGGCGATACCGCCGTCGGCGTTCACCTGCACCATCTTGTCGGCCAGTGCCAGCATGTCTGCATTCAGTCTTGATGACTCGCCGCGCAAGGTCGTGCGTGCTTCTTCCATATTGCCGGCAGCTGCCTGGGCTGTCAGTTTTTTTGCCTCGACTACATACAGTTCCCATAGTTTGCTGTAGTCGGCAAAATACTTTTTTTCTATTTCTGTGCTGATGAGTTTGACATAGTCGACCTCATATTTTTTCAGCTCGACAGTATAGTCTTGCCAGCGCTGTTCATATTTTTTTTGAGCAGCCTCATCCCCGACAGATAAGACAATTTGCATTTCCTGGGTACGAAGACGAGATATCCTTTCCTTGATACCCATGGCAGCATTCACACTAGGCATCCAGTTGGTACCCAATTCCAGTGCAGTGCTATTGACCCTGGATAGTTGATAGACTGAAAAACCTCCAAGAAATACAGTAAGTAATAGCAGTAAGACGAAACCAACGAAGAGCTTGGCCGAAATCCTCAGGTTGTAAAACAATTTCATGGTAAGTCCTTTATTAAAAAGAACAACAAAATTGCAGGGACAGGGAAATCAGGAGGGATACTATGAATATATATCTAGTTTTAGATGGATTTGTTGCAGATTGCAAATTTCTCACCAGTAATTTGTATATATCTGGCAAAAGCGTGGCAAAAAAAAAGAAAGCCGACCAGAGGCTTTCTTTTCGGCAATGCAAACTGGAAAATTTCAAGGTAATACAGTTACTACTTTGACAGTCGCATCAACAGCCGAGCGCTCTATATAGCCTATGCCGGTAGGATTGGCCGCTACGGCTTTTTTTACTTCTGCATTGTTGTGCATTTCTTTCGGCGCCGTACCCTTGCCGGTGAATACCAGCTTGGACCAGATAGTCTTGACTTCGGACAAATCCTTGTCGGCCACCTTTTTGTAAAACTCCGCACGCAGGGGAGAGCTTTCTGGTAAATCCACAGGCGTGAACATGGGAGATTTACCCAGGAAAAACTGAGATGCCTGCGCAGCTGTCATGGCAGTTGCCGGATTCGCTGCATTGACGATGACCACCAGTTCCACGGCATTTGCCATGCCTACACCAGTCATGACAGCGGTGGCCAATAATAAATGTGTCAATAGTTTATTCATCACGCCTCCCCTATCAAAATACAAAATCAACAGCTGCTGCAAACACCGTCACCGGGCCTTTGAAACCAGGCTTGGCGTTAATGAAGACGCCTGGGCCATTATCGGGTGACATTCTGTCGAGTTGCAATTTCAGGGCAGCTGACTTATGGAAATCCCAACGTACACCTATGCTATTGCTGCTTTGTATAGGTGAGGAGGATGCCAGTGAATTTGCACCCAGGGTGTAAGGCAACAAAGGACCGGCAGTTGGCAGGCCAGCCACAGTGCGCGGACTATCCTGAGTGGCCGAAGCATGCACCACATAGGGCAGGAAGGCCCCCATGCGGTAGCCAAACATGGTGTACCAGGACGTGCTGTCAGCGATAGACAGGCTGGCAGATTTGCGCTTGCCATATTCAGCCTGCACGACCATGCTCTTCCAGTCCACACCCAGGCCGACAGAAGTGAAGGAAGCCTTGGTATCATTCACGGCAATCGCATTCGCGCCTGAGACAAAACCAAACTTCGTCAAGCCGGCTACCAGGTTAGTCAGGTTGGTGGAATTGTCGACGGTAACATTGGCATCGACGCGTCCAAAACGGAGAGTGAAAGGCCCATTTTCAGCAACGATATTGATGCTCGATACTTTCTTGAACTTGGCAGTAAAGCCACCACGATTGTCAGAATCAGTCACCCCATAGGCAACTTGCGCGGTGAATGCGGTGTCACCCACATTGGTCTGGTAAAGTACATCGGCACCATCCAGGCTTTCCAGCGTGACCTGGGTATACATTTCTACCGGTGGACGCAACATGGTATTGGCATAGCCTACATTGCGATAATCAGAAATCATATACACCGGCAAGCCGACGCGACCCACGCGTATGTTGAGGTTTTCAGATACCTTGGCTTTGGCAAAGGCCCAAGCCAGCTCTGCACCAAAATTGTCCGTGACGTTTTTACGCACCAGACCCTGGCCAGTGAAAGACAACCAGTCATTCATTTTTGCCGTCACCTGCAAACCAAGATTGGAATCCACCCCGGTTTTTGCACCGCTGGTGACACCTGCCAATTGATTTGGACGGGCAAATTCTGCGTCGGAAGTGTTACTGCGTGTCAATGCAGCAGTGCCAAATCCACTGACTGTGACATTCGACGTGTCTTCAGCCCAGGCGGCTGATACTGCGGAAGTCATCGCCAATAAAGTGATAAAAGGCTTCAATTTCATGCTATCTCCTTGAAAGTTTCTTCATTGTAAGTTTTATTTATTAGCCAGATTTAGACTATTTCCTCAAGGAAATCATCAAAACAATTACACAATAACAATTCAGTAGATAGCAATAAAATATGGATTTTTTGATGGTCTCCTAGGCGATGCCTGATAGAAATAGAAATCTCAAGCAGTCTTTTCAAGTTAGATGATGGTCAGACTTACAAAAAGTCATTTCACCATTTCTTGCATATTCCGTGGCGAATTGCAGACAATTTCCATATAAAAAAGCAAAAATGGCAGACCCTCCGGGCCTGCCATCACCAAAACTGTGCACGTAAATTATGTCTAGAAATCCGCTGTCACCGAAAAACTCCAGCTACGTGCGGGTACAAACGTATATTGATCAAAGGCTACACCCTTGCTATTAGGGGCGATGGAAGTAACGTCTTGCTTATCAAACAAATTATTGATACCAAACTGCGTTCTCACATTTTTCAGCATCAAGCCTTCTGTTTTGAGGCGATAGCCAACCGTCAAATCTGTCGTCGTATAAGCAGCTATTTTGTAGGCAGCAGGTTCACCATCCTTGGCATATTGCTGGCCCGTGGTTTTCGCAATCAATGAGCCATACAAGCCATTGGCTTTGTACAATACACCTAAAGCAGACGTAGATTCTGGTGCTTTGGCGACTTGCAAGCCTGTATCTTTTGCCTTGGCACTATTCAAAGAGGCATTTGCATGCAGGGAAAAACCGCTGCCCAGGTAATACGTGGCAGCAGCTTCTATGCCTTTATAGATAACGCCGCCCTGGTTGTAATACACCACATCATTGCCCGTACCAGTAGAAGCAATCTTGTTATTGAAGTCTATGTAATACACATCAGCATCGAGACTCAGGTCTCTGGATTGATGGACCACACCCAGTTGATAATTGGTGGATGTCTGAGGCTTGGGTGTACTCAGGCTGGGTGTGTTGACATAGAACATGGACAAATCAGGCGCCAGGAAACCACGGGCGATTTGTGCATAGGCAGATAATTCCTTGTTGACACTGTAATTAGCAGTCAGGAAAGGCAAGGTCGTCGTATAGGTTTGCTCGGCTGTGGTGGGGATGCGTGTGGTTTGGTTGACTTTGGCATCGAGCGAGCGCTGGAAGCTCACATATTTCAAGCCTGGGGTAATCGTCAAGTCTGGCATGGCTGCCCATTCAAATTCGACAAATGGCTGGTATTGCCTCCAGTTGGAACCCTGCTCATACGAAACATTTTTGGGGGCAGTGGCTTCCTTGGGATTGGCTGCGCCCAGGGTCCAGTCGAGGTCATAGGTATGGCGATTGGTACTGGCATTTTCCAGCCAGATACCGACGCGCAGCAAGCCTGCATCAAGTTGATTGCTGGCCTTGAGGATATCGCCATTCACACGGTAAGCATTGAGCTTGTTGTAACCAGGAACATTCAGATTGCCTGTAACGCCAGACTTGGTACCATTGACAGTCGCACCACTGGCGTCCTGGCCAGAGTAAGTATCATTGGTATAGGAGTAAGTGTAGAGGGTATTGTCGATAGCCCAGTCCGCCAGTTTTGACTGCAGGCGTATGTAATCAAAATCCGTGTTTTTGTTATTGAAGTTATAGCCGTAGAAATTCTGGCTTTTAGGATCATTATTGAGTGCATAGTTTTTGCCGAATTGCGCCACCTGGCTCAAGGTCACACCACCTTTGTCCGGAACATAACTGGTGATCTTGTTGAAGGTGGAAAACACTGTCAGCGTGGTATCCTTGCCCAGGCTGCGCTGCAGTTTGAATTGGTAATTGTCTTCTGTCACACCGCTATACGTCAGATAGCCATCTGTGGTCAGACGCGAGCCATTGAACATGAAGCGGGTATCACCAAAATAGGAACTGATGCCACTGTCAAGTTGCACGCCCAGCATCCTGGTGTTCCATGAACCAAAGGTGGCATAGGGCGTGAAATGAAAATCATGCGACAACTCTTTGGAGTACAGATTGATGGAACCGCCAAAGGTCGCCTGCCCCAGATTGCTGGCATTGCCCGGGCCGCGTTCTATGACCATGCCACCGATGATGCGGGCAGGGAAATACGAAGTCGAATGATGCGTAGGATTATTGGTGTCACCGAAAGGAATACCATCATAAGTCACATTGTATTCACCATCTTGAAAACCACGCAGTGTCACCTTGGTTTCTGCCAGGCCAGGGCCATTTGGAGAAACACCCGCACCTATGCTGGGTGCAATGCGTGCCACGGCATTAAAGTCCGCCAGCGGCGTCACCGATTGTTCTATGAAAGTAGCCGTGATGACAGACTGAGGCTGGGTCGCTTTCAATGAAGTTTGTACTGGTGCCCGGTTACCAACAGAAGAACCGGTGATGACCACGCGCGATTTGATCGCATCAGCATCCAGCGCAGAACTGGATTCTTGTGCAACTTCGCTAGTTGCTGCAGTTTGTGCCTGGGCATTGTGTTGTGCCATGCAAGCCAGGGCCAGTAAAACTTGCGCTGTCATAATATGCATGGAAAATTGAACTTGCTTGCGTGTCATCATTTGCCTTCCGATGTACTTGGTGGGTAGAAAACCCGCAAGTGTAGAAAGACCGTATGACAGGATGGTGTAAGCAGCATGACTGTTTCATGACACGACAACATATCCTGGGATAAAAAGGTAAAAAATCTTGAACTGCTTTGAAATTCCAGTTTATGCAAGGCGGAGCGTTGTATCGTCTTGGTCCTGGTCTATGCCAGATATATAAAAATTATCTTAAAAAATATTTACTACTTATAATAAGTTTAAGTGCGCATAAGTTGATGCACCACCTGGTTTCAAGTACCCGCTCAGAAATGAAATATTAATAAAAAATTTATACAAAATATTAATTTTCAACACCTGCAAATGCAACACATTGCGGTAAAGCTGCTGCGCTTTGATATGGAGTGTATGAATGGCTGCAATTCGGATACCTGGCATGACACTGGTACTGCTACTGTGCCTGACACCTGCGCATGCCGACCAGCAGGCAGCAGAAAAATGGTTGCGTGAAGAATTCAAAGTATCAAGCTTGTCCGCCTCTCAGCAAATCGAAGAAATGCAGTGGTTCATCGCCGCGGCCGACAAACTGAAACGGGCAGGTGTCAGCGAAATCAGGGTAGTTTCTGAAATCATCGATACTCATGCCTATGAATCCACCGTCCTGGCAAAAGCTTTTTTTGAAATTACCGGCATCAAGGTCGCCCATGAAACCATGCCGGAAGGTGACCTGGTGGAACGTCTGCAAAAAGCCATCTATGCCGATAAGAGCGTCTATGATGGCTGGATCTCGGACTCTGACTTGATAGGCACCCATTATCGTTACGGTGTCATAGAAGCGCTCTCTGATTACATGAAAGGCAGGGGCAAGGAATTCACCAATCCCGGCCTGGACCTCAAGGATTTCATAGGCACCAGTTTTACTACTGCGCCCGATGGCAAGCTCTACCAATTGCCTGACCAGCAATTTGCCAATCTCTACTGGTTCCGTGCGGACCTGTTCGACCGCAAGGATTTACAAGAGCAATTCCGGCAAAAGTATGGCTATGAACTGGGCGTGCCGCAAAACTGGTCTGCCTATGAAGACATAGCTGAATTCTTCAGCAAAGACGTGAAAACCATTAATGGCAAGCCCATTTATGGCCATATGGATTATGGCAAACGCGATCCCTCCCTGGGCTGGCGGTTTACCGATGCCTGGTTATCCATGGCAGGTGCGGCAGACCGCGGCATACCGAATGGTTTGCCAGTCGATGAATGGGGCATACGCGTGGCCAGCGACAAATGCACGCCGGTAGGTGCCAGCGTTGCCAGGGGTGGTGCCACCAATTCACCGGCGGCTGTGTATGCACTCAGCAAATACCTGGAATGGCTGAATAAATATGCACCGCCGCAAGCCCGGCAATTGAATTTTACCGAGGCCGGGCCAGTCCCCGCGCAGGGCCAGATTGCCCAGCAAATATTTTGGTACACCGCTTTCACGGCATCCATGATCAAGACAGACTTGCCAGTCATGAATGCTGACGGCAGCCCAAAATGGCGCATGGCCCCTTCACCCCACGGTGCTTACTGGAAAACCGGCATGCAAAATGGTTACCAGGACGTCGGCTCCTGGACCTTATTCAAATCAACGCCAGAACATCGCAAAGCTGCTGCCTGGTTATATGCTCAGTTCGTCACCTCAAAAAGCGTCTCGCTGAAAAAATCCATCGTCGGCCTGACCTTCATACGCGAATCCGATATACGTCATGAGTACTTCACAAAAAATGCCTATCGTTATGGCGGCCTGATCGAGTTCTACCGCAGCCCGGCCAGGGTTGCGTGGACACCGACCGGGAATAATGTACCGGACTATCCCAGACTGGCGAGTTTATGGTGGAGCAATCTCGCCCCCGTAGTGCAAGGAGAGATCAGCCCACAAGCCGCACTCGATAAACTGGCCGGACAAATCGACCAGGTCATGGCTGAACTGCAAAGCAAGGGCATGAGAAATTGTCCGCCCAAACTCAATCCTGTGCGGGATACCAGCAAGTATCTCACCGATAAGGGCGCACCCTGGAAAAAAATGGCAGTTGAAAAACCCAAGGGTGAAACCATCGCCTACGACAAATTATTGCAAGCCTGGCGTGAAGGTCGTGTCAAATAATATCCACTACGGATCAAACTGGTGATGGATAGAGAAATGAGAGGAAAACAGTGTTCCTGCGTAAAAATCTGAGCCTGATTACCGTCACGATACTGATCGTGTCGGCCATTCTGGCACAGTCCTACTGGAGTGCTCAGCAAGACAAGGAGTTGACGCTGGAAGCAGAACGCAGCAATGCCCATGTGGCGGTGCGTCTGCTCGAGGAGCATGTCGCCCAGACCATGCAGGACGGTGTACAAAAACTCGATACTGCGGCCATTGCTGCCGCTTCTTTTACGGATGTCGGCGTCGATGTCCAGCACTTCCTCGATAATTATGATGCCCAGGATTACCGTTATATCAAGGCTCTGCGCTATATCGATCTGGATGGTAATAGCTGGGTCAGTTCCCCTGATTTTCCATCGCATCAGATGGCAGTCGCGGACAGGGATGACATCCATTTCCTCATGCAGCATCCCGAGCATAAAGAAGTCGTCATCGGCAGCCCTTATGAAAGCCGCTACGATAGCCAGCTGGTGTTGCCGATTGCACGCAATGTGTTTGACAAACGGGGCAGGCAGGTGGCGATGATCAGCACGGATCTGCGCATTGCCTATTTTGCCGAGCTGTATGCGAATGTGGCAAAAGAAAATAATGCCATGCTGGCCCTGATCGCCAATGCAGGTTTTGTCATCGTTCGCTCTCCTTTTGAAGCACGCTATGTGAACCGCGATATCAGCAAGGAGCCCGCGACAAACAGGCTGTCCAGCGAAGATAAGGAAGGCAGCTTCACAGACCCGGATTGGCTGGACGATGAATTTGAACGCCTGTATGCCTATCGCAAAGTCAACGGTTTCCCGCTCAGCGTGGTGTATGGACGTGATATAGAAAGCATATTGGCTCCCTGGTATCAGCGCCTGCAAACCAGGATCATGTTCACCACCGTGGTCGTGTTACTACTGCTCTGTGTCATGGCCATACTGGCCCGGCAATTTCATAAATTGCGGTTGTCGGAAGCCACGCTCAGGAACGCCGAATATAAATTCTCTGAAATTTTTGAACGCTCACCACTGGCTATTTCTCTGGTCAATCTGCACACCAGGAAAATTGATGCTGTCAATGATGCCTGGATAAGATTATTTGGCTACCGTCACGATGACATCGTCGGTGCCGGTGAAGAATACCAGAAATATTTTTGGGTAGATAAAGAGGAGATGCGCAAGTTTATCGCGCTCTTGCGTACTGAGCCTCAGGTAGATCATTTCCAGGCCAGGTTCAGGCATGCCGATGGCAGCATCAGGGTCTGCCTGCTGTCCTCACGCACCTATATGTCTGATGGTGAAGAGCGCTTTATCATCACCCCTCAGGACGTGACACGCCAGCTCGCAGCAGAACAGGACTTACTGAACCTGAATGCCTCGCTCGAAGACCGGGTTGCCAGGCGCACGGAAAACCTGGAGCGCTCGAATGCAGAGCTGGCAGAAGCCCTCAATTCCCTGCAACTCATGCAAGGAGAATTAATACGGCAAGAGAAACTGGCCTCGCTGGGTTCACTGGTGGCTGGCGTCGCACATGAGCTCAATACGCCCATAGGCAATAGTGTCACAGTTGCCAGCACCTTGCAGGACCAGGCCAGGACACTGCAAGGCGAATTGCAACAAGGGACGATCAAGCGCAGTGTCTTCAATGCCTTTCTTGAGAGCAGCATTTTTGGTTCTGAGGTTTTGCTACGCTCCTTGCAGCGCGCTTCTGAATTGATACGCAGCTTCAAGCACGTAGCAGTCGATCAGTCCAGCGATATGCGCAGGCAATTTGAGTTAAGCCAGGTGATCGAAGAAATCTTGCTGACCAACTCATCCCTGTATGCCAAGACCGGCTTTGAAATGCAAACCCGGCTACAGGCAGGTATCCAGATGGATAGTTTCCCTGGGGCCTTTGGGCAAATCATAGGGAATTTTTTGACCAATTCCATCAAGCATGGTTTTGATGGCCGAGTTACAGGTGTCATGCAACTGAGCACCACATTGATAGACCAGCATCATGTCAAGCTGGAATTCATGGATGATGGCGCTGGCATCGCCAATGAACATCTGTCAAAAGTCTTTGACCCATTCTTCACGACCAAATTCGGCCAGGGTGGTTCTGGCCTGGGCATGAATATCGTCTATAACCTGGTGACCAAAATACTGGGTGGAAAAATACAGGTGCAAAGCGACACCGGCCAGGGCTGCTGCTTCACTGTCATCGTGCCTTTAAGCGCACCAGATACAGAGGAAAAAATCAGGCCACAGTCTTAGTCCTGAAAGAAGGCAGGGACTGTGGCGGTATAGCGTAAAGTGGATACTCCAGCTTTATTTATTTGTTGCTACACTCCGTTTTCTTGCCCTGCATGCGGCATTCAGTGATGAGCTTGCCCTGCTTGTTCCAGGCCTGGACTTTCCAGCTTTGCTGCTCACGCTCCATGGTCATGAAACCAACTTCATTGGAGTTGCTGAAGTAATCCAGCTTCGCCTCAGTATACGGCGTGGAATTCGCTGCCAGCGGCACAGGTAGTGGCGTATCAAGGGAAGAGCCACCATTGCCGGAGACAAATTGCACTGGATGATCTGTACTGAAAGTCAGGGCTTCAAACAAATGCACATGGCCGGACAAGGTCGCCTGTACTTTAGAGGGGAACAGACGCGTGGTGTTCAAGGTTTGCATAATGTCTTGCATGGCAAGATTGCCAGGGAAGATATTCAGCGGGCCGTCTTTCTTACGTTCGGCAGCAAAGGCCAGCACAGGATGGTGGTCTATGAAGATATTGAAATCTGCATTTTCTGCCAGCGTGTTGACGGTCTTGAACTGCTCCATATAGGACTGGTAAGCCACATCAGTTTTTGCCAATGGCTTGATAGGTACTTTGGCAGAGTCGAAAATGATCAGTTGCGCCTGCTCGCTACCTATGCGCCCCAGCGGCACGGCATAAGGGTCGCTATAGTCGCCACGAATGTCATTTTCTTCATCTACACAGTCACGCCCTCTCTTCAAAGGACGCGGGTCCATCAGACGCCACCAGCCCTGGCCTGCGCGTACACAGGTTTCATGATTACCGCGCACGACTACCCAGGGTGCCGCCTTGAGCAAAGCCTGTGCGGGTGTGAAAAAATCTGCCTGCCAGGTATCCCAGCCATAACCCCAGGGGCTGCCTGCACATTCCTTATTCCCTTCAGGGCAGGCATTTTCGCGGTAGTGATAATCACCGACATGCACGACCAGGTCAGGTTTGAAGCGTGCTGCGGTTTCCACCATTTCGCGAAAAGCCCATTTCTCGCTGTCATTACAAGACTGGAAGTAATTGTCACCCACTTTAAGACGGCAACCGGTATCGCCAATGACAATGATTTTTTGCGCGATAGGTTTGGGGATAGGTAAATCCCGTCCGCCGACACTGGCTGTTTTGGTAGCAGGCAGCAAGGGTGCTTCACAAGTCAGCACAGGGAAAGCGGAAGGCTTGCTGTCTTCCTGCTTGCTAGCTGTCTTGCGCAAAGGCAGGGTGCTTGCTCCAGCCCTATGGTTCATCGCCACCATGTTGCCATCCTGCACCAGGGAAGGACAGATATTGTCTGTCGTGACAGCACGGGCTATGGCCTGGCCATTTTCGCCTAGCACTACCCAGGCAGCCTGTATTTTTGCATCGTGTTGTGTAGTCAGGCTGCTACAGGCCGCCAGCAAACTGCTGATGGTCAGCACTGTGAGCCTTTGCAGCCCGGGCATCTTGTTGAATCCCATGTTTTTCCCCTGTATTTACTTCAATCCCAAAGCTTCATAGGCCAGCCGCTTGAAATCAAAAGAAAACGGATGCCAGAAACTCATTAATCTTTGTGTCATCAATATCCCGGCGATATTGTGACGTGGTGATATCCACCAGTGTGTACCAGCAATACCGCCCCATTCAAACTCGCCTAGCGATGCTGGCGGATCTATGGATGAAGGCTTAAGCGTTACCGCACCACCCAGGCCAAAGCCCTTGCCGGGTACATCACCCACGCCAGGAAAAGCTATGCCTGTACCAACGGGTAAATGGTTTTGCATCATCAAGCGGATTGTTTCTGGCCTCAGCAAGGTGTCGCCTTCAGGCATGAAGCTGCGCATCAGTGCCAGCATATCCTGCATGCTCGATACCAGGCCACCACCGCCGGACAGGCGTGCCACTGGCGTCACGAAAGCGCCGGGGTAAGGTGATTTGTCGAGTTTGCGCAAGCCACGCTGCAGGATATTTTGCGGGTCAGTACCGGCATAGTAAGAAGCCAGCCTGTCCAGTTTATGTTCAGGCACGACAAAGCTCGTGTCATGCATGGCCAGGGGATTGAGTATGCGCAATTGCAGGAAGCGGTCAAAGCTCATGCCACTGACCACTTCGACCAGGCGTGCCAGTACATCGGTGGCTATCGAATATTCCCAGGCTTCACCAGGATGAAAACTCAGTGGCAATTCTGCCAGCACATCCATCATCTCTGCCAGGGTAGTGAAGGCATTCATGACTCGCTTTTCATTGTAGGCCTTGTACATGACCGTGCCATGATCCAGCAGACCATAACTGAGACCGGCGGTATGGCAAAGCAAATGCCTGATCGTGATCTTGCTGCGTGCCGGTTCGGTATCGTCAATACGGGTCGCACCGGGTTTGAGTACCTGCAAGTGTGCGAGCTGGGGCAGGAATTCTTCTGCTGGCTGGTCTAATTCGAGTTTGCCATCTTCCATCAACAACAAGACTGCCACCGAAGTGATCAGCTTGGTATTGGAAAACACGCGAAACAGATGATCATCGCGCATAGCCGTCTGGCTCTCGCGGTCGGCCCAACCTGTGCAGTGCTGGTGCACCAGTTCACGCCCGACCAGCACCGCAGTCGAGACACCGGACAGGATTTGCCTGTCCACATATTTTTGCATTGCTGCGTTAACTGCGTTGAAATCGTAAGTCATTTGCTAAATGCTGAAAGCGACAAAGCATATATCCTACCCTCAACTCAACATATACTGCCAGCTAAAGAAGACTGTTAATCCAGCGATGATGGTTGCCAGTTGATGTTTTGTAACTACACACAGCAAGGCTGCCACAGTTGCCGCCACCAGTTGCGGATTGCGCCAGCTCAATTCCAGCTCCTTGCCATGCGGCGACAAGATCATGGGGACGATGATGGCAGTCAGCACCGTCACAGGCACAAACTCCAATGCCTTTTTGAGGTTACCGGAAAATGCCACGCGGTCACCGAGTATGAAGATCAGGGCTTTCACCAGAAAGGTGATGACAGCCATGCCAAGGATGGTCAAAGTGATATTCATGCCTGCTCCGCGGTGATTTGTTTTTCCTTATTATCTTGTCTGGTGAAGCGCGATGCCAGCATACCAGTCGCCACCCCCAAGGCAATCGCTACCAACAAACCCAGCTTATAGGGCAGGTGTTGCAAGGCATAGGCGGTGCTGCCAGCGGCGATGGCGGCCAGCAAATGCGGGCGCTTGAACAATTGCGGCACGACTATCGCAATAAAAGTTGCCACCATGGCAAAGTCCAGGCCCAGGGTCTGCAATTGCGGGAATATTGCTCCAAACATCAGACCTATCAGCGTCCAGACTTGCCAATTGGCATACATGGACAAGCCCGACCCCAGGAAATACCAGTGCCCCAGGGCATCTTGCGGATGCTGGCGGTAATAGCCGTCAACCACGGCAAAAGTTTCATCCGTCAACAAGAAGCCCAGCCCCCAGCGCCAGCGCCGGGGCAGATGCCTTACGTGTGGCATGAGGGCTGCCGCATACAGCATGTGCCGCAAATTAACGATAAAAGTCGCCAGCCAGATCACCAGCATGCCAGTGTGGCTGGCCATCAGACCAGTAGCAATGAACTGGCTGGAGCCGGCAAACACCGCCAGCGACATCATCTGCCCCTGCCAGGCTTGCATTTGTGCGGTAGCAACCAGGGTGCCAAAGATCATGCCGAAAGGGGCTGCACCGACCAGCATGGGGACGGTGTCGCGGATACCAGTGGTGAAGTGCTTCATTCTTGTGGAGGGGGGCATGGGGTGATTCCATATTGCATTGCGATTGAATGGGATCTTGCCTGTTAATTGGGGATGGGGCTTGTACGTTCTTGCGGTTTGGGGGCGTTATTTGAAATAAGCTTTCGACTATCTAAAACGAAGCTAGATTCACAATTATCCAGCAGCAATCTCAAAAACGTCATTCCAGCGTGCTTTTGGCTGGAATCCACCGGGCTGGCGCTCCAGCGGCGTTCGCGGCATATCGTGAACTACATTAATTCAGATTCGTGATGTTTTACGCATCTATTTTTGAATGACTTTTATCAGTCATTCACGATTGCAGGCCGGGGGTAGCCCGGCAGCTACTCCCTTTTCTTGCTTTCGCCAAGAAAAGGAAGCAAAAGAAGGCGCCCCAGGCATCGTCGCCCCCTGAAGGGGGTGCCCGTTTGTGCAGTACAAAAAATGGGAATATCCGAAACTCGCCTGCAGCTCAGACAACGGCTCTTCTTTTTCCATTTTCTGTACTGCACAAACGGCGCCGACACATGGGAACTGCGAAAGTCAAAAGCAAAGGTCAACAATAACCCCAACGTCAATATGACCGCTAATTGCTTTACTTAATACACGACTGATCAAACCGCCAAAATCCACTCAAACCCGCCATCTCCCAGGCGCCACTCCAAACGCCCGTTTAAAATGCCGCGTGAAATGACTCTGATCCGCAAACCCTGTCATGGTCGCAATCTCAGTCACAGTCAGATTCTGCCGCAACAAACTCTGGGCGCGGTTCAGTCTCAGTTGGTTACGCCATGCATGTGGTGGCATGCCAGTCATGCGGGAAAACAGACGGGCGGCGTAGAAACTTGACAGGCCTACCTCTTGCGCCAGTTCGGTCAGGCTGATTGCTATGCTGAGATCTTCACTCAGCCGGGATTTCATCATTTCCACCCTGACAGTGTCTGGCAAGATGGCTTGTACAGTGGGCCGGGTGCGGGCGTAGCGCGACAGCATCAGGGCAAAGCCTGCGGTCAGGGCGTTTTCGGCGGCAAGTGGATCACTACCGGCTTCCAGCAGGCGATGCGCAAAGGCCAGTTGAGCGGATACTTCGGCATCCTCAATTACGCCATCCGGCAACCACGGGACACCGACTGTGCTGCCTGCCATGTCGTTGGCGAGTTGTTGCATCCACTCAACCGAGGGGTAAAAGGCGCGGTAAGCCCAGCCATGCTCAGTTGCTCTCTCGCCGGTATGCACTTCACCGGGGTTGATGGCAGCGATGCAGCCAACAGAAGCCAGGCAACGGCTGCCGCGATAACGGTAGGTCTGCGCGCCTGACTGTATGACGGGGATGGAAAAGCCTTCATGCCAGTGCGGAGCAAACTCTTGCGCGAAGTATTCCGCCGTCAGCAACTCAGCATCCGGCAGCAGCGGGCTGCGCCAGAAACGGGCGTCGTCGCGGAAGGTGGCTGGTTTTTCCATACACAAAAAGATGCTGTAAAGGTTTGATTATTAAGGGCTATTCTATACTTAGTCAGTTAATCCTACATTCAGCACCACCATACATTTGCCTGAAAACAATTCATCCACAGAATTTTGTATGCAGTCTCGTAAGCGGTTTTTTTTCTGATGCTGGAAAACAACGCAAAACAGTCACATGAAAAATTTAAATGATTTCTTCCAATTTGATATCAGGCAAACAAATTCCATCTTGTGCCAAATGATAAATAGATTTTGAATTTGCGCAGAGCTGCCACTTATAATGATGGGCAAATGTCCAGCATGTCGCCAGCGTGATGTGCAGTCAGGGACTTACTCTCTACTCTAAAAGATCAAACACCGGATGGAAAGGTCAAAGTGACTTCTGCTGCTTCACCCATATTGCCCAGGCTGGAACTGAGCGACATTTGTAAACGCTATCCGGCGGTCATCGCCAATGATGGCGTCAGGCTGCAAGTGGCCCCGGGTGAAATTCATGCCGTGCTGGGTGAGAATGGTGCGGGCAAATCGACGCTGATGAAAATCATCTTTGGTGCCGTCAAGCCTGATTCGGGCACGGTACGCTGGAATGGCCAGGAAGTCAGAGTGGCGACACCGCAGGATGCGCGCAAGCTAGGCATCGCCATGGTGTTCCAGCATTTTTCTCTCTTCGATACCCTGACCGTGGCCGAGAATATTGCCCTGGGCCTGGACCAGCATGTGAATATGCTGGAACTGGCCGAGCAAATCGCCCAGACTGGCGAAAACTATGGCCTGGAGCTGGAACCGCACCGCCATGTGCATACCTTGTCTGTCGGTGAAAGGCAGCGTGTGGAAATCGTGCGTGCCTTGCTGACCAAGCCACAATTGCTGATACTTGATGAACCAACTTCAGTATTGACGCCGCAAGCCGTACAAAAACTGTTTGTCACCCTGCGCAAGATTGCCGCTGAGGGTTGCAGCATCCTGTATATCAGCCACAAGCTTGATGAAATCCGTGAGCTATGTCATAGCGCCACCGTCATGCGTGCGGGCAAGGTCACCGGGCATTGCGACCCGGCACAGGAAACTGCTGCCAGCCTGTCGCGCATGATGATAGGCGAGGATTTACCGCCATCGGCACATACTGAGCCCGTGACCCTGGGCGAATCTCGCTTGCTGATCAGCCAGTTGAGCCTTCCGAAGGCACATGCCTTTGCCACGGCCCTGGAAGACATACAGCTGGAATTGTTTGGTGGTGAAATCGTCGGCATCGCCGGTGTATCTGGCAATGGCCAGCAAGAATTGCTGGCTGCATTGTCAGGCGAAGACAGGCGCGCCGCGCCACAAATGATAGAGCTCAAAGGCAAGCCCGTTGGCAATCGCGGCCCTGAGAGCAGGCGCAAGCTGGGCCAGAGCCTGGTGCCGGAAGAGCGCCTGGGCCGGGGGGCTGTCCCCGAGATGAGCCTGACTGCCAATATGCTGTTGTCGCACCAGCATGAACCCTTCGTCAACAAGGGCATGATCAGTTTTCGCCATACGATACAGGCGGCGGCAGACATCATCGCCCGCTTCCGCGTCAAGGCGGGCGGGCCTGAGTCACTGGCGCGCAGCCTGTCAGGTGGCAATCTGCAAAAGTTTATTGTTGGCCGTGAAATCACGCGCCGGCCAGATGTCTTCATCGTCGCCCAACCCACCTGGGGGGTCGATGTGGGTGCGGCAGCACAAATCCATGATGAGATACGCAAGCTCAAGCAGGCTGGTTGCGCAGTATTGGTGATCTCGGAAGAACTCGATGAATTGTTTGAATTATGTGACCGCATGCATGTCATTGCCAAGGGCCGTTTGTCGCCTTCGATAGCAACTGCGAGCGCGACCAGGGAAAAGATAGGATTGTGGATGAGTGGTTTGTGGGAAGAATGGACAACGGCAGAAACCGTGTCCCTGGGTAAAGCTGGTGGCAGCCGCAAGAAAAGAAATGCGCAAAATGAGCGGGGCGAGCATGCTTAAGCTGGAATTGCGTGCCGCCAGCTCGCGCAGCATGGCGTACTTTTCTCCTGTGCTGGCCTTGTTGTTGACCATCTTTTTCGGTGCCCTGTTATTCATGGCACTGGGCAAAAACCCCTGGACTGGCCTGCAGGTATTTTTAATAGAACCTATACGCAACAAGGCAGCCATCGCCGAACTATTGCTGAAGACCACGCCGCTGGTCTTGTGCGCACTGGGGCTGTCGGTCTGTTACCGCGCCAATGTCTGGAACATAGGTGCCGAGGGGCAGTTGATCGCCGGTGGCCTGGCCGCTGGCAGCACCATATTATTTTTTGATACTGGCACGCCAGGTTTGTCGGGTGGCATGGTCTTGCTGCTGGCAACTTGCGCGGGTGTACTTGGTGGTGCTTTGTGGGCGTCCATCACTGCCTTGCTGCGTGACCGCTTCAATGCCAATGAGATTTTGGTATCGCTGATGCTGACTTATATCGCGCAATTGCTGCTGATGTATGCCGTCAACGGCCCGTTGAAAGACCCGCATGGCATGAACTTTCCGCAGTCCAAGGTGTTTTCCAGTGATTACCTGTTACCACATCTATTCTCGGGCAGCCGCCTGCATATAGGCTTTATCGTCATGCTGGTCGCCAGTGGCTTGATGACAGTGTTTGTGTATCGCAGCTTTGCTGGTTACCGCTTGACTGTCGGTGGGCTGGCACCGCTGGCAGCGCGTTATGCAGGTTTCTCCAGCCGCCGTGCCTTGTGGACCTCCTTGCTGATCTCCGGTGGTTTCGCTGGCATGGCGGGTGCTTTTGAAGTGGCCGGACCCATAGGTCAGGTCTTGCCTTCCATCTCGCCGGGTTATGGTTTTGCTGCCATTATCGTGGCCTTCATAGGTCGCTTGAATCCCATAGGCACTATCTTTGGTGGTCTGGTGCTGTCGCTGTTTTATCTCGGTGGTGAGATGGCGCAATCGCGCCTGGGCCTGCCTTCTGCCATCACTGGCCTGTTCCAGGGCATGCTGCTGTTTTTGCTGCTGGCTTGCGACACCCTGATCAATTACCGCCTGCGTTGGCAGAAATAAGCGAACATGGAAAATTTTGCTGCACTTATCGCCGCCTCCATCAATTCCGGTACACCACTACTGATCGCAGCCCTGGGCCTGTTGATCAATGAACGTGCAGGCGTGCTCAATCTTGGTGCCGAGGGCATGATGCTGGTGGCTGCCATCACCGGTTTTGCCGTGGCCCACCAGACCCATATGCCCTGGCTGGGTTTTGTCGCAGGCGCCGTTGCTGGCATGTTGATGGCCACGCTGTTTGCCTGGCTGGCACTGGTGCTGGTGACCAACCAGGTGGCAACTGGCCTGGCACTCTCTATCTTTGGTGCTGGCCTGTCGGCCTTCATAGGGCAGTCTTTCGTTGGGCAGTCCCTGCCTGCGGGGCCGCATGGCATACCGTTTTTATCGGATATCCCTTTCCTTGGCAAAGCCTTGTTTGACCAGCATCTGGCGGTGTATTTTGGTCTTTTACTATGCGGCGGCATTATCTGGTTCCTGTACCGTAGCCGCGCTGGCCTGGTATTGCGGGCCGTGGGTGAATCACCGGAATCTGCGCATGCGCTGGGTTACCCGGTGCGTAAGATACGTTATCTGGCCTTGCTGTTCAGCGGTGCCTGTTGCGGTATCGCTGGCGCTTATCTGTCTGTTGTCTATACACCGATGTGGGTAGAGGGTCTGGTCGCAGGGCGCGGCTGGATCGCCCTGGCATTGACGACGTTCGCCACCTGGCGTCCGGCACGGGTCTTGCTGGGTGCTTTACTGTTTGGCAGCGTGACGATTTTGCAGTTTCATTTCCAGGCGATAGGCATTGCTATCCCATCGGAAATTTTATCCATGCTGCCCTATCTGGCAACGATTATCGTGCTGGTACTGATCTCGCGTAATCCTGACTGGATACGCCTGAACATGCCTGCCTCCCTGGGTAAGCCTTTCCGCCCAGGGTCTGCGTAATCAGATATCTATGTAATTTGCTGTGCGTTTTTTGATTAACACTGAAAATCAAACCAAGGAAGCTATCCATGAAAATCACTCGCAGAAAAACCCTGGCAGCCGCGCTGTCCCTGGCTATTGTCGGTCTTGCTGGTTGTGGCCAGAAAGAAGAAAGCAAATCCGCCAGCGCCAGTGCAGCAGCGCCTGCGCCAGCCAGCAGCGCTGCAGGACCAGCGGCAGCAGCAGCCGAGCCTTTGAAAGTCGGCTTCATCTATGTAGGCCCGGTGGGTGATGCAGGCTGGACTTATGCCCATGATGCTGGCCGCAAGGCAGTGGAAGCCAAGTTTGGCGACAAGGTCAAAACCACTTTTGTCGAGAACGTGCCAGAAAGCGCAGCAGATGCAGAGCGCGTGATCCGCGACCTCGCCAATCAAGGTAACAAGGTCATCTTTGGCACCACCTTTGGCTATATGGAAGCCATGCTGAAAGTCGCCAAGGATTTCCCGGATGTGAAGTTTGAACATGCGACTGGCTACAAAACTGCCGACAACCTGGCGCAATATGATGTGCGCACGTATGAAGGTGCTTATCTCGCTGGTGTAGCTGCAGGCAAGTTGAGCAAGACTGGCAAGCTGGGTGTGGTTGCCTCCATCCCTATCCCTGAAGTGCTGCGCAATATCAATTCCTTCACCCTCGGTGCCCGCTCAATTAACCCCAAGGCCACCACCAGGGTAGTCTGGGTCAATAAATGGTTTGACCCAGGCAAGGAGCGCGAAGCCGCCACTACCCTGATAGGCCAGGGTGTCGATGTGCTCATGCAAAATACCGACTCAGCCGCGGTCGTGCAAACCGCGGAAGAAAAAGGTGTCTACGCTTTTGGCTGGGACAGCGATATGAGCAAGTTCGGCGCTAAAGCCCACCTGGCGGCATCGGTTATAGACTGGGGCGTGTACTACACCAAGCGCGTCGATGAAGTGCTCAACAAAACATGGAAATCAGACACCACCTGGTGGGGCCTGAAAGAAAACATGATAGACCTGAAAGCCTTCAACGCCAGCCTGTCAGACGAAGTCAAAAAACTCATCGCCGACAAACGCCAGGGCGTCATCGACGGCACAGGCCCGATCTGGAAAGGTCCTATCAAGGACAATACCGGCAAGGAAGTGCTGGGCAAAGATGCGGTGGCAGATGACAAGTTCTTGCATGACATCAAGTTTTATGTGGAGGGTGTGGAGGGGAAAGTGCCGGGTTGATTTAGGGCGCCAATACAAAATTGATCTGTAGGTTGGGCCGGGCCTCGCTAGGCTACGTTTTATCAGCCCAACACTCGGCGCTTAAATAGCGTATACGTTTGCAGATGCCCAGTGTTGGGCTGATACCCCGTAGCCCAGCGAGGCCCGGCCCAACCTACATCTTTTTTACACCATCACCTTGGCCGAAGCCTCGGCCACTATCCGTCTCAACCACTGCACCTCTGCGGCCGCATGCGCGCGCTCATGCCAGAGCATGTAGAACTTCATCTTGGGTACGGTGATCGGCATGGGCAAGACTTCTATCGGCCAGTCTCTGGCGCATTGCACGGCAAAACTGCGGCTGGTGGTGAAGATCAGGTCGGTGCGTGAGAGTACGTAAGGAACCATGCCAAAGTAAGGGATGGTCATTTGTATCTTGCGCTTCAAGCCCTGTTCCGCAAGTGCGCTATCGATGATGCTGCGGTGGCCCATCATATAAGGTGTGGGGGCCAGGTGGGCCATTTCCAGATAGTATTTGATCGACAAGCCCTTGCTGACGACCGGGTGTTTGCGATTCACCATGCAGACCACTTCATCTTCAAACAATTGCGCCAGATGCAGGTGGGGTGGCAGGTCGGGCCAGTTGCCGATGACGCAATCGAGCTCACCACTTTCCAGGCCAGCAGCATAATCAAAACCGGCATTCAGGGCATGTACAGTCAAACCTGCATTGGGTGCCTGCTCACGCAGCTTTTCTATGATCAGGGGAATCAGCAAGGCGCTCAGGTAATCCGGTGCGCCGAGCTGAAAGATGCGCTGGCTTGAGGCAGGCATGAATGCCGGTGCCGGGCTGGCGATGCTTTCCAGCACATTCAAAGCCTGGCGCGCCAGCAATAAGAGTTCTTCACCCCGCTCAGTCGCGGTCATGCCATTCTTGCCGCGTACCAGGATGGCATCCCCGGTGATTTCACGCAGGCGCTTCAGCATATTGCTGATGGCGGGTTGTGATTGTCCCAGCTTCATGGCGGTGCGGGTGACGCTGCGCTCAGTCAGCAGGGTATGCAAGACGCGCAAGAGATTGGTGTCGAGCTGATCCATCAAACGCTGGTTCATGCTACTACCTCTGGCAAAGCCAATACATCACCATCGACAAACACCAGCATCTGGCCAGATGCACACTGGGTCCAGCTTTCATTGGTGGTCAGTGGTTCGGTGACGATGATGGCGACCTTGTCGGCAGGCGTAGTGACCTGAGAAAAATCGACGGCCACGTCTTCATCCGTCAAGGCAGCGGTACTGAAAGGATGCTGGCGCACGATGTAGTAAAGCTTGGTCGAACAATGGGTGAACAGGGCTTCACCATTCGACAGCATCATATTAAAAGTGCCATAAGTGGCAATCTCTGCCGTGATCTCTTGCATGAACTGCGCCAGTTGTTGCACCGATGGCAATTGCTCGCCAAAGTGACGGCGCATGCGTTGCAGCAAATAACAGAATGCTCTTTCGCTATCAGTATTACCAACCGGCTGGAAGCTGCCATCCAGCACGGGTGCAAATTCTTTCAAATCACCATTATGGGCAAATACCCAGTAACGCCCCCAGCATTCACGCACGAAGGGATGACAGTTTTCCAGGCTGACCTGGCCCTGGGTAGCCTTGCGGATATGGGCGATGACATTCCTGGACTTGATGGGATAGCGCTTGATCAGCTCGGCCACCGGCGATTCCACCGCTGACTGGTGATCGACAAACAGGCGCACGCCACTGCCTTCAAAGAAAGCGATGCCCCAGCCGTCCTTGTGCTCGTCCGTCAGACCGCCGCGTGTTGCAAACCCGGTAAAACTGAAGACAATATCAGTCGGGGTATTGCAGTTCATTCCTAGTAATTGACACATGATGCATATAGTGAAAACAGTTTGTCCATACCTTAACATAGGCAAACCCGCTTATTATTCCCATCTTTATAAGATTTTTGAGTTTGCTTATGTTATTTGCCGTCAGATTTACCGACAAAACAACGATGCGCCATGTCCGCACTGAATATATGGCTGCCCACATAGACTGGCTGGCAGCGCGCCAGACGCAAATCAAGGTAGCAGGATCACTGCGCCATGATGCCAGTGAACACCCCATAGGCGCTTTATGGATCATAGAAGCCCAGGACAAGGCCGAAGTGGAAAACCTGTGGCAAACTGACCCTTTCTGGGTCCATGGCATGCGTGAAAGTGTGGAAATTTTGCAATGGTCCAAGGCCTTTCCAGACGTCATCGCCGAAATCTGAGGCTGCCTCCGGGGTTTGATACCATGCCTGTGGTAAATGTTTTACATTTTGACCGTAGACTAAGCCCCTATTGAAGCAGATAATATTTCCCACAAGACCTGATTGCAGGTGAATAAAGGATGGATAATCATGCAAAACTTCAGCACTGACGCCTTATTGCTGGCAGTCCCTGAATTAAAGGATGTTGCGCCCAAACATTACCCTGAGCTGGTGTTACTGGCGGCGCAGAAAACCTTCAAGACGCGCAAGCCACTCTGGCGTGAATTCATGACGGGTTTGACAATATTCGCAGCAATTTATCTGTCTAACCGCATCGCTGCCCCAGACTCGATATGGATAAGCTGCGTGCTGACTGTAGGCCTGGCTCTTGTTTCCATGTTTGCGATTGATCTGGTGTACTTCCGCAAGTTAAAGCCAGCGATCATAGACCGCCTCGCCAAGATCAAGCTTGGTACAAAAGAATAAGCGCAGCCCGGGTATCAAGTCTTAGGTTTTTATGGCAAACACTTTTTGAAACTCACGTTTGCCCTTGCTGGTCAGTGCCAGTGCGCGGCTATCGAGATCACGCTCCAGCCAGGCATGGCTGATCAATAAATTCAACAAAGCAGCCCCCAAAGCGCCACCCAGATGCGGAGTGCGCTCACTCCAGTCCAGGCAGGAACAGGCGAAACGCCGCCTGGCCTTGCGGGTAGTGGCAATATCCAGACCCAATTCCTCCAAAGACTTACTGCCTGTTGCCGTCAACTCATAGGCAGTTTCTTCACCGTCCACCGGCCTGATCCAGGCTTGCTGCATCAGATAATCATGCACCCCCACCGCCACCTCACCCGCCATATGGTCATAGCAGGTACGCGCCTTGCGCAGGCGGTCTGGCGTATTTGGCACAAAGCGTGATCTTGGTAAGCCGGCGATTAACAGCAGCGATTCCAGTGCAATCGCTACTTCATTACTGGCGAGCTGGTAATAGCGGTGCTTGCCCTGCGCCACCACGGTCACCAGATGTTGTTCCAGTAATTTACTCAAATGCACACTTGCAGTGGAAGGGCTGACTTCGGCCACGACGGCCAGCTCAGTACTGGTGCGTGCGCGCCCATCCATCAGGCTGCACAACATGCGGGCACGGGCAGGCTCGGCAATGGCCCCGGCGAGCTTGGCTAATTGGGTATCGGCGTATTCTATATTGGTGTGATTATCTGCATTCATAGTTTGATGGTAGACGAATTGTTCAATGCGAACAAGCCCTATACTGCATTTCATTACTTACTCACCAGTCCTAACCTGCCCTGCTATGACACAGCAAATCACTATATTGAATGCCGCTTGCCACCCTGACCCTTACCCGTATTACGCCAGCCTGCGTACAGGGCCAGCATGGTTTTTTGATGTCGAACTCAAATGCTGGATAGCCAGCCGTGCCGACATCGTGCAGCTGGTGCTGGAATCCCCCGCTTGCGCTGTCAGGCCAGTTACAGAACCTGTACCCCGTAATATTGTGGGTGGTACAGCGGGAGAAATATTTTCAAACCTGATACGCATGAATGAAGGCCAGGCCCATGCCCTGCCTAAACAGGTAATACAAAGCTCACTGCGCAAGCTGGACTTGTCTGGCATCGCCGCCTATACGCAGCAACATGCGACCCAACTCGCGAGCGCATATGATGTACGAACAGGAGATGGGCTGACACAATATCTGTTCGCCTTGCCCATCCATGTCATGGGCAGCGTATTGGGATTTGCAGAAGAAGCCCTGCCCGCTCTGGCAAGCTGGATGGCAGATTTCGTGCGCTGCCTCTCCCCCTTGAGCACGGCAGAACAAATCGATGCCGCACATGTGGCTGCAAAGGCTTTGCAAAATAGTTTTCGCCAACTGCTGCAAGACAGTCAGGCGAAACCAGATGGATTTCTGGCAGGTCTGCAAAGCGAAGCGGAACAACTAGGCTGGCAGCATGCTGATGGCATCTTGTGCAATCTCATCGGCTTGTTATCGCAGACGTATGAAGCAACAGCGGGTCTGATGGGTAATAGCATCATCGCCTTACAGCAACAACAAGGCCTGTTGCAGAAGCTGCGTGAAGAATCAGCCAGTCAGCCACAGAGAATAAAAGACCTGATTGCAGAAGTAGCCCGCTACGATGCACCGGTACAAAACACCCGCCGCTTCGTCACACAGGCATGCGAAATTGCAGGGCAGGCTTTGCAAGCTGGTGAGGTAATCGTGGTTTTTCTGGCAGCCGCCAATCGTGATGCGTCAGCCAACCATGATGCAGACAGTCTGCAACTGGACAGACCTGACCGCAAGGTATTCAGCTTTGGCCATGCGCGCCATGCCTGCCCCGGACAGCCGATTGCCGAACAGATCAGCGCCAGCAGTCTTCACCATTTGTTAGCTGCCTCCGAGCTTGGATGGCATAGATTGAGCTGGACTTATCGCCCTTCCCTGAATGGCCGCATTCCGGTATTCAATCATCATAGGGGTCTGTCATGACTGAGGTCTGCATTGCCGGAGGCAAGAAAAACAATCCTGCTACAGAACTTGCGTTGTTGCTCGCACTTTCTACCTTGTGGGGGGCGTCATATACCTTTATCAAAATTGGTGTTGTGACTATCCCGCCTATGAGTTTTATCGCGGCGCGCACCTTGATTGCCAGTGCTTTGTTGTTGATGATCATGCGCTGGCGCGGAATCCGTCTGTCACGCGACACAGTCGTATGGCGCCGTTTCATGGTGCAGGCATTGCTGAATAGCGTCATGCCATTTACCCTGATTGCATGGGCAGAGCAGTCAGTCGATGCCGGTCTCGCCACTATCCTGAATTCTGGCGCACCCATTCTGACGTTTCTGGGAACATGGATGATCACCCGACATGAATCCGTCACTGCCCGCAAGCTGTTTGGTATCGTCACGGGACTGGCAGGAACCTGCCTCATCATCGGCATGGAAGTCTTGCATGGCCTGGGCGAACAATTGATGCCACAACTTGCCATTGTCCTGGCCACTGTCTGTTATTCATGTGCCGCCATCTACGGCAAGAATTTTAAAGGCCTGGACCCGATGCAGCCCGCTGCCGGATCGTTGATCTGCGGCGCAGCCGTCATGCTGCCTTTAAGTCTGCTGCTTGATCACCCATGGACAATCACGCCTTCGCATGCATCGGTCTTTGCCTTGCTTGGACTTTCCGTATTTTCGACAGCGCTGGCATTAGTTATTTATTTTCGCCTGATGCGAACTCTGGGTTCCGTCGGCACGACTGCCCAGGCATATTTACGCGTGCCGATTGGTGTCCTTATCGGTGTGGGCGTCTTGCAAGAAAACATGACACCTACCGTCTGGACAGGTTTGGCCTGCGTGGTAGCTGGCGTGGCGGCGATGACCATCCCGGCACGCGTTGCCATACCTGTCAAAATAGAACCTCTCAATCAGATACCCCATAACAATCAGGAGACACCATGATCGCCGTTATATTTGAAGTCATCCCCCATGCAGACAACAAGCAGGAATACCTGGACATCGCCGCCGGACTGGCCCCCTTGCTAAAGGAGATGGATGGATTCATCTCGATAGAGCGTTTTCAAAGTCTGGTTGATCCTGCCAAGATTTTGTCGCTGTCTTTCTGGCGTGATGAAGCTGCTGTCGCCAACTGGCGCAATACCGAAGAACACCGGGCTGCGCAGTCACAGGGACGTGGTCACATCTTTGCGGGCTACCGTTTGCGCATCGCATCTGTCGTGCGTGACTATGGTTTACTGGAGCGCGAACAGGCACCGGCAGACAGTCGTCATGTACACGGTTGACACTCATAAGTGCACCCCAGATTTATGACGTAGTATGCCGCCAGACCAGCAGCAATTTTCATCTCAAGAGAGAATATCAACATGTCTGAATTACAGCTCTACCTGAATAAATACTTTTTGACCAAGGCACAATTCGCCGCAGCCTGCGGCATTCCTGAAGCAGAATTAAATGATTTGCTGGCAGCACAGATACTGCCCGGTCCTTCTTATGTCATCTCAGAAAAAGCCACCATTAACTCTGCCGTATTTGGTGAGTCAGATGCTGCCGATACCATAGCTGGTGATTATTTTCGTGCCAGCCATACTGTCTGGTGTGACAGGGCAAAACAATTGGTGGTCGAACACGGCCTGGCCGCAGCATCAGAGAAAATGAAACAAGAATTCATGCGTGACTACATCGCTGCGCTGACTGAATTGAATGCCAGTGTATGGCATATGCAAGACTGCTTCGAACAGGATGGCACGGCAAACGCTGTTGATCTTGTAGAAAATGCAGAATTCCACTGGCAGCATTTCTTGCTGGGCACCTTTGGCATCTGTACTGCGAACCCAGTTTCTGCAACCAAGATTGCGCGCAAAGGCGTTTTGCAGGTAAAGCTGAGCTCCTTGACCGGGAATGGCAGCAAGATGGAATTCAGCCATGCTGAAGCAAACGATATCCTACCCATAATCGATGCCTTTGCGGATGCAGTCATGTGGTTTTCACCGGCTGAGTATGCACGTTCCAGCCGCAAGCGCCTCGTCGATGATATGCGACCGCGTTTGCAAGCTGCCATGACTGCATAAACATGGTCAGGCTGCCAGCCTCACCTGCTACCTGCTCTCTGCTTCTTTTAAAAAATGAGCAGGAGCAGCTTAGGCTTGTAGTCTTATTTACCTATACAAAATCGCGAGAAAATCACGCCCAGCAAATCATCAGAAGTAAATTCACCAGTGATGCTGTTCAAGCGGTCTTGTGTCAGGCGCAGTTCCTCTGCAAACAAATCCAGTGACTGATCATTTTGCGCGGCATACTCTGCGGCGTTTTGCAAATGTTCATGCGCATGCTTGAGAGCAATCAGATGACGTTCACGGGCCAGGTACAGCGATTCACCAGTTTGCTCCCAACCAGCGATACGCAGTAATTCCTTGCGCAGCAAATCTATGCCTATGTGTTCATGTGCTGACAGATAAATATGCGTCGCATCTGACATTTCATCGACGCTGGCATGGTGGCCGGACAAATCTATCTTGTTCCAGATACGTATGACTGGCACGCCATCCGGGAAGCGCGCGACAATAGCCTCATCAGCACGCGTAGGGCCACGGCTGGCATCCAACAGATGGAGGATGACATCGGCCTTGTCGACTTCTGCCCAGGTACGTTCTATGCCTATGCGCTCTACCGTATCGATGGCATTGAGCACTTGGCCTTCTTCAACCTCATCATGCTCATGGCGTATACCTGCAGTATCGATGATATTGAGGGGTATGCCTTCTATATGGATGGTCTCAGTCACTTTGTCGCGGGTGGTACCGGCAATCGGTGTGACGATGGCGACATCATCGCCTGCCAGCACATTCAGCAAAGATGATTTACCGACATTCGGCTGGCCTGCCAGCACCACATTCAAACCAGCGCGCAGCAAGGCCCCCTGGGCTGCCTGCTCAAACACTTTTTGCAGGGCAGCCTGTATGGTGAGCAACTGACCACGGGCATTGGATTTTTCCAGGAAGTCGATTTCTTCTTCCGGGAAATCCAGGGTTGCTTCCACCAGCATGCGCAGGTGCACGACTTTTTCTACCAGTGCATGAATGACTTTGGAAAAAGCACCGGACAGCGATTGCGATGCTGACTTGGCAGCCGCCTCGGTTGAGGCTTCGATCAGATCTGATACCGCTTCTGCCTGCGCCAGATCAAGCTTGTCATTCAAAAAAGCGCGCTGGGTAAATTCACCAGGCTCTGCCAGCCGTAAACCGGCATCCTTGCCCGCTTCCAGGCAACGCGACAGCAGCATTTGCATGACCACAGGGCCGCCATGGCCTTGCAGTTCCAGCACATCTTCACCGGTATAAGAATGCGGTGCCTTAAAATAAATCGCGATGCCCTGGTCAATGACAGTACCGTCAGCCTGGGTAAACGGCAAATAACTGGCATGACGTGGCTTGAATTGGGTAGTGCCAAACAGAGCAGTGACGACAGGCGCAAGGTCCTTGCCGGAAATGCGCACTACACCTATGCCACCACGTCCGGGGGCGGTGGCAATGGCAGCGATGGGAATGGGTTCGTAGATCATGTTGAAATTCTATCTGTGCTTGCACACTATGAGTGCAAATTAGTCTGTTGGTTTGTGACGGAAATGCGACAGGGCGTGTATGAATATCGTAGGTTGGGCCGGGCCTCGCTAGGCTACGGTTTACCAGCCCAACACTCAGCCTCAACATTCGTATACGTTAATTACACGCCCAGTGTTGGGCTGATACCCCGTAGCCCAACCTACGATTTAAAACACAAATGCGACAAGGTTTTGTTTAACAAATCACATCATAAAAAAAGCCCGCAAGCAAACTTGCGGGCTTTCTCATTTGCTCAATCTTTACGCTTGAGCCTTATGCTCTGGCGGTATCAATTTATTATTGATGACCCATTGCTGTGCAATCGACAAGATATTGTTGACTACCCAATACAATACCAGACCGGATGGGAAGAAGAAGAACATGACCGAGAATGCCAGTGGCATGAACATCATCATCTTCGCCTGCATAGGATCAGCCGGGGCTGGATTCAGCTTGGTGGTGATGAACATGGAAATCGCATACACCACAGGCAAGATATACCAAGGGTCAGGTGAAGTCAGGTCAGTGATCCAGCCCACCCAAGGCGCGCCGCGCATTTCTACGCTGGCTTGCAAGACCCAGTACAGTGCCAAAAAGATAGGCATCTGGATCAGGATAGGGAAGCAGCCGCCGAGAGGATTGATTTTCTCGGTTTTGTACAACTCCATCATGGCCTGGTTCATTTTTTGCGGATCGTTTTTGAAACGCTCGCGCACAGCCTGCATCTTTGGTGTAACGACCTTCATTTTTGCCATGCTGCGATAACCGGCAGCCGACAAGGGGAACAAAGCCAGTTTGATGGAAATCGTGAAGACCACGATAGTCCAGCCCCAGTTACCCAGCATTTTATGGATTTGCTCCATAACCCAAAACAGCGGCTTGGCAATCAGTGTCAATACACCATAATCCTTGACCAGTTCAAAGCCAGGGGCAATTGCTTCCAGCTTGGCAGATTCTTGCGGACCTGAATACAGGTGGGCATTCATGCTCACTGTTGCACCTGGTGCCACTGTGCCCATAGGCAAGACATTACCAACTGCATACAGATTGGTATCGACCTTCTTGGTGAAAATTTCACGCTTGGCCTTGTCTTGCGGAATGAAAGAAGACACAAAGAAATGTTGCAGCATTGCTACCCAGCCATTGTCTGATTCTTTGGCATGGCTATCTGTACCCTTGGCGATTTTTTCAAAATCCAGTTTCTGGAATTTTTCTGCTTCTGTGTACACAGCAGGTGCATAGAATTCACCGCTGCCAGAGAACATGCCGCCGCTTTCCGGCTTGGTGCCGTCATGCAACAATTGCAGATACAAGGAAGGTGTGATCGCCGCTGTACCAGTATTGGTCACATCATGGCGCACATCGATCAGGTACTCACCTTTTTTAAAGGTATAAGTCTTGGTCAGCTTGACGCCGCCTTGCTCGGATTCCAGCACCAGTTGTACCTGGTTACCACCTTCCAGAGTACGTACACCTGGCTTGGCAACGAAACCAGACTTGTGATTAGGGAAAGCACCACCCAGCAAGCCCGTTTGCGCCAAATAAGTACGCTTCTCAGATTTGTTGAACAAGAGCACATTTTTAGTATGGTCTGTGCCGTCTTTATGTTTCAGCAATTCCAGTTTTTTCAGCTCGCCACCGATGGTATCAATTTCTGCCTGGATGACATCGGTAGTAATGGTAATGGTTTCACTCTTGATGACAGGCGCCGAGGCAGCTGCAGCATCAGTACCTGCCACTGCGGTCGTACTGGCAGCAGCACTTACACTAGCTGCTGCACTGCTGGCAGAGGCCGAAGCGCTGGCCACTTTTGGAGGAGGCGCAGCAAACATAGACGGCTTGCCGCTATATACACCCCAACCATTCCAGAGCATGATCAGCGAGAAAGAGAAAATTACCCACAGGACGGTACGTTTGATATCCATTTGTGTATGTCAGGAAAGGGGAGAAGAATGTCCAGTATGCTTGCCGTCATGGCAGCACTGGGCAGATGTGGGGGCGGTTTGTGATTTTTCACTAGCGGGCGGCACATGATCCACGCCACCTGGGTGCCATGGATGACATTTGCACAAGCGTTTACCTGCCAGCAAGCTACCCTTGGCAGCACCATGCAACTTGATGGCCTCTGCCGCATATTCAGAGCAACTGGGATAAAACCGGCAGTTCTGCCCCAGCATGGGACTAATTGCCAGCTTGTAAAATCTGAGCAACAGGAGCAGCAAGGTTTTCATCTCAAATGCCCTAGGTTAGCTTAGGTAGAACTTGCAGGTGGCTTATGACTAACAGACGCGCAAGCAGGTGCTGCAAACAGACGCAGAATTTCCGCCCTGAGCTCACGCTTGAGCTGGGCGGTCGTCGCTGGCCCGGCCTTGCTGTTAACAGGGCGGGACAAGCGCACTATGCAGTCCACGTTGAGCAAAGCTGCATGCCTGAAAATCTCGCGGGTGACACGCTTGATGGTATTGCGCGTCACTGCACGTGGCGCAAAACGCTTGGCGGCCACCACACCCAGACGGGCATGCGGCAAATCATTGGTTCTGGTATAGAGCACAAAATGCGCTGTCTTTTGCACGGGGCGCAAACGAAAAACGGATGAAAACTCATCCGTTTTAACGATGCGCCTGACGCGGGCAAAATCTGCGCCGCCTGCACCTGCCTGAACTGGCTCAGTTGTATGCTCAGTTACGAGATTGATCATGCAAATTCAGCAAAGCTGCCGCAGATCAATGAACTGATAATCAAGCTGCCAGGCGTTTACGGCCTTTGGCGCGACGTGCGTTCAGAACAGCGCGGCCACCGCGGGTTGCCATGCGTGCGCGGAAACCGTGAGTGCGCTTGCGGCGAACGACGGAAGGTTGGTAAGTACGTTTCATGTTGGTCTCGCTAATTGAGCAATAAAAAAAATCGGAATTACGGATAAAGGCTGTCTTGGGTGCGACTTCGGCTTGCACATTTTCGTCAGGCCTTTCGCCTTTACTGCCCCAAAACCGCTGCTCATGGTGTTATGCGTCAATCCATCAAAAAACTGATAATTAAAGCCGCACCAATAAAAGAGGGGTAGGGAACCCACAATTAGACACCATTTTTGCTTTGCGTGTCAATCACTTAGCGCAAAAATTAATCAATCAGGGCACATCTATTGGTGCAATGCAAAGAATAAATTTAAACCCAAACCTGTGGATAACTCGGTCAAGCGGGGTTAAAATAGCGGATTAGCGCGGCACCGTTTTATGTCTTTAAGACAACTTACCCAGCGATAGAGGCTTAGGTCTTACTAAATATATCGCACCGGTAGAATTTAATTCGGCACCGCGCATTTGCATTTAATAATTAAAGTCATACATGGAAAATTTCTGGCAGGCCTGTTCTTCCCAACTTGAGCAAGAGCTTCCACCACAGCAATATAGCGCCTGGATCAAACCGCTAGTACCGCTTGACTTTGAAAACGGCAAGCTGCGTATCGCTGCGCCTAACCGTTTCAAACTCGACTGGGTCAAGGCCCAGTTTGCCAACCGCATCACCGACCTGGCTAACCAGTACTGGGATGAAGAAGTAGAAGTACAGTTCGTGCTTGATCCACGTGGCAACAGAAAACCTGCTCCAGCAGCGGCAGCCCCACGCCCTCAGGGTTTGAATGCCGACCTCGATGCCCAGGGCAGCGTGCCAGAAATGATGTCCGAACCTGCTGCGCCAGAAGTATCACCGCGCCGTGAACAAAGCCGTATTAATTCCGACCTGACCTTTGACAGCTTCGTGACCGGTAAGGCCAACCAGCTGGCGCGCGCTGCTGCCATCCAGGTGGCAAATAATCCAGGCGTATCGTACAACCCGCTGTTCTTATATGGCGGCGTAGGCCTCGGTAAAACGCATTTGATCCACGCCATAGGCAACCAGATCCTCGTTGATAACCCGAACGCCAAGATACGCTATATCCACGCTGAACAATATGTGCGCGACGTAGTGACTGCTTACCAGCGCAAGGGTTTTGATGAATTCAAACGCTATTATCATTCGCTGGATTTGTTGCTGATCGATGATATTCAATTCTTTGGCGGCAAGAGCCGTACCCAGGAAGAATTCTTTTATGCCTTTGAAGCCCTGATCGCGGCCAAGAAGCAAATCATTATCACCAGTGATACTTATCCCAAAGAAATCACCGGCATGGATGACCGCCTGATTTCACGCTTTGACTCTGGCCTGACAGTCGCGATTGAACCGCCAGAGCTGGAAATGCGCGTAGCGATTCTGCTCAAGAAAGCCCATTCAGAAGGTGTGAATATTTCAGATGACGTGGCCTTCTTCGTCGCCAAGCATTTGCGCTCGAATGTGCGCGAACTCGAAGGTGCATTGCGCAAGATTCTGGCGTACTCACGCTTCCATGGTAAAGAAATCACCATCGATGTGGTCAAGGAAGCCCTGAAGGATTTGCTGTCGGTACAGAACCGCCAGATATCCGTAGAAAACATACAGAAGACAGTTGCCGACTTTTTCAACATCAAAGTCGCCGACATGTATTCGAAAAAACGTCCGGCCAATATCGCCAGACCACGCCAGATTGCCATGTACCTGGCCAAGGAACTTACGCAAAAGAGCCTGCCAGAAATCGGCGAACTCTTCGGCGGCCGCGACCACACCACGGTCTTGCACGCAGTCCGCAAGATCACCGCAGACCGCACCAAAAACCCCGAATGCAACCATGAGCTACATGTATTAGAACAAACGCTCAAGGGTTGATGGGCTGGATGTTGTAGGATGTGCAATTGGGATGGTTTTGTGCCCAGTTGCGGGTAAGAAATGTTGTAGGGTTTTAGCCCCTTCCCCTTCAAGGGGAAGGCAGGGATGGGGATGGGGTTCTATCGTAATTTGATTGAAGATTGATCAACCGAAACCCATCCCCACCCTAACCCTCCCCTTGAAAGGGAGGGAATGAAAAATTTGTAAAGTGCGCCATGCGCACCAAAGTAACAAGCATGACCGCAGCAAATATGTGAAGCAATCTATAAAAGCAGCAAGAAATAGTTAAGTTCCTTGTCACCATACAAAGTGAGGATATTCAAATGCAATTGGTTAAAACCCACCGGGACACCCTGCTCCGGCCTTTGCAAATTGTGAGTGGTATTGTCGAGCGTCGGCACACATTGCCGATTCTGGCCAATATCCTCATTCGCAAAGACGGTGAACAGGTATCGTTCCTGTCGACAGACATAGAAGTGCAGATCACGACCAAGGCGGCCATAGGTTCTGGTGGCGACAGCATAGCCACGACAGTAGCAGCCCGCAAATTGCTGGATATTTTGCGCGCCCTGCCAGATGACAATGATGTGGTCCTCAAGCTTGAAAACAAAAAGATGAGCGTGCAGTCAGGCAAGTCACGCTTCTCCTTGCAAACCCTGGCAGCAGAAGAATTCCCTACCGTGGCCCAGGCCGAGCATTTCAATGCCAGCGTCAACCTGCCACAAAAAACCCTGAAGCACCTGTTCAACATGGTGCATTTCTCGATGGCGCAACAAGACATTCGCTATTACCTGAATGGCTTGCTGCTGGTCGTTGATGGCAAGAACGTCATCGCCGTGGCGACTGATGGTCACCGTCTGGCGTTTTGCCAGGTCGAAGTCGAGCAAGAGTTCCCGCGTCACGAAGTCATCATCCCGCGCAAAACCATCATCGAGATGCAACGCCTGCTGGAAGACAAAGAAGACCCGGTACAGATCGACATCGCCAACAACCAGGTCAAACTGACTTTTGCCGATATCGAACTGATCTCCAAACTGGTCGAAGGCAAGTTCCCTGACTTTAACCGCGTCATCCCCAAAGGCTATAAAAACAGCTTCACTTTGGGCCGCGAACAATTGCTGCGTTCATTGCAGCGTGCCGCGATCATGACGTCAGACAAGTTCAAGGGCGTGCGTTGCGTCATCACTCCTGGCCTCATGCAGATTTTGTCCACCAATGCCGACCAGGAAGAAGCGATAGAAGAAATCGAAATCGACTACGGTGGCGACAGCGTGGACATCGGCTTCAACGTCAGCTATCTGCTCGATGTATTGAATAACCTCAAATGCGACCAGATATCGGTCTCTTTGGGCGACTCCAATTCATCCGCACTGATCACTATCCCCGACAACACCGACTTCAAATATGTCGTCATGCCGATGCGGATATAGTTTTTTTATTTGCTGAATTGCCGTGAAAGTAGTGCGTTAAATTCACGGCAATCTCATTACCGTCATTCCAGCGCAGGCTGGAATCCAGCGTCGTCAGTCGTTATGCCCTGATGCATCAACACCCAAGACACTGAATCCCACCTGCACAGAAATGACAAAGCAGTTTCTGAATATGTTTCACATTGGGCGATTTACAAAATTGTCCAAAACAGTTCGTTTTTTTAGAAGGTAGCCATGTCCGATAACACCCAAGACAACACTCCAGCGCAGCCCAATCAATACGGCGCGTCTTCAATCCAGATTCTGGAAGGCCTGGAAGCCGTGCGCAAACGCCCCGGCATGTACATCGGTGACACCTCGGACGGCACCGGTCTGCATCACCTGGTCTTTGAAGTGCTGGATAACTCGATTGATGAATCTCTCGCAGGTCACTGTACCGAGATCAATGTCACCATCCATAGCGACAACTCCATCTCCATCACTGACAATGGCCGCGGCATCCCTACCGGCATCAAATGGGATGACAAGCACGACCCCAAACGCAGCGCCGCAGAAATCGTCATGACCGAGCTGCATGCGGGTGGCAAGTTCGATCAAAACTCCTACAAAGTATCCGGCGGTCTGCATGGCGTAGGTGTGTCCTGCGTGAATGGCCTGTCCAAGTTGCTGAAGCTGACTATCCGCCGCGATGGCAAAATGTATGCGATGGAATTTGTCCGTGGCGTACCGCAAAACCGCGAACTCGAAACTGTTGATGGCGTTGTCACATCCCCCATCAAAGTCCTGGGTGACACTGACAAACGCGGCACTGAAGTCCACTTCTGGGCTGATGAAGAAATTTTCACCCATGTTGAATTCCATTATGAAATCCTGGCCAAGCGCATACGCGAATTGTCCTTCCTGAATAATGGCGTACGTATCAAACTCAACGACCACCGCACCGGCAAAGAAGAATTGTTTGCGTTTGAAGGTGGCACTCGCGGCTTTGTTGAATACATCAACAAAAACAAAAGCATACTCAACCCGACGATTTTCCAGGCTACAGGTGAACGTCAGTCTGACCAGAACACCACCATCACCGTCGACGTCTCCATGCAATGGAACGACGCCTACAATGAACAGGTATTGTGCTTCACCAATAACATCCCGCAGCGCGACGGTGGCACCCATTTAACCGGCCTGCGCGCCGCGATGACACGCGTCATCAACAAGTATATTGAAGAACACGAATACGCCAAGAAAGCCAAGGTAGAAGTCACTGGCGACGACATGCGCGAAGGCCTGACCTGCGTCTTGTCTGTCAAAGTGCCAGAGCCAAAGTTCAGCTCCCAGACCAAGGACAAACTGGTCTCCAGTGAAGTACGCGGCCCGGTAGAAGAAATCGTCGCCAAGACCCTGTCTGACTTTTTGCAAGAAAAACCAAACGACGCCAAAATCATTTGCGGCAAAATCGTCGAGGCATCCCGCGCCCGTGAAGCAGCCCGTAAAGCCCGCGAACTGACACGCCGTAAAGGTGTCATGGATGGCCTGGGCCTGTCATCCAAACTGGCAGACTGCCAGGAAAAAGACCCGGCCCTGTGCGAACTGTACATCGTCGAAGGTGACTCTGCGGGTGGGTCAGCCAAGCAAGGCCGCGACCGCAAGTTCCAGGCTATCTTGCCATTGCGCGGTAAAGTACTCAACGTAGAAAAAGCCCGCTTTGAAAAAATGCTGTCCAGTGAACAGATCACCACCCTGATCGCCACCCTGGGCACCAGCATAGGCCCGGACGAATTCAATGCCGACAAACTGCGCTACCACCGCATCATCATCATGACCGATGCGGACGTCGACGGCGCCCACATCCGCACCCTGCTGCTGACCCTGTTCTACCGCCAGATGCCACAACTGGTAGAACGCGGCCACATCTACATCGCCCAGCCACCACTCTACAAAGTCAAGGCAGGCCGCGATGAACGTTATCTCAAGGATGATGCAGAAGAAGCCACCTACATGATGACCGTGGCCCTGACCGGCGCATCCCTGACACCAGGCACAGGCGCAGCCCCTATCACTGGCGAGGCCCTGGGTGAACTGGTACGCCAGTACAACCTGGCCAACGCCATCATGATGCGCCTGACCCGCGTCATCGACCGCGCCGCCCTGACCGCCATCATGACCGGCGTCACGCTGAAACTGGATAACGCAGAAAACGCAGAAGCATCCGCCATCGCCCTGACAGCCGCCATAGGCGACAATGCCGTCAAAGCAGTAGTACGCAGCGATGAACTCTCAGGCGCCTTCAGCCTGCGCATAGAACGCCTGTACCACGGCAACATCAAGGTCAGCAGCATCGATGCCGACTTTGTTGATGGTGCCGATTATCAGGTACTGGAAAACGCTGCCACCACCTTCAAGGGCCTGCTCACAGAAGGCGCATTCATCCGCCGTGGCGAAGGCGAAAAAGCTAAGGAAATCGCCGTCCACGACTTCCACCAGGCCATGCTCTGGCTACGCGACGAAGCCGAACGCGGCGTCAGTAAGCAGCGCTATAAAGGTCTGGGCGAAATGAACCCAAGCCAACTCTGGGAAACCACCATGGACCCCACAGTCCGCCGCCTGCTCAAAGTACAAATCGAAGACGCAATTGCCGCAGATCAGATCTTCACAACACTGATGGGCGATGACGTGGAACCACGCCGGGCGTTTATTGAATCGAATGCGTTGAGGGCGGGGAATATTGACGTTTGATTTTTGCCAGCTAACTTAAATATAGAGAAGCCGTTCATCATTGAATGGCTTTTTTTATTTTGGCGAATTGGATTGTCGATAATTTCGTAAGTAATGCGATAATAAAATTATGGCTTAACACTAACAAAATAACTCACAAAATAAAATCATGAATCAAATTACTTTGCACAATGATTTGCCTACTCTTGACGATAAACTGGAATGGACTTCTGAGTTAAGTCGTATTAGTAAGAGAATTTTGGACTTTCCAACGCCACATGTGCTGGGTATTCACGGTGACTGGGGAAGTGGAAAAACTAGTTTCATGCGCCAAGTACAATTTCAATTGGGTGGAGATATGCCAGCTGATGCCTCAGTCGTCAGTTCAATTAATCCGCTTTCCAAACCAAAGAAAAAAGAATTAGAAAAGAAAGTCGTCACTATTTGGTTTGATGCTTGGCGCTATCAAAACGAATCTACACCTGTAATTGCGTTGATACAAGAAATGCGCACTCAGATGGCAGCAATTCCCGCCATTAAGGAGAAATTTAAAAAACTAGGTGAAATTGCTGTTTATAGCGTGCTCGACAGTTTGTCTGATATTGGCAAGGCGATCAGTCTTGAAGTAATTCCCAGTATAGAAAAAATTGAAAAACGTGGTGAAAAATGGGAGAAAGAACATTACTCGGAAACGCTTACAACCAACTCAATTCGCGAGCATTTACATAAAACCATTAAATGTTTACTTCCCACTACTGAAGCTAGAGTTGTAATTTTTATTGACGATCTAGATCGCTGCAATCCCAAGGCAGCAATGCGATTATTAGAAGGCTTAAAAATTTATCTGAGCATCCCGAATTGTATTTTTGTTTTGGGAATGAACGAACGCATCTTGGTCGACGCTATCAGAGATGAAATTTCAGCACCAAAAGATTGCACGCAAGAGGAATTAAAGCTTCGAGCAAACCATTACTTGGAAAAAATTTGCACCGATATTTACCGCTTGCCTTTACCGAAGCAAGCTTCCACTCTTTTAAGTAGCTGGGTTCAGAATACTGAGCAAAAAATATCGCTCCAATCTGCGTTAGTAGGAATAAACTGTCTTCCACCCAACCCACGCCGACTGAAAGCTTTGGCAAATCAGTGGTCACGTTTCGCTGATTGTTACACATTTCCAAGCGGTATCGAAAATCAAAAAATATGGGCAATAAGAGTACTAGTTACGGCGTATATTCATCAATTCCACAGAGATCTTTGGGAACGTTGGCATTTCAATTCGAACTTCTGGAGTGAAATTCAAGCTTGGTGCATTGGAAGCCGGGAAGCGGCTAATCCTGCGGCAAGTGAAGCAGTAAAAACTAAGTCTCACTGGTCAGACTCTTTAAAACTGCCTCACCTAATCGGTAGTTACGACGAGGTCTCAGGGCAACCGATCATAAAGCCTGCATTTCCCAATCCAGGAGATATCGACATTTTTTGGATTGGATCGCTGGTGTACCAATATCGTGATCAGCTAAAACCGATTGATTTTGAGGCACTACTAAACGTGTCTGGAGTAACCGCATGAAAAAAAAGATCCGTTTGACAGATGACTTACCCAAGCTTTGGGAAGATAGTAGGTTACGTGGCTACTTGGGAGAAATTAACCGTAGACATGGGGTTGTAGATACTCTTGCGCTACCTAATATGCGTGATCTTCCACCTATTCGGATTGAAAATTTATTTGTACAACCAATGCTATCAAATACACCTGTATCTTCTAGTAGCAATCCGGAAGGTTGGCCTGAAGGACTGAGTTTATTCAATACACTCAAATCCATACCGCGAGTGGTATTGCTAGGCGACCCTGGCTCTGGGAAAACAACTTTGGTCAATTGGTTAGCATGGAGATTATCTGGTGGATTCACTACTCCATTACCAAAAATTTTAGATAATTGTTTACCAATACCATGTGTTTTGCGCGAGATGAAATCGAACGTCTTCAATAAAACCGTGACGATTGCTGACCTTGCAGTATTTGTAGCAGAACGTCTTTTTGGGAAAAAAATAACGGACACACTTGAGACAAGCTTACGTGCTCATGTTGCCAACAAAAAATATGTGTTAATTTTAGATGGTGTAGATGAAATACCACGCAACCAGAGAAGCACCGTTGCTGCATGGATGCAGCAAGCAGCAAAAGATGAAGCATGTGCACTTGCAACCTCGAGAATTGTGGGTTACGAAGATAGTCCTATCTGTAGTTCAATCAATCCAAGCCAGCGGCTGATAATATCTGAAGCAGTAAAATCAATAAATTTAAATAAAGCGCAGGCATATGACTCTCAAATCACATCGAAATTCGAGTCAAATTTAACCGAAAGACTCTATCAAATCTCAGACGATGATTACGTACAAACGATAAAAAAAGCCGAAAAAATAACGGCCGATATACAAAGACAAATAGGATTTATTTCTCAAAAACTTCAATGGGCGGATATTCGCTATTTAATGCCATTTGATCAGCAACGTATAGCTGCCTTTGTAGAAAATTGGTATTTGCAGCGCAATACAAGTGAGCAAGAAGCGAAAAAAAAGACAGGAGATCTAATTTATGTACTTAGTCAATCCGAAACCACTCAAGAATTAGCACGCACACCTAATTTATTGAGTTTGATGGCTATAGTTCACCGCGAGCGTGCTCATTTACCGGATGGAAAAGCCCTACTTTATAAAGAGATCGCAAATGCATATATCAATACGATTGATCAGCATCGAAATATAAATATTGATGACGCATTAGTTCCATTCGGGTGGGAGACCCGCGAAAATTGGCTTGCATACGTCGGTTTTCAAATGCAATTAGAAAGAGATACCAACACAAGCGACAGTGCCTCGCTAGACCATGAAAAGGGCGTGCTTGTAACACAAGAAAAGGTTCTCAACTGGCTAAGTGATGCTATGCACGAATCAGGTGTAACCAAGTCGCAACTCAGTGCACAAATGTTTTTAGATTGGGTCGCTAGACGTAGCGGCTTGTTATTGCCAAGGGGGGAGGGACAATTTGCGTTCGTTCACCTTAGTTTTCAGGAGTATTTTTGTGCTCGCTATCTAACCAGTCGGATTGTTAGCCCCAAATTTATTAAAGATCAACTCGGTAAAAACGCACCTGTAACCAAAGAAAAGCTATTTACTTGGAGCCAAGAAGCAGTCTGGCATGAGAGCTTGATATATGTATTAGAACTTATATCAGGTGAACGAGATAGCACTTGGGTCGAAGATTTAGTAGAAATTCTTTTCAATACATCTAAGAGAAATTCTGACATAAGATTAGGAATCGTCACACTCGCAATGCGAGTATTGAATGATCGCCATATCCATTTAAGTACAGAATGGAAAGGTAAATTAGCAAAGAGCCATTCGCATTTAGTTTATTCTGGCTGGAAATATGGTATCACAGGCGATATCGATTTCCAAAACTTGTTGCGTTCAAACTATGCGGCGATATTTACATCTCCGTCAAAACAAGATGAGGATGAATATCATGATCTTCCTGTAAGGGGCATCAAGCAATTAAAAGATATACAAAATGCCCCTGATCTATTTGTATTAATAATAGATAGTAATAATGTCTCAGACCTCTCTATATTAAAAAAAGTGAATAAGTTAATTGTCTTATCAATTCACGCACCCAAATTGAAAGATATATCGTCACTTTCTGAAATGCGATTTCTAGAAGAACTCAGCTTGACGTATCTAAAAATCCAAGATATTTCTGCCTTGGAGAAAATAAATACACTCAAACATTTAGAAATTGACTTTACAAAAGTTTCTGACATTTCACCGTTAAAGAACTTAAGAAAACTACAGGATTTAAGTTTGGTACAAACTGATGTTAAAGATATTGCGCCAATACAGAACCTAAACAATCTTTTGACTCTGCATCTAGCTGGTACAAAAATCGAAGATATTGAACCTTTAACAGGTTGTAAAAAGCTAACTTCATTGCATTTGAGTAACACTCTAGTGAAAAATATCAGCGCACTAAAGTCCTTAAGAAATTTAAGAACTTTGGACCTAAGTAATACATTAGTTGAAGATATTAGTGCAATAGCTTCACTTAAAAATTTACGTACTTTGCGCCTACGTAATACACGAATTAACAACATAAGTTCATTAGCTTCGCTAAAGAAACTAACAAGCTTACACTTGGAGCATACTAGTATCAACGACCTCACCGCACTGTCCAAAATGACTCAATTACGTTCGTTGTATTTAGACAATACAAACATTACCAATATCAAACCAATAGCTAATCTTACTGATTTAAGTATATTGACTTTATCTGACACAGCTGTAAGCGATATTTCATCAATATCTGGGAATAGGGGCCTAGAGTATTTGAAATTAAATAGCACTAATATCCACGACATTTCTTCGTTGACAAAACTAGAAAATTTGACCCGCTTAGATATGAATAGAACAAAGGTGACCGATATTTCCGGCTTGGCTGAAATCATCCAATTGCGGCATCTCAATTTAGGTAGCACTCAAATAACAGATATTACGCCGCTAAGAAAATTAGAGCAGTTAAGGTATATAAATTTAGAGGGTTCAAGCGTAAAAGATTTTTCTGCTTTGAATGAGTATGTAAAAAATGATGGGGCTACATTCTTCAGAAAGAATAGTAAAAAGCCATAAAGATAGATGCGTTGACATGTAAGTTTCATTGATCAGCACGACCACTCTGTCAATTTTAACCAAATTGATCTGAGTGAATCAGTATTCAATGAAACACATGCTGTTATGGTTGGTATTGTTATCGCTCCTACACTTTCGCGAAAACATAGGCCTGGCTATAAGAACGTGGTAACAAACTAGCGCTGGTAAGCAACGACGATGCGACATATGAACGCAAGCAGTCTTGGCTGCCATCACTGTCATTACTTTTCATGAATTCTTTCGTTCATTAGTGCCTCACGCCAGTATGCGAGAGGATGGAACTCTCTAGAGTATTTGCGAGTTGCTCACCGCTACTGCCGCGCAAAAAACTCCCAAATCATTTCCGCCCCATTAGGTGCCATCGGCGATGGCCCTAGCAAGCGTGCACGTCGGTAGTAGGGTTGCGGCAAGCCATGTCCACCGCCATGAATGGCGACGAGTTCGACTTCGGTTCTGGAGTCATGCTTCCAGCTTATGCGTAAGCACCTCATCAGCCCCGTCTGTACACCGGCATAAAAAACCCTCAAAGTAGTTCCCGTTACATTTTAGCGGGAGCTACTTTGGAGTTATTAGACACACCGGTCCGCAGGAAGCGGCGCCCTAAC
>NZ_JBMPOT010000019.1:0-109027 GCF_049340425.1 Undibacterium sp. JH2W | reverse complement strand
GTTAGGGCGCCGCTTCCTGCGGACCGGTGTGTCTAATAACTCCAAAGTAGCTCCCGCTAAAATGTAACGGGAACTACTTTGAGGGTTTTTTATGCCGGTGTACAGACGGGGCTGATGAGGTGCTTACCCTGGAAGCTGCGGTTGTTGGCGATGTAGACATTGCTGTTCCAGTTATTGACGACGACATTGCCATCGACCACGCCACTACCACCACTGACTGTTGCCAGTGGCGCCAGGATGCTGGCGTTGAGGGCGACGTTGGTGAAGGTCAGTTTCTTCGCTGTGCTGAAGTTGAACAGGGTGTTGTAGTTCTTGAAGCCGTCTGGCATGCCGCCTTGCATGCCACTGTCACCACTGACGTTGATGATGATGGTTTGCCCTGGGTTCAGGTTGACGAAGTTGGCGTAAGTGACGTTGAGCAGGTCAGCTCCCTTGACGTTGAAGATCTGGGTGCCGTTGGTACCGTCGCCCTGGAAGGTCATGCCGTTGAACTGGATGCTGGTCTTGCCATTGGCGGTTTGGGCTGCCAGGTTGGTGGACAGGTCGGTCAACTGGGTTTTGTTATCAGTAAAGCTGAATGGCGGTACTGCTTTGACGACAGTATCTGTTTGCGGCAGGTTGTTGACAGTTTTGCTGCTGCCGTAGGTGGCTTTGCCATGGGTGGAGCCACCATTGAAGGTGAGTTGGTTACCAACGATCAAGGACATGCCCTGGTAGTTCTTTTGGGTGGTGTCCATGCTAAAGGCGGAGACATTGAAGTTGTGCCCTACTGCCATGGTGCCAGCCACTTCTCCTGCGGTAGCAGTAAAGTCATTGAAGATGAAGGCGTTGAACTGCCCTGCCAGGCCGAGGTCTGCACTGGTGAGTACAGGCGGCGCAACAGCGGTCACGGTGAGGCTGACGGTGGCGAGGTTGGAGTCGACCTTGCCGTCGTTGACTTTGTAGCTAAAGCTGTCTGTACCAACATAGCCTGCGGTGGCTTTGTAGGTAAAGCTGCCGTCAGCATTGAGGGTGACGCTGCCATGGCCGGCTGTGCTGATGAGTTTGCTGCTGAGGGTGTCGCCATCAACATCGGTGCCGAGTGCCTTGATGAGGATGCTGGTGGCATTGTCGACGGTGATGCTTTGGTTGCTGACGGTGCCGTGGGCGGGCTGGGTGGTGATGCGCACGGTCAATACGTCGGTGCTGTCGGCATCGCTGGCGTTGCTGAGCAGGCTGAGGTTGATGCTGGTGTCTTCATCAAGGCTGGCACTGCTGTTGCTGGCCACGGGGGCGTGGTTCATTGCCGTTGATGACGCCGCTACCGCCATTGATGCTGGCACGCGGGGCGAGGATGTTGCCATAGACGCCGGTGTTGATGCTGCGTCCTGGTATAACCTGATCAGGCCGCATCAGCATTTACATGGATACACGTTTGCAGAAGTTTGGACAGGGATTAATCCGTACTTCACAGCACCTCAATCTGTACATAAATTTGAGGCTTGGGATGGTTTGTTGCAGGGATATTATTTGCGGCGTTAGTCAATCCTCGCTGGACCCAAATGTGTATGTTAAGCGGGCAGTTTAGCTGTTCAGGATGAAACTCGCCGCGATCAAGTGATTTGCATAAATTTTAATCAGCACAACAACTTTAGTCGCTCGCGTTGATTAAAAAATAGTCGTTTTTGTGTTCAGTTAAGCCAAAACTGTCGCCAGATTTTGCAAAATTTGCAGGTCTGGCAAAGTGATTTGGTTTAACTGAACTGGGGGAACAATTCAGACGAAATCTCATCCTTCAATGTGGGAGTCGGCTAATACTTGTGGTAGAACCACTTGACTTTAAGATTCTGGTAGCTGGACTTAACATAGTCACAAATCTAGCAGCCGGTAGCATAGTCCAGGTTGCTCCTAAATCCGCACTCCTGTAAATGCCTATTTCAGTCAGCAAATAGAATGCGCGAAATCCACTTGGTAAAAGCTCGCCTACTTGAAAATCGTCTGGCAAAATCTCTATATCATTGATTTTATTTAATGTTTTTCGATCAAGTGCTATAAAAAGATCTCGCCTATAATTATCTGCCAGGTCACTTTCATAATTAACTAAAAGATAAAGATAATTATCTGAAATCTTGCGAATATCTAGTTTTGCATCGGGTGGCAATCCAAAACCTTCCTCTTCCCAACTCTTTCCTTGATCCAGACTAACGAATATTTTTCTTAGGCATTGCATGTAAAGTGAATCCATCAACATGCCTTTCAATTCACAATTATGATGTGAATTTTCGATATCGCTAAAAGAATTTTGTTTATCATTTACCAATCCTGCGGTATTGCTACTTATAATTTCCCAGGAAAGACCAAAATCTAAGCTTTTATATAAAGTAGATTTGCCTCTAACAAATAGCACTTCACGATTGCCAGAAAAACTAATGCACGAATCAGCTTCACCATTAAAAGTTTTCAACGCCACTGATTGGCGCCAGTGTCTACCTACATCGTCACTGATATCCAAAGTATCTTGACCGCAGCCTAAAAGGCTGCCGTCAATTTTCTTGATTTCATAGTATTTTTTAGTAGTTTCCGCAGCACGACCTAAATTTTCCCAATGCGTCCCCCTATCAATTGACGTTATTACATCTCCACCATGTCGATTCGTAAAAAATAGCTTATTTCCCTTCGATATGAAATAACCATCAATGGTTAATTTTATTGGAACAAATTCTGTCCATATTCCATCTTTAGCCTTAAATCTGGCATGCCACCTGTTTGTTTGCGCATACACGTCACCATCAGGATAGACATACATACTATAGTACCAAGGATCTGATGGTCGTTGACGCTGATCAGAAAACGCGCGGTCCATCAATGCAAACAGAATAAAACAGGCGAAAAAGAGTTTTTTTATCATGGATGTTCGCTAAAGTTACTTTGATCACGTAGGGATATTATCTAATTTTAAGTAGTTTCAATGTCTCTTAAAGCGAAACGGCGGCTAGACAGCCGCCGTTTAATTTGACAAATCTCAACTACCCTGACAAAAATCTCAACTTCTGTGGCACTTTACAGTACTCAAGAAAATCATCCGAAAGCTTAGTTGAACTGACTAAAATCTGGCTTACGCTTCTGGAAGAAAGCCATGAATGCTTCTTTGGCTTCTGGTGCATTCAGCATCGCTGAAAAGTGCTGGTTTTCTTCTGTCATCTTGGCGCTGATGGCGGCGGGTTGATTGCCTTTCATCAAACGCTTGGTTACGCGTATGGAGGCTGCGGGCAATGCTGCCAGTTTGGCGGCTTGCTGCTGGGCGTAGGGCAGTAATTCTTCCAGTGGCAATACTTTATTGACGAAACCCATTTCAAAAGCCTCTGCAGCGCTGAAGGCTTCACCGAGCATGAGTTTTTCTGCTGCGCGTTGATAGCCGACAATTTGCTGGAAGACCATGCTGGAGGCAAATTCAGGGCACAGACCCAGTTGCGTAAAGGGCATGGACAGTTTGGCATTGTCGGCCAGATAAATCATGTCGCAATGCATGAGCAGTGTAGTGCCTATGCCAACTGCGGCGCCGGAAACGGCGGCAATCACGGGCTTGCCTGATTCATTCAGGGCCTGCATGAATTGATAGACCGGTGGCACGGTGTCTGGCTCGGCCAGGCTGCGGGCATTTTTCATGAAGTCTTCAAGATCATTACCGGCGGTGAAGATTTCTGGTTTGCCAGTGATGAGGATGGCGCGTACGGCCACGTCTGTTTCTGCATCACGCAATGCATCTGCCATGGCCTGGTACATGGCCTGGGTGATGGCGTTTTTCTTTTCTGGACGATTGAAGTTGATCGTCAAAATTCCGTTTTCTTTGTGGGTCAGGATATCCATAGTGCTAGTCTCTTTTTATTGATCAAGTAGATTGTGGTGCGGTAGTCAGCCATTGTAGGGCTTGCTGCCAAAGTGTGTTGCGGAACTGTGGGCGGAAAAAACCAAAATGCCCTATGCGTTTGGCATCAACGTCTTTAGGATGGATATAGCGTCGCTCGACCCTGGCATTGCTGTAGTAGTCATGCATGCTGTCTATGCTGCGGCGGCTCATCATTTCATCGTCGGTAAAACTCATGCAGAGTATGGGCTTGTGAATTTTATGGTGGCCGGTTTGCATGGGGCTGCCATCCTTCTCCACAAAATATTCAGGGCTACGGCACCAGCGTGACCATTGATAAATCACGCCCTTGGGCAAGTCACCGACCTTGCGCATTTTCTTGCCAGGGAAGTAACCCCAGATACGGGTGTACAAGGGCACGAGGAAATACCACATGAGCCAGACAAACCGTTTCAGTTGCGGTGAATTATCGCGCCAGTAGCCACTGCCGCAACCAACCGTCAGCATGCCGTCAATGAGATGATTGTCAGGCACCAGGCCAGGTAATTGCCCGCCTAGCGAGTGGCCGACGATGAGCAAGGGTACATCAGGTTGCCATTCTTTTGCAGTCTTGAGAGCTGCATTGTAGTCATGCTCGGCCCAGACCAGGATGTCGGCATCGAAGCCACGTAATGAATTGCGGTATTGCGCGGGTATGGATTCACCCATGCCGCGATAATCAAAACTCAGGACGGCAATGCCATTCTCTGCCAGAAATTCAGCAAAGGGTTCGTAGAAATTTTGCTTCACGCCCATGGCCGCCGGCATGACGACGACTGATTTTATTATGCTTGTGGGTGTAAATTTTTTTGCTGTCAGCGCAGTGCCGTCAGCGGTAATAATTTGTATCGTCTCCATCATAGCTCCTTAAAGCTCAGCTCCTTAAAAAAAACCGCGCAGTTTCAGTCTGCGCGGTTTAATTTTATTCAGGCAAACACAACAGAATTACATACGTTCAAAAATACCGGCAGCGCCCATACCTGTACCTACGCACATGGTGACCATGCCGTATTTGAGGTTGTTGCGATGCAGGGCATGGATAGTCGTTGCAGAACGGATCGCACCAGTTGCACCCAGTGGGTGGCCCAGGGCAATCGCGCCGCCCATAGGGTTGACTTTGGATGGGTCCAGGCCCAGGTCTTGTACTACGGCCAGGGATTGTGCTGCAAAGGCTTCATTCAATTCAAACCAGTCGATCTGGTCTTGCGTGATGCCAGCGGCACGGCATGCTGCCGGGATGGCTTCTTTAGGACCTATACCCATGATTTCTGGTGGTACGCCACGTACTGCAAAAGAAGCGAAACGTGCCAGTGGTGTCAGGTTGAATTCTTTCAGGATTTTTTCGCTGACCAGGATCAGGGCACCAGCACCGTCAGAAGTTTGCGAGCTGTTACCTGCAGTGACGCTACCTTTGGCGGCGAATACAGGTTTCAGTTTTGCCAGACCTTCGATGGAGGTATCTGGACGTGCGCCTTCGTCACGGCTGACGGTGCGGGTTTTCAGTTCGATTTCGCCCGTTGCCAGGTTAGGCACGCGGTCGATGATATCGACAGAAGTTGTCTCTGCATCAAAGTAACCTGCATTTTGCGCAGCGATAGCACGTTGGTGCGATTGCAGGGCAAATGCATCCTGTGCTTCACGGGATACTTTCCATTGCTGGGCCACTTTTTCTGCTGTCAGACCCATGCCGTAGGCCATGCCTACGTTTTCGTCTTTCAGGATAGCCATGTTCATCGATGGATTGCTGCCCATCATAGGCACCATGGACATGGATTCAACACCGCCAGCAATCATCACGTCAGCCTGGCCAACGCGGATGCGGTCTGCCGCCATCGCAACGGCAGTGATACCGGATGCGCAATAGCGGTTGATGGTAACGCCACCGATAGTGTTAGGCAAACCTGCCAGCAAGATACCCATGCGCGCCAGGTTCAGGCCTTGTGCGCCTTCAGGGAAAGAGCAACCGATGATGGCGTCTTCAGCCAGCTTGGGATCAAGATTAGGTACTTGTGCAAAAGCGGATTGCAGTACACGTACCAGCAAATCATCAGGGCGGGTGTTACGGAACATGCCACGACCAGATTTGCCGATCGGGGTACGGGTAGCAGAGACGATGTAGGCGTCTTGGAGTTGTTTAGTCATTTTTGATTACCTCAATTCGTTAAGGTCAGCTAAAACTTATTCTCAACAAAGACCCCTCAACACAGAGGCACAGAGACACAGAGGAACGGCGGAGAAGATCGAGTTGCCAGGCTATTCTCTGTGTCAACTCTGTGTCTCGGGGTTTCTGTGCTTCGGTGGTGAGAGGTCTTGGATCTTAAGTTTTTCCTTTTTAATTACGGACTGGCTTGCCAGTTTGCATCATGCCCATAATGCGCTCTTGTGTTTTTGGATGATTCAGCAATTCCATAAACGCCTTGCGCTCCATGTCCAGCAGCCATTGCTCGCTGACCAGGCTGCCATTATCGATGTCACCACCGCAAACCACTTCAGCAATCATTTTGCCGAGTTTGAAATCATGTGCAGAGATGAAGCCGCCATCACGCATATTGATCAGTTGTGCAGCGATCGTGGCGATGCCATGGCGGCCAGTAACTGGTACCAGTTTGCGCATAGGGGCGCGGTAACCAGCATCAAACATGGCGCGAGCTTCTACCTTGGCAACGTGCAGCAATTCGTAAGGATTGAAGACGATGACATCATCTGCAGACAAATAGCCCATCTTCTGTGCTTCCAGCGCCGATTTGGAGACAGCGGCTGTGGCTGCATTGGTGAAGTAGTTTTTCAGGAACTGCAGCAAATCTGTGCCTTTGGCATCTGCCGCTGCACGTACTGCTGCTTCTTTCAAACCACCGCCGCCAGGAACCAGGCCTACGCCCACTTCTACCAGACCGATGTAAGACTCAATGGATGCCACGCGTTTTGCAGCGTGCATCATCAATTCGCAACCACCACCGAGTGCCAGGCCAGAAACAGCAGCAACCACAGGGATGTTGGCATATTTCAAAGCCTGATGTGCATCTTGCAGGCGGGAGATTGCTGGCTCGATTGCTTTCACGCCACCGGACATGAACAAAGGCAGCATGGCTTGCAAGTCAGCACCGGCAGAGAAGGCACCGCCGTCAGCAGCGTCTGCACTCCAGATGACCAGACCCTTGAAGTTTTTCTCTGCTTCAGCGATGGCTTTTTCCATGCCTTCGATAACGCCTGGGCCAATCACATGCATCTTGGTTTTCAGTGACAGGACCAGTACGTCGTCATTCTGATGCCAGATACGGACGGAGTCATCTTCAAAGAAAGTCGTGCCAGCGTTTGCACCAGTTGCCACGCCCGTACCCAGTACCGGCGCACGGAAGGCTTGACGGTCATATACCGCCAGTGTGGAACGTGGCACGAATTTGCCGCTTGCTGGTGACCAGGAACCTTCTGCTGTGTGTACGCCCGCATTTTCTGCAACCTTGCCATCAAATACCCAGGCTGGCAGCGGTGCATTGCACAGCGCCTTGCCGGCGTCAATATCTTCCTTGACCCAGCCTGCCACTTCTTGCCAGCCAGATGCCTGCCATGTTTCAAACGGGCCTACATTCCAGCCAAAGCCCCAGCGCATCGCAAAGTCGATGTCGCGTGCATTGTCAGCTATCGTTGCTCCATGCACCGCGATGTAATGGAAGGCATCACGGAAAATCGCCCACAGGAACTGTGCCTGTACATTGGTCGATTCACGCAGGGTCTTCATTTTCTTGACCGGGTCTTTTTCTTTCAGCATGCGGGCGACAACGTCGTCAGCCTTGGCACCGCCAGTCACATATTGTGCTGTGGCGAAGTCCAGACGCTGGATGTCCTTGCCGACTTTTTTGTAAAAGCCTGCACCGGACTTTTGACCCAGCGCGCCTGCTGCGACCAGTTTGGCCAGCACTTCAGGTGTTTTATAAACAGCGAAGAAAGGATCATCAGACAGATTGTCTTGCATGGTCTTGATGACATGGCCCATGGTATCGAGACCAACCACGTCAGCAGTACGGAAAGTACCGGAAGAAGCACGGCCCAGTTTTTTGCCTGTCAGGTCATCGACGACATCGACAGTCAGACCAAATTTTTCTGCTTCATAAATCGTTGCCAGCATGCCGAAGATACCGACGCGGTTGGCGATGAAGTTAGGTGTGTCTTTGGCGCGAACTACGCCTTTACCCAGGGAAGTCGTCAGGAAGCCTTCGAGCTGATCGATGATTTCTGGACGGGTTGCGACAGTAGGTATCAATTCCACCAGGTGCATATAGCGTGGTGGGTTAAAGAAATGCACACCGCAGAAACGGGCTTTCAGTTCTGCATCAAAGCCGTCAGACAGGGCAGTGATGGACAGGCCGGAAGTGTTGGATGCAAAAATCGCATTTGGCGCAATGTGCGGAGACACTTTTTTGTACAGATCATGTTTCCAGTCCATGCGTTCTGCAATGGCTTCAATGATCAGGTCGCAACCAGCCAGCACGTCGAGGTTGTCTTCATAGTTGGCGACTTCGATCAGGGCTGCATCATCCTTGTTGCCCAGTGGCGCAGGATTGAGTTTTTTCAGGTTCTCGATAGCGCGCAGGACGATGCCATTCTTAGGGCCTTCCTTGGCCGGCAAATCAAACAGGACTACAGGTATCTTTGCATTGATACAGTGAGCAGCAATTTGCGCACCCATCACGCCAGCGCCCAGAACGGCGACTTTTTTAACGATGAAATTGGTCATTTTTAACCTCAGGTAGAACGCCCCTTCCCATGTACATGGGTAGGGGCGCATGTTTGATTAGAACAAATCAGCTTCGAGTGCCAGCAAATTGGCAGAACCAGAACGTGCCTGGCGGATCAGCATCGCTGTTTCCGGATACAGGCGGGCAAAGTAGAAACGCACTGTTGCCAGTTTGGAGATATAGAATTTGTCGCCAGAATCTTGTTTTTCAAGAGCGATTTTTGCCATTTGTGCAAAGAAATAGCTATAAACCAGATGACCAACTACACGCAGATAAGGCACGGCAGCAGCGCCGACTTCATCCGGGTTCTGGAAGGCTTTCATGCCGATTTCCATGGTCAGCTTGGTGACTTTGTCGCCCAGCTCAGCCAGTGGCGTGACAAATTCTGCCAATGCTTCGTTAGTGCCATTAGCTTCAACAAAAGCCTGTACCTTGGCACCGAACTTGCGCAGTTTTGCGCCATTGTCCATCAGGATTTTACGGCCCAGCAAATCGAGGGACTGTACTGTGTTCGTGCCTTCATAGATCATGTTGATACGGGCATCACGAACATATTGTTCCATGCCCCATTCAGCAATAAAGCCGTGACCGCCGTAGACTTGCAGACATTCAGAAGTCGCAGTCCAGGCATTGTCAGTGATGAAGGCTTTGATGACTGGTGTCAGCAAGGCGACTTCGTCAGCGCAATCTTTACGGATTTGTTCATCAGGATGATTCAGTTCTTTGTCCAGTTGCAGGGCAACGTAGGAGCAGAATGCGCGTGCGCCTTCTGCGTAGGCTTTTGCTGTGAACAGCATGCGGCGTACGTCAGCGTGAACGATGATAGGGTCAGCTGGCTTGTCCGGTGCCTTAGGGCCGGACAGGCTGCGCATCTGGATACGGTCTTTGGCGTAGACCAGGGCATTTTGGTAAGCCACTTCTGTCAGACCCAGGCCTTGCATGCCCACGCCCAGACGTGCAGCATTCATGAACACGAACATCGCATTCAAACCCTTGTTAGGGCCACCGATGAGCCAGCCAGTTGCACCGTCCAGGTTCATCTGGCAAGTGGAATTGCCATGGATACCCATTTTTTCTTCAATCGCGCCGCAGAAAATAGGATTGCGATCACCATTGCTGCCATCTGCATTCGGCAGGTATTTAGGAACGATGAACAGGGAAATACCTTTCGAACCTTCTGGTGCGCCTGGCAGACGTGCCAGTACCAGATGGACGATGTTTTCTGACATATCGTGTTCACCGGCTGAGATGAAAATCTTTGCGCCTGTGATTTTGTAGCTTCCATCAGCCTGTGGTTCTGCTTTGGAACGCAGCATGCCCAGGTCAGTACCGCAATGTGGCTCGGTCAGGCACATGGTGCCAGTCCAGTCGCCAGAGATCAGCTTGGGCAGGTACAGGGATTTTTGTTCTGGAGTACCGTGTTCATGGATACATTCATAGGCACCATGCGACAAACCTGGGTACATGGACCAGGCCTGGTTGGATGAATTCAACATTTCATAGAAAGAATTGTTGACTACCAGTGGCAAGCCCTGGCCACCGAATTCCGGGTCGCAAGACAATGCAGGCCAGCCAGCTTCCACATATTGTTTGTAGGCTTCTTTAAAGCCTTTTGGTGTGGTGACAGTGTGGTTAGTCTTGTCGTGGTGGCAACCTTCGCGGTCACCGGAGTGGTTCAGTGGGAACAATACATTGGCAGTAAACTTGCCGCCTTCTTCCAAAATCTGGTTGATGATGTCGCCATCAACATCAGCGTGCTTGGGCAGCTGTTTCAATTCTTCTTCTACATTCAACAGCTCATGCAACACGAACTGCATATCACGCAATGGAGCGATATATTGACCCATGATTTTCTCCTGACGGCAAAGTTAAAACGGTAAATGTGGATACTAAATTTTTTGCGGCGATGATTATCAAAATCAAACAGTGATATGCACCGGCGCGTAATACTCGATCATTCGTTCAAATCCGATCTCGGCACGACCTACACTGCCCGGCTTGCGCAAGAAACGCGCATCATGGTGCAGGGCTAATATCAGGCCGTACATTTCATACACAATCTGTTCAGGTTCGACATCGTCACGCAAATGGCCCAGTTGTATCGCCTGTGCAGCAGCACGGTGCAAGGCACCCTGCCACGCGTGGACCATACCAACCAGCTCATCCCTGATGGGCCCTGCCCTGTCATCGTATTCGGCTGCACCGCTGATGTAGATACAGCCAGAAGCAATCTCTACCGTGACGCGCTTGACCCATAAGGCAAACATGGACTGCAAACGCGGCAAGCCACGTTCTTCTTTCATGCTTGGATAAAACACCTCTTGCTCGAAATGATGGTGATACAGCTTCAGCACTTCGATCTGTAAATCCTCACGCGAACCGAAATGGGCGAACACGCCAGACTTGCTCATGTTCATCTTGTCGGCCAGCAAACCTATGGTCAGCCCCTCTATGCCATCACGGCTGGCAGCGTCCAGAGCTACGTCCAGAATGGCGGCGCGGGTCAGTTCCCCCTTGCGCATGAATTTTGATGTCATATTCATATTACATTGATTGTGTTGAAAAGATTCATGTCTGCCCGTAGTGACCATTAAGTGAAGCAAAAAGTGATGCAAACAAATGAATTTATCGAACGCTCGTACTATTATGCACAGCGCATGAAAAGTCAAACCAGATTCTGTCTTTAGAGGAGAGTATCTATTATGTTTTTGCCTCCCACCATCCGCTTTTTGACTATTCCACCGAGTCCGGCTCAGTCCCGACCTAGTCTTGATTATGCGTCTGGTCCAGCTGTCGCCTGTCACGCTTGGTGGGCCTGCCTGTCATGGTCGCAGTTGGTTCACGGAAATACTTCCTGTCTTCTGCTGCCTTGGCACGTTTTGCTGCACTTTCTGCGGTTTCTTCATACATGGTCTGGGCGATGGTGGCCGAGCCACGGGTTTCCAGTATGCGCAAGACCCTGACCTGCCATACCTGCTCAGCCTGCTGCACCTCAATCAGGTCGCCGACTTTAACATTATGCGCTGGCTTGACGCGCTGCTCATTTTGCAGGGCACGGCCCAGCTCTATGGCATTCGTCGCCAGGCTACGGGTTTTAAAGAATCTGGCTGCCCATAGCCATTTATCGATACGGGTGGTCTCACTCATGAAGGTTGTCACTTTTCAGTTCAGGATAAACTAGCTTTGTAAAGCAAGTATGACGTTAAAAAATACGTTCATTCTATTTTGATGCAATTTATGGCAGCTGTCAGTCAATTACAAGGCATTTTCGCCCAATGTTTGTGCATACAACAAAGCAACACCCCAAGTCGCGCTATGTTGCAGTGCGCATAGACAATAAACTGAACGACCGTACAATTCGGCAAAGCCTTGCATTAATTTATTTACATTCGCATGCTTGCCAATTTGGTCGGATCAGCTCATGAGCTCTGTTGAAGAACTAAGTGGAAAAAAGCGCGCAATCCTCATTGCCGCAGAGAAATGCTTTGCAGCACAAAGCTACGAAGGCGTGTCGATACGTGACATTGCTCACGAGGCTGGCGTCCCCATCGCTCTGATAGGCTATTACTTTGGTGCAAAGAACGAGTTGTATCACGCCATCTATGAACACCACAGCGGCTATATCGCAGAGCGCCTGAACGGCTTGCGCCATGCCCGCACACAAAGTGCTCCCGGTACGACACTGGAAGCCATCATCGCCGCCTTCGTGCTGCCAGTATTAAAACTCAATGAAAAAGCCGAAGGAGCCAATTTTTCACGTATGGTCATGCGCGGCGTGATTGACCAGCACGAAGCCAGCGAACGCATCACCCGGGAATTCTACGACCCCATGGCCCGAGAATTCATCGCTGCCCTGCACGATGCCCTGCCCCATGCATCCGCGGAGAGTGTCTACTGGAGTTATCAGTTCGCCCTCGGTGCCTTGTTACATCATGTGGTAGATACCCGCATAGAACGTCTGTCTGATGGCCTTTGCCCGGCCCGCCAGGCTGATCTGGCGGCACCGTACTTGCTACGCTTTGTCACTGACGGTATCAAGGCAGCTACCCGGGTGGACTGATTGCGCTACTGGCTGTAATACAATGCAAAGCCAAAATACTCACACGCAAAAGAATGGAAGCCATCTTCTTCATAGGGTTACAAGCCAGCGGCAAATCTTCTTTTTACAAAGAACACTTTTTCAATAGCCACCTGCGCATCAGCAATGACTTGCTGAAAACCAAAAACCGCCAGGCACGCCTGCTGGAATTTTGCTTTGAAACCAGCATGCCCTTTGTCATCGACAACACCAATCCAACAAGAGAAATCCGGGCAAGCTATCTCGAGCAAATCAAGGTCAGGCAATGGCCTGTACATGATAGAAGAAGAAAAATTGGTTTTAATCCAAAAGAAAATAGAGCAGTCATCAGCACCAGAAAAGTGTTGGAGACAGACTATGAATTGCCACAGGGGGACGCATATAGTGAGTTTCTGTGGCAATTACTAAAAGATAATGTCGACTGATCATCATTCTGTACAGCGTACGCCCATTCAAGCCTATGTATTAGCCCCCATGTTTGCACCGCTGATCTGGCTACTGGCTGGCATCATGGCAAACTTGGCTGGGCGCGGTTTAAGCCTCCATGCTCTGGGAATGAGATCTATGTTCCTGATTTTGCTCTTGGCCGCGTCTTACCTGTTATGCATACCCTTGCTCTTCATATGGGCCCGTTGTACACAGGAACTCAAAACAAGCAGATACGCGGGCTTCATTTTCGCAGTCATCACTGCGGCTACCATCGGTTTATTGTATGCCCAGCCACAGTTCCAGGATGCGCGCACCAGCACCCGCAACCTGATCTACCTGACTTTCATGTTACTTACTTGCCTGGGCATGTTCGACAGTTTGAAAAATTTTTATGCCAGTAATGATAAATACCAAACGCCAGCGCATATAAGAAAGATGGGCCAATACCGCAGCCCATGGGGCATTTATTCCCTGCTCACAGGGAGCGTCGCCATCATCCTGATCGCTGGTGTCAATTATCTGGAATCCATCAACTTTCATCTGGATATTTCGCATTATTTCGCGCCCCAAAACGGGGCTGGCATATTACCTGAAGAAGCTTACCTGGCGACCATCTTTGATATCAGCCCCAACTATTTAATCGACTGGTGTTTTTATGCCACCATTATCCTGGCTATGTCAGCGATTGCATCTGCCCTGCTGGCAAGAATGAGACTTGAAAATTCTTTGTACCGGGCAATCGGCTGCATCTGCGGTGTGCTGGCTTTTGCAATGATGGACCCAAGGCTGGTTGTTTATGCCATGTTGGTCTACGGTCTTGCTGAGTATGCGATACACAGCAAGAGCGCAAGATAAAACTGGCTCAATTCCCTATACCCGATAATAAATCCTGAAACACTTCAGGAAGAAAATACCAGGTTGCGCAAACCAATATCGCTACTACGATGCTGGTACTGATGAACCATTTCTTTGCCGTGGCCAGCCACTGCCGCATGTCAGATCTTCTCTTGTATTTTCCCTTATATTTTTCCTTTTGCTTCTCCTTATGCGGCTCTTTCGCATTGCCACCAGCTTGCAAGGTATGGCACATTTCAAAATAATTTAGCCACCATTGCACAGAAGCAGAATTGACTTCATAGACCAAGACATCCCTGGCTTCATCATGCAACTCCTGCATCAGTTTATGCATGGCCCGGAAATTCTCTGCATGCCGCAAAAACTCCTGGAATCTTGCCTCATGCGGCGGCGCACGCAAGAAACGGTATGCGATCGATGCAGGATTGCTGGCGGGCAGATCCATGGTGTGATTACTCCACTCACGTGCCCTGGCTTTACGTATCAACTCCAGGATGGCCTGCGAGTTTGCCCTTCCCTTCTTGCCTATGGTCTGGTGCTGCCAGTCATAGTAAGCGATCAGGAGTTTGACCAACAGGTAACGGCTGTCAAATTCTTCATTAATCACCGTCACGAATGCCATCTCCAGCTTATTTTTGAAATCCAGATTTTCCCAACCTGCTTGCTGCAATAAATGCATTAGTTTGCCTGCCCTTTGCCTGGCATCTGTCCTGAGCAGGCTTTTGCAAACGCTTGCAGCGGCAATATAGGGGTCTGGGCTATTATCCAGATGTACGCCATCAGCCTTGCTGTCCGAACTATCGCCGGCTCCCAGGCTGACACCCGCTTTCTTAGAAAAATAGCGGGTCAGGGGCCGCGGGCCTGGTGCCCATTTTTGCTTCTGTTGCTGCTCAAGCTGCTTGTCGGTTTCTAGACTCAAATCCAGCTTGGGCTTCCAGTCCAGGGTTTGGTCCAGCAAGTGCGCAGGAAAAGTTTCAGCCTGGCGTTTTTCGTTTACTGCATCAGCATGCCCGGCAATTTGCGCTTCCAGTTCTGCAGTGTCGGGCAACGCCGCTTGCTGGGGTAAATGTATGTCCGGCAGCATGGCGGCTTCTGTTGCCATGACTGGCAAAACCTGGGCACCATTGGCTGCCAGGGACAGTGCGTCTTCATAGGCGCGCCGCAAAGCCTGGAAACCTTCCGGGTCATCTTCAGGATGGACTTGCTTGAGCAAGGTCGCATAAGCCAGCTTGATTTGCCGCTTGTCACCCGTCGCTTCTATGCCCAAGCGTTGAAACGGGCTCATAGCAAGGGCGCGCCTTCAAAGCGTGTCAGCACTTCAGAAAAAACTTCATTGGCTTTGGCAATTTCCCTGGGGTTTTGCCTTTCCAGGATTTGCTCATATTGGCTGATGCGGGCTGCCACCCAGTCGCGCCGATTGCCAAGATTTTGCTCATACAAACGTTTCATGCGCTCCAGTATGGATTGATTTTCAAGCTGGTCACGAGGATGAATTTTCAGGGTCTTCATGACTTGCTGACTGTGCGTTATTTGTTCCTCAGACATGGAGCCGGGATTTTGTTCTATCAGCAAGATCTTGCTTTCGCCCGTTTCCTTGACGGTCGCCTCAACCTCCAGCAAACCATTGATATCATAAGTAAAGCGCACATCTATGCCGCGGTCGGCATTGGGTGTAAAAGGCAGGTAAACCTTGAGCGCACCCAGGGCAATATTGTCTTTCACTTCGCGGCTTTCTCCCTGAAAGACACGGATATCTATGCATTCCTGACGGTCGTTGATAGGATAAAATTCTTGTGAACGGCTCACTGGCACGACGGTATTGCGCTCTATCAAAGGACAAAAAAGACCGGTCCTGAGTTCATTGCGGCCATATTCTTCTGATACGGCTATGCCCAGTGAATAAGGACTGACGTCCGTCATGACGACATCATTGAGGGCGGCGTCACGTGCTTTCAGACCTGCTTGCACGGCCGCACCGATGACGATGGCTTCGTCAGGATCAATATCGCGGCTAGGGAAGCGGCCAAACAAACGGGTCAACATGCGGTGCACCATGTTGAGACGGGTAGAACCACCCACCATGACGACACGGTCAAGCTCGGCAGGTTTGATATTCGAATCACGCAAGGCGCGCTCTACCGGTATGCTCAAGCGTTGCAGCAATTCTTCACTCAGCTTTTCAAACATGTCGGCGCTGACATCCCAGCGTACTTCACGCTCATTGAAGTAAAAAGAAAACACTTGCTTGTCGCCACTGGAAAAGGCGCGCTTGACTCGTTCAGCCTCTATGCGCAACTGGGCAGACTGGACTGGCGTCAATTGCCTTTCCACGATACCGGCAAGCTTGCCTGCGTCTGCCAGGAAACCTTTCAGCAAGGCATCAGTAAAGTCTTCACCACCCAGGAAATTATCACCGGCGGTAGCTCTTACTTCCATGATGCCGGCAAACAATTCCAGTATCGAGACATCGAAGGTACCACCACCCAGATCAAACACCAGGAACTGCGATTCTTTGGGGGCATTATGCAAACCATAGGCCAGCGCCGCAGCAGTGGGTTCATTCAATAGTCGTTCCACTTTCAGACCTGCCAGCTCGCCTGCAATGCGGGTGGCCTTGCGCTGGGTATCATTGAAATAGGCTGGCACGGTAATCACTGCCTCAGTGACTTTCTCACCCAAAAATGCTTCGGCATCCGCCACCAGGGCCTTGAGGACCAGGGACGATAATTCTTCTGGCCGAAAACTTCGCTCCCCCAGTTGAAAGCGTTTTTCTGTTCCCATATAGCGCTTGAAAAAAGCGACAGAAGATGCAGGCTTGCTCAATAAGCGGTCGCGCGCAGGCAAGCCAACCAGGACTTCACCATCATCATTGATGCTGACACAGGAAGGTGTCAATTTGTGCCCCAGGGCATTGGGTATCAGCTGTGCCTTGCCATCCTTCCAGGCTGCGATCAAACTATTGGTGGTACCCAGGTCTATGCCGACTATCATTTTTCTAACCTTTTACTCATTATTCATTGCCGGTTCAGGCAGCTTGTTGCGCGGGCCAGCCATAGGCTGCACATTCCCTGGCGATTGCCGCTGTCCAAAAATATCCAGGCAAAGCTGTCGCAATGCCGGGCACATCATCGTGTATCAGTATCGGTAAATACGATGAAAACAGGCGTCCGCCGGGCAAATGCTTGCGTGTCAATACCAGGGCGGAAGTGCATAAATCATCACTGGACAAGCGATAAGGCATCTTCACGCCCAGGATACAGGCACCTTCATCGGTAATCACATCCGCCAGGAAACGCAAGCGCGCATCATAAGGGCGACATCCCTTGTAAGACATGATCTTGCTGGCAACTGCGTTCAATTGCTGCGGTGACAATACGCCCTGGGGATCAAAAATGATTTCGGCCAGGCGGTCAGCCTTATCATCGGTAAACAAATCATTATGTGCCTGGACGATACAGCCCCAGACCAGTCTGCCACCTTGAAACAGCTTGTGATTTTGTTGAAACCACTGATCAAAATATTTACCTTCAAACCAGGTAATTCTTTGTATAGCCAAAAAATCTCGCTGATGCGCAGGCAAGGCATTGATCTTTTTTTGTATCAAAGGCATTTCATCATTAATTTGCCTGGCCCTGTGCCCTTGCGCAGCCTGGCCCCAGGCTTTGAAAGTATCCAGCAATTGCCGGGCACTGCCCTTGCCGAACAAGCGCTGCAACAAGGCTTGCACAGGGAAGAAAACCTGCCCCATTTCACCGCCTCTGGCATTAAACACGCCTATCAGGCTGGTCGCAGGGCTGGCTGGAAAATTGCTCTGCGCAGGAAAACGCTGGCTGAATTGCGTATGGGTATACCAGTCCACCTGGGTAGCAGCCCCCTTGGCTATGACCTTGCCACAATACATAGCAACGCAATACAAGAAATTCATATTCGCTGTACGTGCCAGGAATTCAGTTTCACTTAGTTGCAGGGTGGGCTGCAGTTCAGTCAATAGATAATCTATGCGTAATAAACTGGACACACTGAAATCCAGTTGCAATTGATACAGTGCTTTTTGCCAGGCGATGCCATCTTCAAAGCAATAACGCTCCATCAAGGCATCCAGATAGCGCGAGGCAATGTCATTACTATTTTGTGTCGTTTCTGTCAGTGCAGTGATGGATGGGCAGCGCGCATTGACTGGTTCTGATTCTGACTCAAACTTGATCTGCGAAGGACGGACTTTGCGATCGTATTCCAAGGGTCTTAACCAATGTTTTGTGCAACGCTGCCTGAGTCTGGTCGCGAATGCAGGCAGTATTTCATCCAGCAAAAAATAAGAAGTTTCCAGATAACGCCGCACTTGCACCATGCCTGTGATCAGGCCAGTTCCTTTTGTCGTATGTTTATAGGGTAATGCCAGGGTCAAGCCATGCAGGGGCGCCGGGACACTGGCGAACTCCATATACAAGGCCTTGGTACAAAAGGAATCTGGCAAGGCCACGGTACGACTATCCACGATCAATTTCACCAGCGTGCCTGGCATCTTGATTTTCAGCCAGGCCTTTGCTTGCTGGTCTATATCCTGCTCATTACCAAGCGGTTTTTCTTCCCAGCGCCGGCCATTTTCATGGATATCATAGAAAGTCAGCGGCCATTCGCGCTCGGCCAATACCTGAAATGCCTCAGCAGCAATATCAACTGCCTGGTCTATGGCGGCAAGCATGGCGGGCGTTAACAACATGAAACACTATCCTGAAAAATGAATTGCGAATAAGCTTTTTAGCATCAGTTTTGCTATACAAGGCGCGTAGTTTAACATTGCATCTTGGCTTGTGCGATGGGGATTTAACCAGCCAACTTATCAACATCACTCCCAACTATCCAGCCTTCCAGTGCATCAAATTCTGGCAAACCGTAGTTCTGCTCCCGTCTTTGCCAGGCCCAGGCGGCCAACAACATGCAGAGCACGGCATCGAGCAAATCGGCGCTGCCATCTGCTATGAGTTCTGTCTTGTGGCTGCCCAGGTCCAGCCTGATTTTCCACGGTGTAGTTCCCGCTTCCAAAGCGGCGACAATCAATTCGCGTGCTTGCTGGCGCTCTGGAGTCTGCTTGCGCTTGTCATCGCTTTTATATGAGGCTTTGGTGATGCTGCGTGCCACCATGCCGGGGTAGGCTTCCAGTGCGATGCGTTGCGGGTCGCCGTCGTGCATGCCGGGGATACTGACGCCGGCATGCACGAGACGCGGGGCACCTGCATGCAGCATATAGGCGACAGGTGGATTCACCCACTTCATGGAGGGTGAAGAACCGGCAGGGATATCCGTTACCCTGTGGGCGAATTTATTACCTACTGCGCGGGCATCGCAAAAGGCCTTGAATTGCAGGCGCAATTCAGCGCGTGCCTGAGTTTGCAGATGGCGCATCAGGTCTGGCCAGTTTGTCGGCCATTGCAGATGTTCTACCAGTTCGCGCGGCAGCGAAAATGGCAAATCAAATCCTGCCAGCCAGGGGCCAGGCAGCATGAGCCAGTTTTCAAAAGCTGTGAAGTCGCTGAGTGTTTGCAGAGACTCCAGGCGCAGCACATCGTCTTGCATCTGGCCGCTGGCAATCGTGATGCCCTTGCGGCGCGAGGGTGCCGAAGTGAAATCTACGCCATGCAATTTCATCCGTAATGCCCGAAGGTGACGATGCGCATGAGGCCACGGTAAACCAGGTAGGCAACGCCATGCCAGACATGGCGATACCAGGCTTTCTTGTGCACGTCTGCAGCCAGCACTTCTACCCCATCTGCCAGGCCTTGCTCCAGTTTTTCTGCCAGGCTTGCGGCAAAGTTTTTGTCGCGAATGACAATATTAGCTTCATGGTTGACGAACAGGCTAAGCCCATCAAAATTGCTGGAACCTACGGTAGCCCAGTCTTCATCAATGACGGCGACTTTGGCGTGCAATTGCGTCTTGCGATATTCCACTATGCGTACACCGGCTGCCAATAATTTGGGGTAAAAGGATTGTGCCACGGCGTCTTGCAAGGCAAATTGGCCGACGCCTAGCAAGAGCACGACATCAACACCGCGCGTAGCAGCAGAAAACAAGGCACGCCGGAATTTCCTGCCAGGCGCGAAATAAGGCGTGACCAGTATGGCACGCGATCTTGCCATGCCCAGCGCCTGCAGGTAGGCACGTTGTATGGTGACGCGGTTACGCAAATTGTCACGTACCACCAGCGCCGCCGCTGTGATTTGTTTTCCCGCGACCTTGGCATCGGCGTGCAAGTGCTTCATCAATGCCAGACGGGTGCGCAAACCCAGTTTGCCGAGTTTGCGCCATTGCGCAGCAACTTCCTGATGGATATTGGCAACCAGAGGACCAGTCACGCGGACGGCAAAGTCCCAACGCGGAAATGGGAGTGCATGACCAGAGCCATCATCAGCGATATTATCATCGATGATATTCAAGCCACCGACGATGGCGACTTGCTGGTCAACAACCAGGATTTTTCTGTGGGTACGTGCCAGGCCGCGTTTGAACCAGGGGTTAAAGCAGCGACAAGCAACACCCTGCTCATTGAAGCTCTGGGTGAGGTCCAGTGCCACATTTCTATCACTGCCTATCCAGTCTATGACTACCCGGACTTGCACGCCACGCCCGGCAGCTTGTATCAGCGCAGCTTGCACAGACTGTGCCGTCTGGTCAGTCGCAAAGATATAGGACTCCAGATAGACTTCATGCTGTGCCTGCGCTATCGCTGAAATCAGGGCCGGAAAAAATTGTGCTCCGCTATGCAAGAGTTCAACATCATTGCCTTCGATGAAAAGCAATTTACTCATGGGCTTACAGTCAGGTCCAGCAATTCCAGGCTGGCGGTAATCGGTACATGATCGGACAAATTTGACCAGGGCGCGCCTTTCATGACATGGGCTGTTTCCACCTTGAAGCCGCGCAGGTACACGCGGTCCAGACATAACCAGGGCAAGCCCGCAGGAAAGGTGCGGGCATGGCGACTACTGCTGTTATTAAACAAGTTGCGCATGCCTTTCAGCGAAAACCGTGCTGCTGTATGCTGGGCATCAACATCAAAAGCTTCAATGACGCCCAACTCCTGATACAGGGTCTGGCTCAGGCGCTGGCTCCAGTCATTGAAGTCGCCGGCGATCACCAGCGGCGCCTTGGAGGGCAAGTCTTGCTTGATAGTGTGTATCAGGGCCTGTATCTGGCGGCGACGGCTGGCGGCAAACAAACCCAGATGGATGACGAAGCAATGCACCTGGATCTTGTCAATCTGCACGATGGCATGCAGGATACCGCGCTGCTCATAGGCATGATCAGATACATCATGATTGACGAAAGAGGCAATCGGGTAACGACTTAACAAGGCATTGCCATGGTGGCCGTGCTCATATACAGCATTCATGCCATACACAGCCTCATGGGATTGCCCGGCCAGAAAATCATGCTGCCCTTCTTGTGGCCACAGTGTGTGGTTTTCTGCATGCAAATCATGCTGGCCTTGCACTTCCTGTAGAAATACCAGGTCTGCGTCCAGCAAATCTATCGCTTCCTTGATGCCATGGATGCGGGCCTTGCGGCCAAATGCACTGACGCCCTTATGGATATTGTAGGTGGCAATGCGCAACTTCATGGTGACTCCCTTTAGCTTGTTAAACCTCGATCAGCTTCGGTAGTTGCAGTATGGCTTCGGCATTCGATGCAGAAAAACACTTATCCGCTGCATCCTGCCATGGCAACCACAGATATTGCAGATGTTCGCGCGGGGCCAGTCTGATCGTTACATCGTGGCTCACACACAGGCCAAACACATGTTCGGTATTTTGCGTCACACCTGGTGCATAGCGATGACGCCAGACTGGGTAAATTTCATAAATATTCGTCAAGCCCCAGTCCTGTAAATCAAACTGCAAGGCATCGATACCGGTTTCCTCGGCAACTTCACGGATGGCCGTGGTTTGCCAGGCTTCATTTACGGCATCTTTGGAACCTGTCACAGACTGCCAAAAGCCTGGCTTGTCTGCGCGTTCAATCAAAAGTACATCAAGTGCTGGTGTGTAAATGACTACAAGAACCGATTCGGGAATTTTATGCGTAGGCATGCTGGGCAGAAAAGTGTTCCGGTGTTTTCAAAACCACCATTCTAACGCCTTTGGCCCATCCATATTTGACACTGTAAAGTAAATCGGCATTCCAGCGGAGGATAAGTCCAATAGGAATGCCGCAGGCCTTTGATTTAACTGAAGCATCAGTCAGACCATCATTTCTTCTCGAAGTAAGTACCAACACAGACCATAGTGTCACCTGCCCCGCGCTCACAATAGGATCGCTTCAATTCATAGCTCTGGCTCGCAGGGTTATTGAACTTGTAAGGGCCATACCAGCCTTTGGAAGCGGTTTTTACCTGGTCTATCATGCCTTTGATGAAGGGATTACCGTCGACATCTTTCATGGTGATGAGGTTCTTGCCTACCATTTTGGCATTCGCGCCCTGGGCCAGGCAATTACCTTCGAAATCATAAACAAAGACGTACAAGTCTTTGTCCTTGAAAGCCCCATCGGGATGATCAGTAAAGACTTTATAGGCTTTTTCGGCTCCCGCAGACTTGATCAGGACGACAGCCTTTTTGACCATGTCCTGCGCCTCTGCCTCCGAACCATGCTCATTTGCGGCTTGCAGCTGTGGCGTGCATATGGCCATGCAGACCGCCAATGGCAATAATTTTTTCAATCTATGTTTCATCTTAACCCCCAGAAAAAGTAAATACTCACCATTACCTCGAGCGGCGCCGTAACGATCTCTTGTTTCTTTATAGCAGCTTTTATCACTGGCTCTTTTTAAGGAAACAAGAGTTCACATTGGGGGATTTTTGCTGCATAGCCATAGATATTGAACAAACTAAAGCAATATAAATGCAAATCATGCAGTGAAATTACATAGCCACATCAATTCATGCGATGCAGCAAAATGCAAAAAGGCCTGCAAAGCAGGCCTTTGGGGGAAACACATGAGAAACTAAAGTCCGATTTATTTCTTCACGGGTACAGCAGGCGGCATTTCTTTTTCCTGCAATTGTCTGACTTGCGGCACCAGTTTATTGTGTGCATCCAGGAAGGCGGCAACGATCACCTTGGCTTCATTGGTATTGCTCCAGCCTGCACCAAAACCGCCACCAGCGGCGCCAAAGCTCAAGCCGCCCATGCCCAGGTCTGTGGTCTTGGCAGAACCGGTTGCTGCTGCCAGTTGCTCAGTGGTTTCATTGTCAGTCAATAACAAAACCACTTGTGCTTCCTTGAAGCTGACCTTCTCAGCATAGCCGGTGAAATTCCTGAGGATAGGGATCATGCCCATGATGGCACCGATACCGCCACCGGCCTTGCTTTCAGAAAAAGTCAGGCTGGGTGTAATCGTGTATTGTGCTTCATAGCCCTTGCCCTTGGCCACCGTAGAATTTTTACGGATGATGCCCTGGTCCTTGAGTTCCTGCTCTTGTATCACGGCCTTCAAACCCGAAGAACGGTCCACCACGCGGAAGCAGCCACTTTGCTGTGCCAGCAAACGTATCAAAGGCACAGGCGAAGACGGCAGATTGTACTGACTACTCATGGTGTAGCCATTCGGGTTCTCGACCAGAGACAGGGTCGCCACAGGCGCATCACACTTGATCAGGGTCTTGCTGGCACCCTTGGCACCAGCAGGGCCGGCAGCGCCTGTCACTTCAGAAGAACCTTCACCAAGCTCAGTTTTCTTTTCTCCACAAGCGGCGAGAAACAAACTGCTGCTCAACAATAAAAACAAGGCTGTCTTGTTACTGGCTTGCATACTCAGTTTCATCAATGCTTCCCGCTTTGCAAAGTAAGAGTTTTGTGACTAATTACACGATTTTTGGTTCTGCTGCACGCAAACGGATATGCAGTTCACGCAATTGCTTTTCGTCGACTTCAGAAGGTGCCTGTGTCAACAGACATTGGGCACGCTGGGTTTTCGGGAAAGCGATCACATCACGAATGGATTCTGCACCTGTCATCATGGTGACGATACGATCGAGACCAAATGCCAGGCCACCATGTGGAGGCGCGCCGTATTGCAGGGCATCCAGCAAGAAGCCAAATTTCAATTGTGCTTCTGCGTCATCAATCTTCAAGGCACGGAACACTTTGCTTTGTACTTCAGCACGGTGGATACGGACAGAACCGCCGCCCAGTTCCCAACCGTTCAGGACCATGTCGTAAGCCTTGGCGATACACTTGCCTGGATCTGTTTCCATCAGGTCTTCATGGCCATCTTTTGGTGCCGTGAATGGATGATGAGTCGCTGTCCAGCGGTCATTTTCTTCATCATGTTCAAACATAGGGAAATCAACTACCCACAATGGTTTCCATACATCGTCGAACAAACCGTTGGCCTTGCCGAAGTCGCTATGACCAACTTTGACGCGCAATGCACCAATGGCGTCATTGACGACTTTGGCTTTGTCAGCGCCAAAGAAAATCAAGTCGCCAGTTTGCGCGCCTGTGCGTTCCAGGATTTGCGTCAATGCTGCGTCATGGATATTTTTGACGATAGGCGACTGCAAACCGTCACGGCCTTGTGCCGCATCATTAACCTTGATATAAGCCAGGCCTTTGGCACCATAAATACCTACGAATTGTGTATAGGCGTCAATCTCGGCACGTGTCATGTTGGCACCGCCAGGTACGCGCATACCAACTACACGGCCATTGACCATATTGGCAGCACCGGAGAATACCTTGAAATCGACATCCTTCATCACGTCTGTCAAATCTGTGAATTGCAGTTTGACGCGCATGTCTGGTTTGTCGGAACCATACAGGCCCATGGCTTCTGCATATTCCATGACAGGGAAAGGATTTGGCAAGTCGATGTCCAGCGTGTTCTTGAAGACCAGACGTATCATGCCTTCAAACATGTCGCGGATCTCTTGCTCGTTCATGAAGGAAGTTTCGCAATCGATCTGGGTAAATTCTGGCTGACGGTCAGCGCGCAAGTCTTCATCGCGGAAGCACTTGGTGATCTGGTAGTAACGGTCAAAGTTGGCCACCATCAGCAATTGTTTGAACAATTGCGGGGATTGTGGCAGAGCAAAGAAGTTACCAGCATTGACGCGGGATGGCACCAGATAGTCACGTGCGCCTTCAGGCGTGGACTTGGTCAGCATCGGTGTTTCGATATCGATAAAGCCGTTCGCATCGAGGAACTTGCGCACTTCCATCGTCACCTTGTAACGCAGGCGCAGGTTGTTTTGCATTTGCGGACGACGCAAATCCAGCACGCGGTGAGTCAGGCGTGTAGTTTCAGACAGGTTGTCGTCATCCAGCTGGAATGGTGGCGTGACGGAAGGATTCAAGACTTCCACTTCATGCGCCAGCACTTCGATCTTGCCGGATTTCAGATTACTGTTGCCAGTACCTTCTGGACGGGCGCGTACCAGGCCAGTAATGCGCAGGCAGAATTCATTGCGTACGGATTCAGCCGCTTTAAATACATCAACGCGATCAGGATCGCAAACTACCTGCACCAGACCTTCGCGGTCACGCAAATCAATAAAGATCACGCCGCCGTGATCGCGACGACGATGCACCCAGCCACACAGGCTGACGGTTTGGCCGAGTAATTCCTCAGTAGTGAGGCCGCAGTATTGGGTACGCATGGACATATTTCTTACCTGTCTGTATTCAAAATTAAAAATGATTTGATGCAGTGGATAACCACATCATTTATTTGGTGGGGAGATGCTCGGGAGCCACCACGCCCATGGAAACAATATACTTAAGTGCGGCATCGACACTCATGTCCAGTTCTATGGCTTGGTCCTTGGGTAACATCAGGAAAAAGCCGGAAGTAGGATTTGGCGTAGTCGGCACATATACGCTGACAAATTCACCCTTGAGATGATTGACCACATCACCACCCGGCACACCTGTCAAAAAGCCGATGGTCCAGCAATCACGGCGTGGATATTCGATCAGCACGGCCTTGCGAAAGGCATTGCCTGACGAAGAAAACAGGGTATCAGAAACCTGTTTTACACTGGAATAGATGGAACTGACAATGGGAATGCGTTGCAGCAGGCTTTCCCAGGCTTTGATGACGTAGTTGCCAATAAAGTTCTGCGCCAGCAAACCAGTCACAAAAACGATGAGCAAGGTCAAAATCGTCCCTATGCCCAGCACCTTGAAGCCGACCAGTTTTTCTGGCCGCCATTCAACTGGCAACAGCAACAGGGACTGGTCCATGGTACTGATAATGGCATGCAGCACCCATAGCGTGATCGCCAGGGGTACTAAAATCAGCAAGCCAGTAATAAAGTATTTACGCATGGTAATCGCAAGTTTTCTGAGTGAAACGACAATGATAAAGGATTAAGGGGCATTAAGGGTCATTAAGGGCAACTCAGGCAGCTTTGCCTGCATCGCTTGCTGGCGTTGCTACTGGAGCAGACGTAACCGCTGTACTGGTTTCTGCTGCCGGTGCCGCTGTCGTGGATGCAGCCGCTCCGCCTTCAGTCGCCGGTGCAGCGCCGCCCGAACCGCCGCGGAAATCCGTCACATACCAGCCCGAGCCCTTGAGCTGGAAGCCAGCAGCGGTCACTTGCTTGCGAAAAGAAGATTTGCCGCAGGTCGGACAGACACTGAGCGGATCTTCGGACATCTTTTGCAATACATCCTTGGCAAACCCGCATTCTTCACAGCGGTAAGCATAAATCGGCATGGCGTAGCCTTAAAAAAACTGATAAAACCCTGAATTATAAAGGTTTTTGATCAGAATTTGCGCATTGCATCATGCCGAAACTCTAGCCGTGGTCAAACAGCTAAGGGCTTACGGACAAATTGCGGCAGCAAAGACCCGGCTATCATGCCTGTCACACTCATGAGTACACCCACCAGTTGTGGCGGCCACAAGCCCTCAGGTGCAAAAACTTCCATGCTGACCCAGCAAACTATACCCAGGATGATGGATGCCAGGCCGCCCTGAGTAGTAGCACGCTTCCAGTACAGGCCAAACGATAGCGGTACAAAAGCGGCAACCAGGGTCACTTTATAGGCGTTTTCCACCATTTTATAAATACTGGATTCAGTATTCATGGCAAAAACAGTAATAATTGCAGTAAATACCAGCACCACCACACGCATCATCAACAGGAATTGCTTGTCACTTTGCTTGGGGAAGAAAGGTTTCAGGATATTTTCAGAGAAAGTCACTGAAGGGGCCAGCAAGGTTGCACTGGCACAGCTCTTGATCGCCGACAGCAATGCACCAAAGAACATCACCTGGGCCAGCATGGGCACCTTGGTCATGATCAGGGTAGGCAGGATCAATTGCGGGTCTTTGTCTATCAGCCCCTCCACCATCTTAGGATCGATCAAGGTCGCTGAATACGCCAGGAACATGGGGATGAAGGCGAAGCAGAAATACAAGACACCACCCAGTACCGATGCATTACCGGCAATTTTTTCATTCTTGGATGAAGCTACGCGCTGGAATACGTCTTGCTGCGGGATAGAACCCAGCATCATGGTGATCCAGGCAGCAAAGAACCACAGCGATTCCTTGGCAGTGGGCTGGGGCCAGAATTCCAGCTTGCCTGCATTGGCGGCATGCTCAATAACCACTTTGGCACCGCCTACCATGCCCGACACTTCCCAGCCTATATACAGCATGCCGACCACGATGATGATCATTTGCAAAAAGTCAGTGATCGCCACCGACCACATGCCGCCCATGAGGGTGTAAATCAATACGCTACCGGCACCTATCATCATGCCCACGTCATTGGTGATATAGCCTCCTGACACCACACTGAACACCAGACCCAGGGCCTTGATCTGTGCTGCCACCCAACCCAGATAAGAAACCACGATGCACAGTGTCACCAAAATCTCGGCAGTGCGGCCGAACTTATTGCGGTAATAATCACCTATGGTCAGCAAGTTCATGCGGTACAGGGGACGCGCAAAGAACAAGCCGACAAAGATCAGGCACAGGGAAGAACCAAAAGGATCAGCGACCACGCCCTTCAAACCATCCTTGACGAAGGTAGAAGAGATACCCAGCACCGTTTCAGAGCCAAACCAGGTGGCAAATACGGTGGCGGTCACCACATACATGGGCAGGGAACGGCCAGCTACTGCATAATCCTTGGAATTATTGACATAACGGGCGGCATATAAACCTATGCCAACAGAGATGACCCAGTACAGGATGACAAACCAGATGAGTGTATTCATGGGAGAAACGTGCAATGATGTCAATAAAAAACCCGCATTTTTTTGCTGCGGGCATTATAGACGTAAGTTACACGAAGTTTGTGCAGGGAAGAGGCAATTTTCTACTGTGTAGCAGGCTTATTTGTGTAAAAAACACGCTGAAAGCTCTATGTATCAAAATGTACCGAAATCTGCGAGCTTGAATCCAGACACGCTACTCATGAAATTTCTATAGAGAAATGCTCTTGGAAATCAAATAGTTTTCATATTGACAATAATTTGCAACACTTTGAAACTCTAGTAGGTTGCCGCCGCCTTATTCATATAAAATCCAAACCAACTTGCATTAATTGCAGGTTTATTCATTAATCCCAGCGGCAGAGTTGCGCAAAGCGCATGCAGCATATCTCGATAGGAACATCCATGGAACTGGCAAACACCCAGCAAGGTTACGGACCAGCGCGTGAGCGTTTTATCAGCAAGACCTTCAATCACCTTGGTGGCGCGATTCTGGCGTTCACGGCGATTGAAGTCATTTTATTCAAATCCGGCATGGCCGAAGTCATGGCACAAGCCATGCGTCATTTACCATGGTTTCTCATCCTTGGCGCATTCATGCTGATAGGCTGGCTGGCATCACGCGCAGCACATCAGGTAGAAAGCCTGCCTCTGCAATATGCGGCACTGGGTGCGTACGTTGTGGCCGAAGCGATTATCTTCATCCCCATTCTCTACATCGCCAATCAGGTAGCACCTGGTGCTATCGCCACTGCTGGCCTGGTAACAGTGTTGGCAACCGTCGGTCTGGTCGGTGTCGCCTATGTCTCCAAGAAAGACTTTTCTTTCCTTGGTGCCATCTTGAAATGGTGTGGCCTGGTCGCTCTGGTCCTGATCGCTTGCGGCATGATTTTTGGCTTCCAGCTTGGCTTGCTCTTTAGTGTAGCTATGGTAGCTGTTGCTGGCGCATCCATCCTGTACGATGCATCCAATATCATCCATCACTACCCAGAAGACCGTTATGTCGGTGCGTCTTTGGAATTGTTTGCTTCCGTCGCCCTGCTGTTCTGGTATGTCTTGCGTATCGTCATGAAATTGCGCGACTAAGTAAGCGAGCAACAATTTATACCGCAGCAATTCTTTGATTCCAGCCTGCCTCTCGTGGGCTGGAATCAAATTTATAGGACTTACGCAAAATTGTCCCAGCAAGGCTATCGCCTTAATAAACATCCCTTACAGGGGATGTTCGTTTCGTCGGCAGACAACATGTTGTCTGAACCCCCGACTACACCGTAGCGACGAAGAAAGTACTTTAGTACCTAATTTGCTAAATGCAGGCGCTGCAACGCAGCTGGGGCGGTTTTGCGTAAGTCCTAATTTACCATCCTGGTTTTACTTACTCCCCTTCATTTGCTTCCCTTGCTCACTTCTTGCAAAGCCGCGGTCTGTCCTGCTTTATTCTTCAAGCGAAAGTCCGTCGTCAGCATGGCCTGATCCAACAGATAACTGGCTTTGGTCAACAAATCCACTGCGCCCAGATAAAATTGCGGATTGATCTTGTCTGCCGTATCACTGGGCTGGTGGTAGTCAGCATGATCTTCCACCCCAAAATAAATATGCGGTACACCTGCCAGAAAGAAGGGCAAGTGATCTGATTGTTTGGTCCAGTCATCCTGTCCCTGCTCTGGCCTGTCATGGCCAAATTTGAGTTTTATTCCCTGCATGCCATCCAGGCTCAGCAACAAATCCTTGAAGACTGGTGTATGGTAAGCGCCACTCGCGTACAGCTCCCCTTTGTCACCGCGGGCTATCATGTCAAAATTGATATTGATGCCTATACGCCACAGATCAACGACAGGTTTGGCGGCAAATGCGTGTGAACCACTGAGGCCCAGCTCTTCAGCATCAAACAGGATGTACATGACATCGTGCTGCGGTGGCTGTTTTTGCATGGCATCGGCAATCGCCAATACTGCAGCCACCCCGGAAGCATTATCGTCAGCACCATAAAAAATTTTGCCATCACGGACACCAAGATGATCGTAATGGGCGGTAATGGCTACTAGTGGTGCCGTTGCGTGGCCTGCCATGCTACCAGATTGACAAGCCAGGATATTCTGACCATTGCGCGTCACACCCTCGCGGGTCTGGAATTCAAATTTGTGGACAAAACTATCCTTGCAAGGTGTCAGCCCTATTTTCTGCAAACGGCCGACTATATAATCACGCGCCAGTGCACTGCCCTTGCTTTCAGTCGCCCGACCTGCCATTTCTTCACTGGCCAGCCTGCTGACATCCAGCATGGCTTGTGCCGGTTCGGCTGCCTGCATGGGTAAATGGGCTAGGCCGAGCAAGGCGACAGGGAGTAAATTTCGTAACTTTTTTGCAAATTTCAGCATGGGTTTCAACTGTTTTGAGAAGTGACAAGTATCAGACAAGCTGACGTGAATATAAGTTCTTCTTGCATAAAATATCATATATCCCCTGTAAAAATGCTCTAATACCTGTATACAGACCTATGCAGGCTTGCAATTAGCCGCATTCCGTGGGATAAACCCCAACCTGACTTTTTTGCGACAAGGTATTTAACAATTACTACGCATTTGTTTTTTTCATATGCGTAAGCGTGTCACCCGATTTATTCATAGATGTCGAAATTAAAAAAACTTGTAGTAAGTACAGAAACAGAGTTTGAAGCCTTGGCGGCTTCATGGCGTCTGCTGGAAACACAAGTACCGCAACTCTTGCCCTTCCAGACCTATGACTGGAACCGCGCCTGGTGGAAAGTGTTTTCTGATTCATCCTGGTACCACAAGGATGAGTTGGCCATCTGCACCTTGTACGATGAAGGGCAACTGGTCGCCGTCATGCCTTTGACGAATACCCATGTAGGTTTGCATAGCCTGTTCATGTATCGCTATGTGCGCCCCTTTGGTGCCGACCCCAACCTGACTGAGATACGCATACCACTGGCACTGCCCGCCTATGATGAAACCATCTTGCAGCAATGGGAAGACTTGTCCAGACAAGAGACCTTTGGCCTGACTGAATTCCAGGTCATCCATACCAAACAGCATGCAGCCCATTTTTTGGCCAGCAATGCTGCTGTACATCCCTTGGAAGCCAGGGACGTACCCAATTTCATCTTGCACTTGGGCGACAACTGGGCCAATTTCAAGAGTGGGCTCAAGCGCAATATCAAAGAATCGCTGCGCCATTGCTATAACTCGCTGGCACGCGATAATCTGCAAGTGCACCTGCAAGTCTGGCAAGGCGCAGCGGAGATACGCTCCCTGCTGCATGACTTCTACACTTTGCATGCTGCCCGCGCCGGTGCCACCAATACCGTAGAGCACCCTGACTATTTCGCCGCCCCTCAGCACCGCGCTTTCATGGCTGCCTTGCTGGAGAGCGACTTCGCCAGCCGCATGCAATTGTTTTGCCTGGAACTGGATGGACGCGTAGTCGCTATGCGCCTGGGTTTTGCCATGGGTGAAGAACTGTATTTATATTATTCAGGTTACGACCTGCAGTTTGCCCGCTACAGCGTCATGACCACCTTGCTGGCCGAAATCATACAGTGGTCTTATACGCAAAACTTCAAGCGCATCAATTTATCGGTCGGTGAAGATGTCTCTAAAACCCGCTGGGGACCAAGCGTCACCCATTATGTGGAATACCAGTGCGTGAAAAACAATGCCTGGCGCAGAAACCTGGGCAACAGTATTTTGAAGATGCGCAAACTGCGCAGGAACTGGGCCGGACAAAAGTCAGACTAAGCCGCCCTTGCAGATAAGCTGAATCAAGTTTCATCCCCATCTAAAAACGTTTACACTTGCCCTGCTTAACACCTACACAAGCATAGGCTAAGGACTTCACTTGCGCTTCATCCACACTTCAGACTGGCACCTTGGCCAAACCCTGCATAGCGCCGAACGCGGGCTGGAACATCAGCATTTTCTTGACTGGCTGTGCACTACACTGCAAGAACAAAAAGCCGATGCCCTGCTGATAGCGGGCGACATCTTCGATAATGCTAATCCCTCCGCCGCATCGCAAAAACAGTTTTACCGTTTTTTGCAGCAGGCCAGAAACACGCTGCCTGAATTGAATATTGTCATCATCGCTGGCAATCATGACTCTCCCGGCAGGCTGGAAGCACCCGCGCCTTTGCTGGATGTCATGGGTATCAGCATCATCGGCTTTGTACCACGCATGGCAGATGGCAGCATCGATATCGCCAGACTGGTAGTCCCCTTACGAAGTGCTGGCGAGGTCGTGGCCTGGTGCCTGGCCATCCCATTCCTGCGTCCTGGCGATGTACCCAGGGTGGAAACTGCAGTTGATCCTTACATGGCAGGCATCGCCCGACTATATGCAGATGCCATGCAATATGCACTGAGCCTGCGCCAGCCTGGCCAGGCCATCATCGCCATGGGCCATTGTCATATGGTGGGCGGGGAGATTTCTGAAGATTCAGAAAGGCGCATCGTCATCGGTGGGACGGAAGCCTTGTCGGCAAATATCTTTGATAGCAATATCGCCTATGCCGCCCTGGGTCATTTGCATATGGCGCAAAAAGTCGGCAAACAAGAACATTTACGTTATTGCGGCAGCCCCCTGCCCATGTCGTTTGCCGAAGTCGATTATCAGCATCAAGTCTTATGTGTGGATCTATCGGGTGAGCAAGTCAGCCAGATTACGCCTCTGCATGTGCCGCGTGCCATAGAATTATTGCGCATACCGAGACAGCCGGCACCATTGGCCACCGTGCTGGCAGCGCTAACACATCTGGATTTGCCTGTGCAAACCGACGCCAGTTATCACCCTTTCCTGGAAGTGCGCGTCAGGCTCGATGCACCAGAGCCTGGTTTGCGCGCCAGCATAGAAGCCGCACTTGAAGGCAAACCCGTACGTCTGGCTAAAATCGATACCAGCTTTGCCAGCAAAACCAGGTCTGAGCACAGCCAAACGGATATTGAACTGGCCAGCCTGGAAAAATTCCAGCCAGAAGATATTTTCCAGCGCCTGTATCAGGATAAATACCAGCAAGCCACCCCTGACAATATGCTGCAAGCCTTTCATGAATTATTGCTGAGCCGTGAGGATGGGCTATGAAGATATTGGCCATACGCGGCAAAAACCTGGCATCACTCGCGGGTGAGTTTATAGTCGACTTTGAGCAAGAGCCCTTGCAATCCGCCGGACTCTTCGCCATCAGTGGCCCTACCGGTGCGGGTAAAAGTACTTTGCTTGATGCCATGTGCATGGCCTTGTATGACGATACGCCGCGCCTGGTCAAAGCGAGTATGGGGAAAAACCTGCCCGATGGCGGTGAACTGATTTCCCAGCAAGATACCGGTAATCTTTTGCGCCGAGGCACTGCTGACGGCTATGCCGAGGTTGACTTTGTTGGCACCGATGGCAAAACCTACCGCGCACGCTGGATGGTCAGACGCTCGTATGGTAAGCCAGGTGGCAAACTCCAGTCAACCAGCATGAGTTTAAAAGAACTGCCCGCCTTGCTCCCTATAGGCGGCACCAAGACCGAGGTCAAGCTGGAAATCGTCAAGCGACTGGGGTTGGAGTTTGAACAATTTACCCGCGCAGTGCTGCTCGCACAAAATGAGTTTTCCAGCTTCTTAAAAGCAGATGATGGCGACCGCGGTGAGTTGCTGGAAACCCTGACGGGCAGCCTCATCTACGGGCAGATTTCGAAACGTGCTTTTGCCCGTGCCAAACAGGAAAATGAAGCCCTGGACAGATTCCATCTAAGGCTGGCCGATAATAAACCCCTGAGTACTGAAGAACGTCAGCAGCAAGAAGCAGAATTGCAGCAAGCCAGTCAGCAGATGATACAACTGGACGCCCGCCTTGGCGCAGTCAAAACCCATCTGCAATGGCATCAGGAAGAACATAAGCTAGAAGCCAGTGTACAAGCCGCCGTCAACACTGTAGCAATACGCGAACAAGAGTTGGCCGCAGCCCAGCCACGGCTGGAATATGTGCATAAAATTGATGCCGTACAAACCGCCCGACCTTTGCTGCTGGAGCAAGCAAGGCTGGAATCAGCCATCAAGAGCAGCCAGTTGCATCTGGGTGAGAGCGAAGAAAAACTGCAAACCTCGGTGCAGGCCGAGCAAGCCATGCAGCTCGCCGCGGCACTGGCACAAAGCAAGTTACTGCAAGCCGAGCAAGCGCAAGCTGCCGCCACTGCAAGCCTGGATATGGCCAAGGCCCTGGATGCTGGCATCAGCATTTTGCAAACCAGCCATCAGTCTGCACACATAGCCAAAACCCAGGCGCAAGATAGTTTGCTCAAATTGAGCCAGCAGCACAAAAACAAGCAAGAAGAATTATTACAGCTACAAAAGAGACAGCAAGAAAATATACTATGGCTGGAACAACATGAAAGCCTGCAAAGCCTGGCCATGAACTGGCCAGCCTGGGAGCAATTGCTGAAGCAAGCCACGAACCTGTTTGGCAAACAACAAAACCTGCGCCTGCAACTCACTGAGCTGCATAGCAAAAGCAAGAATCAGGAGCAATTACTGCAAACCCAGACAGGCAAATTGCAAACCAGTGCCGATAGCCTGCAAAACGCCGAGGCCTTGCGCCAGCAAAGCCATGCATCAGTAAACCAATATGACATAGTCAAGTTGCAAGCGCAGCGCCAGCAAGTCGACAACAGACGCCAGCAATTAAGCAGTGCCAGCACTCTGCAACTCAATTTACAGGAGCAGTTTAATCGAGCAACAGCGCTGGAGGCGCAATTAAGCAGCTTGCAGCAAACCTGGCAAATGACTATGCGTACAGCTGCGACAGCGCAGCAGCAATTACCGGCCTTGACTGCTGCCCTGGCACAGGCAGAGCAGGGCTGGCAATTTGCGCAAGCAGCCTGCAATGCCAGCGTAGAAGACCTGCGCGCCAATTTACAAGAGGATACCCCCTGCCCTGTCTGTGGCTCGCATGAGCATCCGTATAAAAGCCAGGACCCGCAATTGCACAAACTGCTGGGGCAATTGCAACTGCAGGTACAACAATGTCGCCAGGCAGAACAAGAGGCGCACCAGCAATTCGCCACCGCCACCAGCCTGGGGCAGCAACAAAGCAGGCAAATTGAAGCGCAAACTGCCGAACTCCAGCAGTTGCGCGACAATCTCGGTAAGCTGGAACAGCAATGGCAACAGCACCCGTTGGCAGTAGATTCCAAGGGAAATGCGGATGTTCAGGCATGGCTGGAACAGGCGCAAACAGACTTGCAACAAGAGCTGGCACAACTGCACGCGAATGAGAGCGCCAGCCATCTGGCCATCAAAGCCAGGGATGCCGCGCAACTTGCATGGGAGCAAGCAAGGCTCCAGCATCAAACCCTCAAAGATGCGCATGTGCATGCCATTGCCATGCTGGAGAAACTGGAAACTGAACAGGATAATTTCAAGCAACAGTCAGCGCAGGTTCGCCAGCAATTGAGCGATGCACTCGATGAGCTGGAAGCCGCTTTCCCTGCTCAGGCCGATGATGGCGATGATAGCAATCACTGGCGAGAAGCCTGGCAAGCAGCACCGCAAGAGTTCCAGCAAAATTGCGCACGCCATGTGCAGCAATGGCAGACACAGCAAAACAGCCACACACAATTGACACAAGCTCTCGCCAGCATGCATATGGAAGTCAGGCAATTTGCTGCACAACAATTGCAGGCTGAAGAACAGGCACTTGCAGCCAGCACGCAATTTGGCAGCCTTGATACTGAACTCAGGCAAAAGCAGGAGCAGAGATCACAACTGTTTGGCGGACGTGCGGTGCAAGTAGTGGAAGCTGAATTAACTGCCGCAATCAAGCATGCGAAGCAGCAAGTCAGCCAGCAAATCCAGGCGCATGATGCCAGCCGCCAGCAAATGCTGCGTCTGACGGAAATGCTGGGACTCGGTCGCGAGCGTTTGAAGCAGGACCAGGCGGCCCTGGAATCAACGCATGAGCAACTACAGACGTGGTTGGCAGAAAAGGCCGCCACGCAGGAAGACGCACTGACACTCACTGACTTGCACAGCCTGCTCAGTCACGATGCAGACTGGCTCAAGGCTGAACGCCAGGCGCTGCAAACCCTGGCCGAAGCCAGTCAACAAGCAGCGACGATATTGCAAGAGCGCCGCCAGCAAAGATTACAGCATCAGCAGCAAATTCCAGCCGCCCTCGATATGCTGGCTACTCCCGCTAAAGATTCAGCAGATGAGCAAGTGGCAGACCAGCGAGATCAACTGCAAACCCTGCTGGATAAATTGCAAGTCGAACACCGGCAAGCACAGCAGCAATGCAGCAAGTACCAGCTTATCCTGGCGCAAGATGATGCACGCCACCAGCAAGCCCATGCCTTGATACTGAGTATGCAAGAACAGGAAGCCAGCACCAGGCTATGGGCGCAAATGAATGAACTCATAGGCGCCGCCGATGGCAAGAAATTCCGCAACTATGCCCAGCAAACCACGCTGGATGTCTTGCTGGCTTATGCCAACCAGCATTTGCAACAGTTATCACGCCGCTACCGCCTGCAACGCATCACTGACAGCCTGGCATTGATGGTGCTGGACCAGGACATGGGAGAAGAACGTCGCTCCGTGTATTCCTTGTCTGGTGGTGAATCCTTCCTGGTATCGCTGGCGCTGGCGCTGGGCCTGGCTTCGCTGTCGAGCAATCGCGTCAAGGTCGAGTCCTTGTTTATCGATGAAGGTTTCGGCAGCCTGGACGTCGATACGCTCAGCATCGCCATGGATGCCCTGGACAGTCTGCAAGCCCAGGGCCGCAAGGTTGGTGTCATATCGCATGTGCAGGAAATGACGGAACGCATCTCAACCCGTATACTGGTGCAAAGAACGGCAAGCGGCAGCAGCCTGGTGCGCGTGGCTTAACTATGGCAAGCGCCATATAGAATTCAAATAACAAAGAAAAATATCATGATAGACGCACTCATAGCCGGACGTATTTACGGCCAGGTCGAAGAACGCGCAGGACAAAATGGTTCTGTTTATGTCACCTGCAAGGTGAAGGCATCCACGGATGATGGTGATTTCATCATCTGCAATGTCATCGCCTTCAATGACAAGGTGCGCGAGACTTTACTGACGCTGGGCGATGGCGACAGTTTGTCCTTGTCGGGCGCATTGACACCCAAGGTGTGGACAGACAAACAGGGCAAGTCCAGGCCTGCTCTGGATTTGATTGCCCATGTGGCAATCACAACGCATCTCGATAGCCTGACTTAGTTTTGGCTTTCTCTTCCCCTGCGGTAAGCTAAGTCATTAGCAACCTGGTCGCATGCAATTTAGACAAGAATAAAGTAAAACATCGTTTCCTGTCCCAGGAAAAAGCCACAAGAGTATTTGCTAGCTTCAGGCACGGGCGTACTATTCAACATATATTCATGCTGAGGCTTACTGCATCCAAGGGAAAACATGCCAGTTCCTGTCTACTCATCTCTGCCTTGCCAGCAAGCGTACTTGCGAAGGCTATTCGTGCTGATACTGGTTTGCCTGTTATGCCTGCTCAGCACCATGGTGCAAGCACAAAAACTGAGCATCTACACCGAAGACTGGCCACCCATGAACTTCAAGACCAAGACTGGTATTGATGGCATGGCAGTCGACATGGTCAAGGCTTTGCAGGCGCTGACCGGCAGCAAGGAAAACATACAGCTGGTGCCCTGGGCACGTGGTTATAAAGCAGTGCTGGAAGATGAAAACGTGATGCTGTTCAGCTTGGGCCGCTCGCCAGAGCGCGAAAAACTCATGCATATGCTGGGACCTATCGCCATTTCCAAAACTGCCGTCTACACCCGCAAGGGTGAAGCAGCGAGGCTGAAGGCACTGGATAACGATATCTACAAATTACCGGTCGGCGCTTATCGTGGTAGCATCTTTGCCGACGCAGCCAAAAAGAAAGGCTTCCTCAATCTGGCACAGGCTGACTCGCCTTTGAATTCATCGAAGATGCTGTTTGCCTATCGTTTTGATCTGTGGGTAGAAGGTAGTCTTGCCGTGAATTCCATCTTGCAGGAAAGTGGCCGCACTGCTGCTGACGTAGAAGAAGTCATGGTGCTCGACAGCCTGGAATTGTACCTGGCCTTTTCTTTAAAAACCCCGGCAACAACGATCAGCCTGTGGGAAAACGCCTTGCGGCAAATGAAGAAGGATGGCAGCTTTCAAAAGATCCATCAAAAGTGGCTGCCAGGTGAAGCGCCTCCGCTAGAGGTATTCCGGGTTGAGGGTGGGCATTGAATGCAACATCTGTGGTCACCATCTGCAAACTTATAATTCATGGGCTATGTTGTACTGCTTCAGGTCCTCGCAAAGGATATTTCTCATCATTTCCATTGCCCCAATCCAATTCTGTTTCGACTTGTAAAAGCACTCCCCCTGCTTAGACTTTGCTCTTATCCTACCGCCTTTCATTGCGTGCCATGATAGAGCAGATCTGCAAAAATCAGCCTTCAGCATGGCAATACTGGCCCATTTTTTATCCACATCATGCTGAAAATTTTAAAGAATATAATTTCCGGAAAACCTGTCAATGAAGGTATATCAAGTGTTGTGGAAAACACGGCAGCATCTGCCTTTGCACAAGAGATAGATATCAACAGTGCCAGCAGTATTTTGATCAATGCGTATTGCACATGCGCACAAATACCGGCGCTGAATTTCCCCCATCAATTGAATAGCCTGCGCGATTTACACGACCCTGAAATGCAGGGCCATCTGCAAGGGTTTATCGGCTATGTGCTCAAGCGTGGCGATGGGCAGATGACGCATCAGCGTTATCATGTGATGCGCCATATACAGCGCGTGCAACAGCAAGTCAGTCTGTGGATAGACGAGAGTCAGCTGGATGCTTTTTCTGATTGGGCAGTGGCAGCCAATGCCATCGTATTCATGCAGGATGGCGATATCCGTGACCCCCATGGTTTTGTTTTGCTGGCAGAGACTGACGGCAGTATGGAAACCGGCGCTGCCGTCCCTTATCCTGCGCTGGCCTGGCAAAGAAAAGCACGTACCGATAATTTTTTGACAGATAAAGGCATCGCAGTCCCTGCGCACTTGCCACCACTGGTCAGCGAAAGAGAATTGCAATTGCGCCCAGTTGCAGAAATACTGGGGCGGGCGCTGGCTTTGTACGTGGTTGCCTTGCGCGCCGAATCGGTGGCTACCCATCAGCCTATACCCTCGCATGAATTGACTGAGCGCTTCCCCCAGGTGCATGCCTGGTTATCCCCCAGCGAGCGTGAGTTCCTGGAAACAGAAGAACCTGGGGATAATGTCCTGCCCCAGTTTGCCTGGCGCTATGAATCCTTGTATGTACTGGAATGGGTATTGGGCTTGCAGGATGAATTGGTATTTGCCGATGCAATTTGCGACGTGCCTCTGATCGCCCGCACCATGATGAATCTGGATTTTGAAGGCACACTGGCAAAAGCCAGCACGCGCCCGGCCAGCCAGATACTCGATGCCCTGGACTTGCATTACCGCCTGCACTGGCTGGTACGCCAGACCAGGATGAAGAAAGAGACGCTGCCGCAAGACCTCGATGCTGGCGTCATCTATGAAAGACATTATGCCTTGAACTGGCTGGTGCATTTTGAAAATGCGGCCTGGGATGAGATGGATACGCCTACATGAATCTGATTACCAGGCACACCACCAAATCAGCCATGTGTTACTGGTCATCACCGAATACATACTTACTAACGAAAGTACAACAAATTCTATCGCGATACTCAGGCAAGGCTTGCATTATTGAAATATCATTTCTACAATGATCTTTGTATATCTTGATTAAAATTTAAGGTAATCTGGTCGTCAACAATGATGACATTCATTGTGAGCCTGCTTGCACTGCCAAACTTACTGTCGTCTCAAGTGCAAATTGGTTCTTGGTAAAAGATAGTCATAAGCGCATTTGGGGAGCCAATGGTGCTGACAGAAAGGACGCAGCCAGTGGCAGGCAAGAATTTTGTATTCTTGTCCACGATGCCAGCAACACTTGCCCAGCGCCGCCTTGCGCTGGCGGTGATTCTAGTTTCTACACTGATCTTTGTGGCAGTAGTGCCTTATGCCAAACAGGCGCTGACCAAGGTCTGGGCTTTTATTCCAGCCTACCAGGCTGCGCTGGTTGTCAGCGATCTGGTGACTGCTGTACTCCTCTTTGGTCAATTCGCGATTTTAAAATCCAGAGCCTTACTGATACTGGCCAATGCCTATTTGTTTACTGCAGCCATGGCGGTGGCGCATGCACTGAGTTTTCCTGGCCTGTTTGCTGAACATGGTTTGCTGGGTGCAGGCCCGCAGACCACGGCCTGGATGTATATGCTGTGGCATGGTGGCTTTCCCTTGATCGTGATTGCCTATGCGTTCCATAAAGAACATGCAGGCCAAGTACAAACACATATGCATCCCGGCGCGCTTGTGCTGGCAAGCAGCATCGCCGTGATTGCCGCGGTTTGCGGCTTCACGCTGCTGACCACGGCGGGGCAAGACTATTTGCCCAGGATCATGCAGGGCAACCAGCATACGTCCGTCATGCTCGTCACCGTCTCTTGCGTCTGGGCACTGAGTCTGGTAGCACTACTCTTGCTGTGGCGACGCCAGCCCCGCACCGTGCTCGATTTGTGGTTGATGGTAGTGATGATCTCCTGGTTATTTGATATTGCGCTCTCTGCCGTCCTTAATGGCGGGCGCTTCGACCTGGGCTTTTATGCAGGCCGCATCTATGGCTTACTGGCAGCCAATTTCGTTCTGGTCGTGCTGCTGCTGGAAAATGGCATGCTGTATGTGCGACTGGCACAGGCACATGAAGAATTGCATGAGGCCAAGGACATGGCCGAGCAGGCAACGCAAGCCAAATCCATGTTCCTGGCCAATATGAGCCACGAGATACGCACGCCCATGAATGCCATCATAGGCATGTCTTATCTGGCCCTGAAGACTGAACTCACTGCCAGGCAAGCTGACTATGTCGCCAAGATCCACAATGCAGGCACTTCCTTGCTGGGCATCATCAATGACATACTTGATTTTTCCAAAGTCGAGGCAGGCAAGCTGGACCTGGAAACGGAGGACTTTTCCCTGGATGAAGTACTGGCGCATGTCTCTTCCCTGGTGGCAAAAAAAGCGGCTGACAAGGGTCTGGAATTCCTTATCGATATTGCCCCCGACATCCCTCAGCAACTCGTCGGTGACCAGTTGCGCCTGAGCCAGATACTGGTCAATCTGGTCAACAATGCAGTCAAATTCACTGAACATGGACAAGTAGCTATAGCTTTGCGCAAATTGGAACAGTTTGGTGACAAATTGCAGTTGCGCTTTGAAGTCAGTGATAGCGGCATAGGCATGAATGAGCAACAGCTGGCACGTTTGTTCCAGGCATTTACCCAGGCAGATGGCTCAACCACCCGCAAATATGGTGGCACCGGTTTGGGTTTGATGATAGCCAAGCGCCTGGTTGAACTCATGGGTGGTGTTATACACGTAGACTCTTTGCCTGGGCGCGGTAGCAATTTTAGCTTTGCCATATGGCTGGGCCTGTCAAGCGCGACGCCGCAACAGCGCCAGTCGCTACCTGAAGACTTCAAACGTCTGCGCATGCTGGTCGTGGACGACAATGCTTCGGCACGCGAAATTCTGTCGACCCAGCTCAATGCCCTGGAATTTGCTGTCAGCACCGTCGCTTCCGGGCAAGATGCCATCACAGCAGTACAGCAAGCCGAGCTGGATCATCCCTTCGATGTCGCCTTTATAGATTGGCAAATGCCCGAACTGGATGGCATAGAAACAGCCCGCCGCCTGAAAAGCCTGAGTACCAGGCTACGCATAGTCCTGGTGACCGCTTTTGGCAAAGACGATGTACGCGCCCAAAGCGAGAAGGCAAGAATTAATGCTTTCCTCGTCAAGCCTGTCAGCCAGTCATCACTCCTCGATACCATCCTTGGTTTGTTTGGGCTGCCAGTTGGCATGCCGCCAAAGTCCATGCACTTCCTGGATGCTGCCCCCATACTGCGCGGCGTGAGATTATTGCTGGCAGAAGACAATGAAATCAATCAGCAAATTGCCACAGAATTGCTGGAAAGTGCCGGTGCCCAGATAGATATTGCCAACGATGGCCAGCAAGCAATTGATATGCTCAAGGCAGCAGGCCCGGCAGTGTACGATGCCGTCCTGATGGATGTGCAGATGCCTAAGCTGGATGGCATAGAAGCCGTCAAGTTGATACGTGCAGATGCCCGCTTTAACAGCTTGCCTGTCATTGCCATGACTGCGCACGTCTTGGATGTAGAGCGCGAACGCTGCCTGGCAGCTGGCATGGTTGATCATATTGTCAAACCTATAGACCCGCCATCCATGTTCGAAACCTTGGCGCGCTGGATCAAAGTGGCGGAAACCACCCCCAGTGCAATCGCAATACAGCCAAAGCAAGAAGAGCACAGTATGCTGCCGCATATTGACGGACTGGACCAAGCCTCTGGTTTGCGACATACAGGCGGCAATCCACAACTCTATATAAGCCTGTTACGACACTTTGCTGACAAGGAAGCCGACGCCACAGCACGCCTGACGGCAGCATTGCAAGCCAGCGACCTGCAAACTGCCGAGCGTATCGCGCATACCATGAAGGGACTCGCTGGCTCTACAGGCTTGCACAATCTGCAGGCAGCCGCAACTGCGCTTGAATCTGCGATACGTTCGCGTAGCGAACTTGGCAGTGCAGTCATGAATTTCGATAGCGAATTAACATCTGCACTAAGGGCACTCAATGCAGCCTTGAGCAAAACTGGGCAGCCTCTACACGATACTATTGCAGATACAGATGCCGCGCAGCATTTACACCACTTGCAAACATTGCTGCGGAATAGTGATGGTGAGGCGGTTGCCTATTACCTGGAACACGCAAAAAAAATCTGCAGCTTGTTTATCGATGAAAAGGCCCGTGAATTTGACCGGGCGATCACCAATTTCGATTTCGTTGCTGCCCTGGAGCAATTGCAGTACAACAACACTGAGCCTGCCATTGTTTTGGAGGAACCATGAATACCAAGTACGCCGAAGGTGAGCGTCAGACCTTATTGATCGTCGACGACACACCGGAAAATCTCGCACTGATGACTGGTTTGCTTAAGGATAAGTATGTCGTCAAGGTCGCCAATAGCGGGGAGCGTGCGCTGGAAATCCTTGCCAGCCAGCCCTTGCCAGATTTAGTCTTGCTGGATGTCATGATGCCTGGCATAGGTGGCCTTGAAGTTTGCCGTCAGCTGAAAAGTAACGCAAGGACTGCGGAAACTCCCGTGATCTTCCTTACCTCAATGGGCGACATGGAAGATGAGCAAGCTGGCCTGGACGCAGGTGCAGTTGATTACATCGTCAAACCCATTTCACCTGCCATCGTGCATGCACGAGTGAAGACCCATCTGAAGCTGAAAGCAGCAGCAGATTTTTTAAGCGACAGGAATGCGTTTTTGTCACAGGAAATCATGCGCCGCACCCGTGAAGTGCAAGTCATCCAGGATGTCACCATCATCGCCATGGCATCACTGGCCGAGACACGCGACAATGAGACTGGCAACCACATACGCCGCACCCAGCATTATGTGCGCCTGTTGGCCAAGACCTTGCAATCGCATCCGCGATTTTGTGAAATACTCAGCGACGAAATGATAGAAACGCTATTCAAGTCTGCCCCTTTGCATGATATAGGCAAGGTCGGCATCCCTGACCGTATCTTGCTCAAACCCGGCCAATTGACCCCGGAAGAATTTGAAATCATGAAAACTCATACGGTCCTGGGACGTGACACCATCGCCACCGCAGAAAAGCTGCTGCACACCCCCAGCAGTTTTTTGCGATGTGCGCTTGAGATTGCCCATAGCCATCAAGAGAAATGGGATGGCAGCGGTTATCCCCTGGGTTTGGCGGGAGATGATATCCCCGTCCCGGCACGCCTGATGGCCCTTGCTGACGTGTATGACGCACTCATCTCAAAGCGCGTCTACAAACCAGCTTTCCCACACACTCAGGCGGTAGACATCATCAGGGAAGGCCGTGGACGACACTTCGACCCGGACATGGTCGATGCATTTTTACTCATCAGCGATGAATTTCAAAAGATAGGCAGGCTGTATGCTGACAGTGAGGATGAGGTGGCAAGAAAATCAATTGAGCGATGACACGGGACAATAGCTGTGAACTATGGCCTGCCTGCAGCCGCTCACTATGCTCACAGATATTCTACCAGTTGCCCGCTCACGCTACGCAAACGCTGGCTCATCAGTTTAGCCAGCCTTGCCAGTATATGCACGGCCAGCACCGGCTTTTCCTTGATGATGCGGGTGTAGTGGTCTTTAGTCAGCAAGAGCAGGATACTGGTCTGGGTGGCGGCACAAGTTGCTGAACGCTTTTCACCGTCTATGATGGACATTTCACCGACGATCTTGCCGTGCGTGACCAGGACCATGCGGTGCAGAGCACCATCCTGACCAGTCTTGAGAATTTCAACTTCTCCCTTTACCAGCAAGAACATATAGGTGCCAGATTCACCTTCCTTGAATACCACGGTGCCACTTGAGACTTCATAGCATTGCACATACTCAGCCAGGGCCTGGATATCTTTCCAGTCCAAATCGGCAAATAACTGGGATTCAGCGATCATGTCACAAACTTCACTCTTGAATCCGCTGCCTATCCCCACCAGACGAAAACCGTCCAAAGCGTGATCTGAATTCATTTTGCACTCGCTCTTGTCAACATCTGCAATGACATGGAAATTGTGCCCCATACAGCGACACCTGACTACTCAGTTGAATGGGGATGCATGAATAGTTTATCGCAATCCAGATCACAGCAACAGTGACATGTTGTGACATGCGCGTTATCTGAACTGAGCAAATCTGGGGGCATAGCTTTCCAGTTCCACAATGGCGGCATTGCAAATGAAAGAAACGGTATGATAGTTACCTGTCAGGTTGATGATTTCAAGTATCTGCGCCGAACTGTAATAATGTGTCAATGCCATCCATAAAGCATCGCTGATGCCCGAGCTGTCATGCAATTCATCCACTGCCTTGAACAATAAAATTTCTTTGGCAGGCAACAGGCTAAGATCAGGATCTGCACGCAGACTGGCGGCGATGTCCACCTTCGTCAACCCAGCTTTTTCTGCGAACAAAGCAACATGCACACCCCACTCATATTCTGAACCGCAGCGCGCACAAGTACGCAAGATAATCAATTCACGTTCGCGCAAATCAATGCTGCCCTTATCCAGCAAATTACCGGCAAGCATGCGTTGCAATACTCTCTTGTTATGCGCCTGGGTACGAAATAATTTCAAGGCTGGCATCCCGGGCGGCATGATACGTTCAAACGCCGCGGCGACTTCTGCTTCGTACGGCGGCTCTAGTGGAGCAATTCTGGTCATGGACATCAAGTTCTCCTGGTAAAGATTACGCGGCAACGCTAAGCAGCCACTTGCCCGCTTGTCTATCCCGCAATGTTACAATTCATCAGTCGCTACATTATTAGTAGCATAACGCTACACTTAATGTAGCGCAAGGAGAATATATGACTACACCCAAACCCAGGCAAGCTGTCAGAGGATCACAGAGTGGTCGCCCCATCATGGCCTTACTGGATTTACTGGGCAGGCGCTGGGCATTGCGCATGATCTGGGAGCTGCGTGGCGAACCCCTGAGTTTCCGGCAATTGCGCGACCGCTGCGACGCCATGTCACCCACGGTACTGAACCAGCGCCTGCGCGAACTGCGCGAAACCTGCATCATAGAAATGGCGGCCACGGGCGGTTATTGTCTCAGCCCTTCAGGACTAAGTCTGGTGCAGGCCATGCTGCCTTTGCTGGCCTGGTCGGAGGAGTGGCAGCAGTTGCTGGAAGGTGAAGGATTAGAGGATATCTAGGCAATAGCATGCTGCAGTCCAGTAGGGTTCACCATGCGCACCACTTGCAAATATACTGGCAGTGAAAATGAAGGACTCAGCGCGCCCTGGCCGGCATACCAGATGCCTGGCTCAACGCTGAATTTACCAGTGCAGCACAAGATGAATTACACTAGCGCTTCCATCCTGGAATGAATCCAGGCACCTGCCGTCCTAGTCTGCTCGAATTAATGACCACTCATGTTGAAATCCACACTCTTTGCCACTCTCCTCGCCACCCAGCTAATGATGGCCAATGCCGCTGTCACCGCAGCAGCCGCCAAACCAGACGTGGCAGCCACTGCCTTTCGGGAAGGTAATTTTGCACTGGCTTTCCAGGACTGGAGTCAACGGGCTGAAAATGGCGAGGCAGCAGCACAGCACAATTTGGGCAGCATGTACCTGAGCGGCAAAGGTCCGGACAAAAATGAGGCCAAGGCCATGGCCTGGTTTCGCAAAGCCGCCGAAGCTGGCAATGCCAGTTCACAATTCAACCTGGCAGAAGGCTATCGCCTGGGCCTAGGAGTCGAGAAGGACATGGCGCAAGCCATAACCTGGTATCAAAAAGCGGCCGCACTCGGCATGGCCAGTGCCCAGGTAACACTCGGTATCTGCCATGAAATGGGCATGGGCCTGCCCAAGGATATGGTGCAAGCCACAGCCTTGTACAGGGCTGCAGCGGACCAGCATGAAGCCGAAGCCCAATTCCGTCTGGCGCGTATTTTTGCCCTGGGCCTGGGTACAGAAGTTAATCAGCGTGTCGCCAATATCTATGCCAGTGAGGCCGCTAATCAGGGGCATCCGCAGGCACAAACTTATCTGGCGACCCAATACCTATCCGGCACCAGCATGCCACGCGATGTCAACCTCGCCATCAACTTGCTGGCACAAGCTGCCCGCCAGGGGCATGCCCGCGCCTTTGCCTGGCTGGGCAATATCTATAGCGAAGGCAATGGCGTCACGCCAGACTTACCGCGCGCCTATCTGTATTTCAGCATCGCTGACAAACTTGATGCCGAAAAAGAAATGCAAGACATGCCCAATAAACAAAAACTCGGTCTGGCCTTTCGCCTGAAAACCGAAGACATACAGCAAGCCGTGACTTTGTCGAGTGAATGGCAAATCGGCTCCTGGCCACCCAAGCTGGTCTTGCCTGCCTTGAAAAATGATCAGGCCAAGCCCGATATTTACCAGGGTCAGGTTTATTATTTGAAAAACTAAACAAGAATTTTTCCAGCATGCCAGCTTTATCATACTCAGCGCCAGCACACCTGCATGTCAGCATACGGCGCGGTCTGGCTGCCATGGTCGGCAGTCTGGTATTGGCGATCACAGCGCAGGCACAAACTGCTGCCACTAGTGTCACTAATATCACAGGCATCAATGACGGTCCCTACGCTGTCTACCAGTCACCAGCGCAGCCAGGCAAAGCTGGCCTGGATGTCAGCTGGATCTGCAATGACCAGTTACGCAAGCAAAGCTTTGCCAAGTCCGCCCAGGTCAAACTGCCTGCCCCTTGTGGTTATCCGCTAGTTTTGACGATACGTCCGGCAGAAACCGCCTTCCCGCTCACGATCAAATTCAAGGCAGACAAAGTCGCTGCCATCAGTGATATTCATGGGCAGTTTGAGCTCATGCTCAAACTCTTGCAGGCCAATGGCATCATCAACCAGGAATGGCAATGGACTTTTGGCAAAGGCCACCTCGTCATCGCGGGTGATGTGCTGGACCGCGGCCCCCAGGTCACCGAGGCATTGTGGCTATTGTATGCACTCGAAGCCCAGGCCAGCGCCGCTGGCGGTGCGGTGCATCTGCTACTGGGTAACCATGAAGCCATTTCCATGGCGGGTGACGTGCGTTACCTGAATAAGAAATATGCGAGCGTCGCCCGGCATTTGAATACCAGCTACCAGCAAATGTTTGACAACAGCAGCGTACTGGGTCGCTGGCTGCGCAGCAAGCCCGTCATCCTCCAGGTCAACGACATGCTGTTCATACATGGCGGCCTGCATCCTGATTACGCCAGCCTCAATATGAGTCTGCCACAAATCAATGAAAAGTACCGCGCCACCCTGGGGCTGAGCAAGGCAGAAGTCAAGACTGACGATGTGCTCAGCTGGTTATATGGCAGCGTCGGCCCGCTCTGGTATCGCGGCTATTTCCATGCCCCGGTCTTGCCTGCGAATGATCTCTATAAAGTCCTGCAACAACTCAAGCTCAGCCGCATCGTCGTCGGCCATACCACCATGGATGGTGTGTATTCCCACTACCAGGGCAAAGTCATTTCCATAGACTCAGGCATCAAGGGCGGCGTCAAGGGTGAAATGCTGTTCTGGGAAAAAGGCCAGCTCAGCAAGGCAGGTGTGGATGGGCAAAGAGTGGCGGTGCCGGATGCGCCGGAGAAGCATAAGGATGTGGGGGATTGAAACTTTGCAGTAAAGGTAAAACAGTTTGACAGCTAACTGAACCAACGCAATGCGCCACCACACGTATTGCGTCCCCTGACTCACCCCAGCAACACCCTCTTCACCACCGCACAAATCTCATCCACATCTCCCACTGTCAAACCTACATGCAAAGGCAGGGTCACTGTCTCGTGGGCGATGCGTTCCGCATTCGGGAACATGCCCTCGCGATAGCCAAAACTTTTGCCCACGGTAGTCAGGTGGCAGACTTCATAAGAGACACCCGTACCTATGCCCGCCTCATGCAGGGCGGCGCGGAAACTGCTGCGGGTAAGGCCAAAGTTTTCATACGGGATGAGGATGCAGAACATACCCCAGGTCTGCCCGGGCTGGCCTTGCGGTGGTAATATGACGCCAGGAATTTGCGGGAAGCTGGTGAAATAACGCTCGGCCAATACCTCGCGCTGTGCCATGAATTCGTCGAACTGGGTCAACTGGTGCAGGCCTATTACAGCAGAAACGTCTGACATATTGAATTTGCCGCTGGCCTCTACCACATCACGGGTCTGGTCTGGCAATTTGCTGATGCCGTGAAAGCGCAGGATATCTACGCGTTGCGCTTCTGCCTCATCATTGACGACGATGGCACCGCCTTCTATCGTGGTCATGTTTTTATTTGGGTGGAAGCTGAAGATGGCAATATCACCAAATGAACCTACCGGCTGGCCCTGCCATTTGGAACCCTGTACCAGGGCAGCATCCTCGATCACGCGTAGCTGATATTTTTTTGCCAGTGCATATAGCGCATCCATGTCACCCAATGCGCCAGGAAAATGCGTGGGCATGATGGCCCTGGTCCTGGGTGTGATGGCGGCTTCAACCTGGGCCAGATCGATAGCACGGGTGACCAGATCGCAATCAACAAAGACAGGCTTGGCACCGCATTTGACGATCATGTTCATGGCAGAGAAAAAAGTCTGTGCAGAAGTGATGACTTCATCACCCTCGCCAATATCGCACAGTGCCAGTGCCACTTCCATCGCACCGGTGGCCGAGGTCAGCAGCCTGGTCGGGCGATTACCAAAGGTCTGCGAGAGTGCCTGCTCCAGTTCGACGACCTTGGGGCCGGTCGTAATCCAGTTGGAACGCAGCACCTCGACCACGGCCTGTATGCTGGCTTCGGACAATTGTGGCTGGGCGAACTTGCGGTAAGCTGATGTCATGGCAAATGAGTGTGCAAAAAAATGGAATGCCCATTGTAGCGCAAGAATTTCCCTCGCACGCTGACCAGCAGCGCGCCGCAGGCGTCAAGGCTCGGGCCTGGCCCATTTTCTTTCTATCGCTGCATACGCGCCATTCGCCCGTATCAGGCGCAAGCCCTGATCCAGAGCATTAGCGTAGCGGGCAGATTCTGGCCGCAGTTTGGAAAAACTGACGTAAAGATAATCTTCCACCAGGATACCTACTTGCTGGATAGCCCCTTTGAATTCATCTGGATGGGTGCTGGTCAGATAGTCTGCCACACGGGTATAGATGAGGGAATAATCAGAGCGCCCCAAGATTAGCTTGCGCAGATTGGACAAATCATTCGGGGCAGATTCGCGGACGATGCGGGTGTCTTTTTCAAATGCCGTACCATAGGTGTAGCCATGAGTGACGCCGATGACGTATTTGTGCAATTCCAGCACATTGATTTTGTTGACCCTGCTTTGCGCGCTGTCGGTCCTGGCGTAAATGCCGACACTGGCCTTGAAGATGGCTTCTTTGTGGAAGATAAAATCGGGTTCCAGCTTGGCATCTTTGAGGCTGTCAAAACAGCCCAGTTCTTGCCCGCTTTGTACCAGCATCAGGCAGCGTGAATAGGGAGTGGAGATGAATTTGACGTCGATCTTGACGGCAGCATAGGCGGCCTTGATGACATCAACCGCGAAGCCACGATTTTGCTCATTCTTGACGGCAGAGTAGGGATACCAGCTATCTTCTCCCACCAGCGTAATCGTCTCAGCCTGGCTGTGAAGAGCGAACATACAGCACAATAAAATGCTGATGAGTCTATAAATAATTTTATGGGCGACTGCTATGGGCATGCTATTTTTTAACCTGGATACCACTCTTGCCAGTGTGCCATATATTTTCCATGGGAATGCAAATTTAACTTAGGAGCTGAAGGCTAATACCAGTCAAGCTATGCATGTGGATATACGTATATATTCGTTTTATTATAGATATATTCTTGATATTTTCCGGTCTTCCAACATTATTCGAGAAGACTTATGTATAACAACACCTGTTCACGCAAGCCTGCGCTGAAACCCATCGCTGCTTGTCTTTTGGCGCTTTTTTACAGCCAGACCGTCAGCAACAATGCCTATGCCCAAACCACAGATGGTAAACCGGAAGCTGTGGTCATCACTGGTTCTCGCATTCCGCGGGCCAGTCTGGAAGGCCCGACAGCCATCACTGTCATTACCGGAGAAGAAATCACCAGACAAGGCTACAAGAATGTCTATGACGCCCTCAACAATGCAGTGCAAAACTCTGGCTTTACTCAGGGCGAGGACTTTGGCAATACCTTTACACCGTCAGCCAATACCATCAGTTTGCGCGGCCTGGGGCCAAATCATACGCTGATACTGTTGGATGGCAGGCGCATGGCCGATTTCCCTATCGCTTATGAAGGGACGGTGAACTTTACCAATCTGGCCAATATCCCGTCTAACATTGTTGAGCGTATCGAAATTTTGAATGGCGGCGCATCGGCGATTTATGGCTCGGATGCGATTGCCGGTGTGGTTAACATCATCCTGAAAAAAGACAGCCAGGGTTATAACCTGAATGTCAAAATCGGTGATACTGATCGTGGCGGCGGCAGCAACAAGCGCGTACAGTTTTCAGGCACAGCCAACGTCGATAAGTTGCGCAGCCTGTTCAGCCTGGAATACAGCGAACGCGAACCCCTGCGTGCCACCCAGCGTGATTTCATGGCAAGCCGCAGCACGCCCAGTGGTACACTGATACGCAAAGACATGAAAACGAGCAAATACCTGGATCTGGGAGACGCCTGTAGCCAGCTAGCCGATCTGTTTGAAGGCACACAAATCAGCTATAAAACCAGCAAAGGCAGCTACTGCGCCAGCCCACGCGTGAGCCCCATGCACTGGTCAGTGCAAACCAAGAACCAGAGTCTGAATTTATTCTCCAGCAGCAATCTGGATTTAAATGCTGACACCACCTTGTTTGCCGACATTTTGCTGGGCAAGAACAAGACAGAAAACGATACCCGTTCCCCCAGTTGGACATCCTCGGCTACCAACCAGAGCTATTTCTGGAACAAGAACAGCAATGCCTATGAAGCCTGGAGCAAGGTGCTTGCACCAGAAGAAATCAATGGTGTGAACCGTTTTAACCGCATCTGGGATGATCTCTCGGTTGGTGTCAATCTGGGCGTCAAGGGTGTCATCCCCGGCACGCAATGGAATTATGAGGCCGCCTATAGCGCCTCGGGCTACCGCAGCGAGAACGTGGTGCCACGTTCCCTGGCCAATATAGACCAGTTCTTCCTGGGACCAAAACTTGGTCTGGACAAGGCAGGCATCGCCATCTATGCGCCGGACATCAAGCGCTTGACACAAAGACTGACGCCTGCAGAATACGATCAAATCATCGGCACATCACGCAGCTCAGACAGCTCGCGTACGCAAACCCTGAACCTGGCCGTGAATACAGAACTCTGGAAACTGCCCGCAGGTACAGTCAAAACTGCCGGTATCGCCGAGATAGGCCGCCAGAGTTTTGATAACCTGCCCGACCCCAGAATCAATCAGGGTCTCTTCAATACCGTCACCAAGTCAGACGATGTACATGGTTCACGCCAGCGTTATGCCCTCGGTGCAGAAGTCTATGTACCCGTCCTGAAAGAAGTCACGGCCAGCCTGGCTGGTCGCTATGATAATTACCAGTTCGCAGGTCGCAAGGATGGCAAGCTGACCTATAACGGCGGCCTGGAGATTCGCCCTACGACAGAATTGCTGCTGCGTGCCAACTATGCCACCAGCTTCCGTGCACCGGATATGAATTACATCTTCAAGTCGCGTGGCACTGGTTATTATTCCAGCACCACGGATTATTATCGCTGCAAGACCCTGGGCCAGGAACTCAAGGATTGTGATTATGCGAATTATTCGCCAGGAGCTAATTACGTGCAATTCGGCAGCCCTGATCTGAAGTCAGAAAAAGGCAAATCCTTTGGTCTTGGTGTAGTCTGGTCACCAAATAATCAATTCGATGTCTCGCTCGACTACTGGAATATCAAGATCAGTGACATGGTGGTCAACCTGAGTTCAGATCAGCTATTGCGCGATGAAGCCGATTGCCGCACCGGCAAACGCGACATTAACTCCAGCCAGTGTGCTGACACCATCAACCGCATCAAACGTTATCCAAATGATGCGCTCAGCCATGCTGGCGAGATACAGGAAATTTGGGTCAACCCCATCAATGCCGCTTATCAGGCTACCAGCGGCATAGACATCAGTGGCAAATATCAATTGAAAACCACTGACTATGGCAATTTTAATATCAAGGCCAATTACAGCAAGGTCTTGAGTAAAAAATCCAAGCAATTTGAAGGTGATGCCCTGTTTGATGACCTGGCAGATCTTGGCAATAGCGACTGGCGCGACAAACTCATCACCAGTGTCAACTGGAACAAGGGTGACTGGTCAAATACCCTGACTGTGACACGCTACGGCAAGATACCTAGCGGTTCTGGCAAGTACTATCTTTCACCTACTGGCATCGCCAACTGGAGCACGGTATATCAGGCAAGTAAAAACCTGACTGTCTCTGTCATCGTCAACAATGTCTTTAACAAGATCAAGTACGACGAGAGCGGTGGTTGGCCAAATTACCCTATTGGCTCTTTCAATCCATTTGGCCGCCAGGGTTGGGTGGAAGTGAACTACAAGTTTGGAGCTTGATAGTCTAAGCCGGATTTCATTCTCTCCCTACCGGGGGAGAATGAAGAATGAACAACAGATAGATAGCAGGGTGCGCTGCGCGCGCCTTTTTTTGGTCTATATGAAAGCCTAGTGTGCACGCCCCCCCCATCAATCCAAAAAATTCACCCGCGCAAACTTGGCTCTGAAGTCCTCAGGCATTTCCACCACGCGTCCAGCGCGATAATCAAAAAATACAAAGCCTGACTTTGCCATGGCAATCAGGGTCTGATCGGCTGGCCGGGTGATGCGGAAAGTAATATCGCCACCGTATTTATTAAAATCCATGACACCAACCTCAAACAAGAGTTGGTCACGCGCATGGGCCTCGGCCTTGTAGGTGGTGGCCAGGTCAGTAACTATGATGCCGCTGCCACCAGCGGCAGTTTCGCGTATGCCAAAGTCATACAGAAAGCGTGCGCGGGCTTCAGAAATCATGGAGATCATGGAATCATTGCCCAGATGGTTGGCGCCATTGATATCGGTCACGCGCACGGTCAACTGGGTAGAAAAATAGTATTGATCTTCAGGGAAATGTAATTGCAGACGGGCCATGATAATGAAAGAAAATACGCGATAAAAGCCTCATTTTACCGTGTTTACAAGCTTCCCCCGTTTCAGCGTGGAGTGGCTGGCAACTACATTTGGAAACAAGCATTCTTCATTATCCATACCTTTGTATAGTGAACAGGGAGTCCAGCGCATGTTAACTTTACATAACTGTCAGCAAACAAGAAAAGCTGAACAGTATTACCGGATTATCTGGCGCTATAGCGCTGTAAACATGTATACGTGAGGAAGACAAAGTGAGCGACAAACCAAAATTGAATCTGGCAGAACGCCGTGCCGTAGCCGACTACAAAGAAAGCACTTTCGCCAAGAAACTGGAAGACCTGCAAGGTGCTGCCGGTTTCCCGGTAGAAGTAGAGGTAGACTGGGAAAGCATGGCAGTATCCGGTCAGCAGGATTTTTATAGCCGTGAAGATTACTGGACCAATATTTTCTTTACTCCAACTGCCAAGGCCCTGGGTGAAGTCACCGCTGATGCAATGGGCAAGGAAGCTCTCACTGCAGAACTGAAAGCCATCAAGTTCCACTACGATGAAGCAACTGCGCCATCGATGGCATTTGAAAACGGCGTGAAATTTGAAGAAGGTGTCCTGACGATCAATTTCAAACCTTTCAGCAATGCTGATTACATTGATGATCGCGCAAAGGCGATCAGGTCTACACTGGAAGCGGCACTGTAATACCAGTTTGATTCAGCTGTAGCACAAGATAAGAAGAAGACCTGCAAGATATTGCAGGTCTTTTTTGTTATCAGTCCAGGACAGGCACACCCAATGCCACTGAGGCGCTCTGTATCAGACCATTCCTGATTTCATAAATGGCAATCATTTCCACACGACCAGTGCCTTCAGGAAAAGTGCGTGTGACGTCTTCATGATCAATGACGATATGGCCTATCACTTCGCGGCGTAACAGCCTGGCATGCAGGTTTGGCTCGGCAAAGCGCACCGCCATGCGCGGGCGGATTTCTGCATGGCCACTGGCCAGCAGCTTGCCCGGGAACTCGAACTGCTGGGCGTCGACTGCATAGGTCTTGAGTATGGCTTCGACATCGCGGGCATTGTAGGCATCTAGCTGGGCTTGCACGACGGCTTCGGGTGTAGGGTCAGTTGTGAGTGTCATCGATGTTTCCAAATTTTATTCAAGAAAATACCAGGCTGACTGGTGTGGTTTCTACGCTCAGGTCGGCATCAGGCAAATTTTTTGCGACGGCTTCTACTGTAGTATGGTTCAGCAAAGCCGCCAACACTGCGGCATGTGGCTCGGCCCAGATACCGCTATAGTCTTGTTCACCAGACTGGGTGATGGCAAAAGCCAGTTGCTCTTGCGGTGGGCAAAACTCTGCCTGCACACCTGGCTTGTTACCACGTGCATCCAACCTGTACCAACCATGTTCAGACAGATAAACTGCGTTCAAGCCATGCAGGCAAAATGGCGGTTCATTAGCGATGGTCAGGCGCTGATAGCATAATCCGGCGGGGATGCCATTGGCGCGCAACAGTGCCGCCAGCAAGTGGCTCTTGGCATAGCAATATCCCGTGCCATATGCCAGCACATCAGAAGCCTTGCAGGTTACCGGGTTTTGCCGGTAATCCCAGCTATGCCTGATCTTGTCACGCACAAAATAAAAGCAACGGCGCGCAATCTCTGTCTGATCGTCACTAGCTTCAGCCAAAAACCGTGCTTGTGACAAAACGGCAGGATGCTGCCAATCTATATAGATGCTGCTTGCCAGAAATTCTTCCATATACCTTTCCCTTGAATGCGTACTGAATTGCGTCATACTTTATAAGCCATGCCCACCGAAGCAGGTGCTGTGTGCTTGAAACCAAATTGTGCATACAGGTCTTGTGCCGGGCCATCCGCAATCAGGCTGACGTAGGCAGACTCGGGCGCGTGCTGCTGCAGGTACTCCATGATTTTTACCATGATCATCTTGCCCAGGCCCCTGCCCTGATGCTCGGGCAACACGGCAATATCGACGACCTGATATGCCGTGCCGCCATCACCTATCACACGCCCCATACCTACGGCCTGTCCACCCAGCATGATCTGCACAGAAAATAAACTGGCAGGCAAACCACGTGCAGCAGCCTCTGCCGTCTTGGCACTTAAACCTGCCGCCTGGCGCAAGTGACAGTAAGTCGCCACGTCGGGTATGGCAGCGATGGGCTGGTAATTGTTGATAATCTGTTTGTCAGTCATATGCATGATTCAAAAAATGAATACAGAAATTTATCACATATGTAGAAATGTGATACTCAACCTACCCGAAGACTGCCCAATTGAAGTACATGCTGCACTCATTTCTCATCCAAGTTTTAAAGGCATCTGCATTTCAGCCTCCGTTTCAAAACGAGCACCGTCGTCAGTAAAGTTATCCAGGTCAGTGCTATTGATGACAGCCCTGTCATCATGACGACCAATACACCACATCCTTATATTGAAAACCAGGCTGGCGTACTGGTTGATGCCGGCCTGACGCTGCACGACGTTGATAGTGCCACACTGGCATCAGCGACCTTATATATGAATGCTGGCTACTATAAAGCTGGTGAAGATATTCTGATGTTCAACAACAATCATCAGAACATGGGCAATATCACTGCCAGCAGCTTTGACCAGACGACTGGCATCATGCACCTGGTTTCTGAAGGTGCCACCGCTACTGTCGCAGAGTGGCAAAATGCCTTGCGCTCGGTTCAATACACCAACTTGTCCGAGGCCCCTGTTTCCAGCAACTACCGTGCCGTAAGATTTGTTGTCAACGACGGTCATAGTGATTCCTATCTAGAGAACACTCCCTACACCAGTTATCAATATTTGCAAGTGATTGCAGTTAATGATGCACCTGTCATTCATGCTCCTGGTAACTTTACTGTCACGGAAGACCAAAGCAGTGTGCTCAGGGGCTTTAGTTTCAGCGATGTAATGCCTTAGATTACCCAGTCACAGCAACACTCAGGGCTTCGTCTGGCATTCTCAACGCCAGCACTTCGTCAGGTGTGACAGTGACAGGTTCTGGTACTTCGACATTAAAGCTCGATGGTCCGATTGAATATATTAATAGCTTCATTGCTGCCAATAAACTCAGTTTCACATCGGCACTGCATGATCATACGGATGTCACATTGAATATGATGATTGATGATAATGGTTATTGGTATACAAGCGATGACCAGAATCCGGTACATTTAACCGACCAGAAAACTGCCACCATCAAAGTCACGCATATCAACCAGGTGCCCGTCATTACAAGCTCTACGGGTGCTGTGCAATTTGTCGAAGGCAATAATACACCTTCTGCTGCGGTCAAAATCGATACTGCATTGACTTTAACGGATGCAGACAATACCAACCTCTCCAGCGCCACTGTCGCTCAGTGGCAAGCTGCCCTGCGAGCTGTCAGCTATACAAATAGTTCCGAGACACCTGATACCAGCACTCGCGACATCAGTTACAGTGCCAATGATGACAGCAATACCAGCGCAGTCGTCAATAAGCAAGTCGCAGTCACTGCAATCAATGATTGCTCCCCTGTTACATAATGTACCGACAGCCGTCTCCATAGAAAGCATCAAATCTCTGTTTTCTGAAGTCAGTGTGACAGATGCTGATGGCAACTATGGCACGCTGAGCATACAATTGGCTACACCCAAGGCTGGTAGTCTGCTGGAACTGGGAATAGTCACCGGCAGTCATTACGATGCACAGACTGGTTTTTACCAGATCAGTGGCAGTCTCACCAACCTGGAAACTGCCTTGCATCAACTGGCATTCATTCCTGCCGAGGGACACTTCACACTTGGTTCAGGTGAGGACATGGCCATCACCCTGACCATCACTGACAGCGACCGCGCCAGTATGGTGTACAACCTGTACACATATAGTCGCCGAGACTGCGGGCAAGCCTGTGAAATTGCAAACGACTATAGAGGATGATGTGTATTCAACTAGCACTGCTGCACACACAGTAGAACTAGTAGGCGTGCTAATGCATGACAGTTTGATCTAAGCAATTAGCAATAGACAGATCGACACTATTAGCACAAGTGTCGATCTGCAAAAACCCGGGGAAGCAGTTTCATGCCTATTACTGAAGAGTAGTGTTTATTCGGCTGCTTCTACAAAATTAAGCTCTATGCCATTGCCTTCAGGATCACTGAAAAACACCTGATGTTGCGTGGCAAAACCAGCCGATGCGTCCACTGTCGCATGGCGATAAGGGATATTGCCTGCCTTTAGTATCGCCAGCATGGCGGGTAAATCAGTACAGGTAAAGGCAACATGGTCAAAACCTGTTTTCAAAACAGTCTGACGCTCTTCGCCAGGGCGGTTCTCGGATAAATGCAAGACATCGCGGTCACCGGCATATAGCCAATAACCGAAACTTTTCAGGGGACGTGGCCCTGCTGTCAGGCCGACATAGCGTACATAAAAATCCCTGAGTGTTTCCAGGGTGGCGCGGTCACCGCGCAGATTGTAATGACCAAGTGCAATGGCAGGCATGTGCTATTACTTTCTACTCTATGTTCTTTATTTAAGCCAGCCGCGCCGGCGGAAGTACCAGAATGGCGTGATCGCCGAAGCCAGCATCAAAGCCAGTGCAAACGGATAACCCAGTTGCCAGTCCAGCTCTGGGAACCAGCCCTTGAAGTTCATGCCATAGATACTGGCGATCAGGGTAGGCGGCAAGAACGCTACGCTGGCGACCGAGAATATCTTGATGATTTTATTCTGATTGATGTTAATGAAACCGACGGTGGCATCCATCAGGAAGTTGATCTTGTCGAACAGGAAGGAAGTATGACCATCGAGTGATTCTATATCCCGCAAAATCTGGCGTGCCTCTTCAAACTGATCCGCATTCAAGAGGCGGCCACGCATCAAAAAGCTGACGGCACGGCGGGTATCCATCATATTGCGGCGTATGCGACCATTCAAATCTTCTTCGACGGCGATAGAGTTCAGGGCAGCAGCGGCATCCTGATCGCTAAAGTCTTTTTGCAGTACGCTGCGGCTGACATCTTCCAGGTTTTGATAGATACCTTCGAGCGCATCGGCAGAATACTCAGCATCGGTCGCATACAGGTCCAGCAGCACATCCTTGTAATCGGCAATCGAACCTGGTCGTGACCTGGCACGCATGCGCACCAGACGGAATACCGGCAGGTCTATGGTATGCACAGAAAATAAAATATCGCGTGCCAGGATAAAAGCCACCGTTACCGTGCGTGCCGGTTCATCGTCATCGTCGATCAAAAAATCAGTGCGCAGATGCAGGTCACCATTGTCGGCTTCATAATAACGCGCTGAAGCTTCAATATCCTTGACTTCGTCTTCCCCCGGCAAAGTCACACCATAGATACTCTTTACCCATTCGCGTTCTTCTTCATTGGGGTCGGTCAGATCGACCCAGATAGGCAGGGTATTTTCAAGATCAGCGCGGTTTTCCACATTGATCTGGCTCAGGCGGCCGTTATGCAAGACGAAGACATTAATCATAGGCAAATTCCGGGAAAGCAAAGTCTTTGGTTTTGCTGGATTGTAAACCTGTTTTCACTCTATAGGCGCAGTGAGAGGAGATTTTAATTGCAGGCTCGCATCGTGCCCTACCTGACAATACAGAGAAACACGGTCAGTAAATAAAGTCAGCAGCGCTTATGATGTATGTTTATTATTTTCAACTTGACTTCATCATGTTCAAAATACGAGAGATTGATCACTTGGTACTGAGGGTAAAAGACCTCGACAGCATACTGCAATTTTATTGCGATGTGCTGACTTGCGCAGTAGAGCGCAGGCAAGACGAGATAGGTTTGGTACAACTACGCGCTGGTCGCTCCTTGATTGATCTTATCTCTGTGACCGGCAAGCTGGGCAGCATGGGTGGTGCAGCGCCTGGCAAGGAAGGCCGCAATCTTGACCATCTTTGCCTGCGGATAGATCCCTTTGATGCCAATGACATATACACCCATCTGCAAGCGCACGGTGTACCTGCCGGGGCAGTTGAACAACGCTATGGGGCCGAGGGAGACGGGCCATCCATCTATCTCAGCGACCCGGAAGGCAATGTGGTGGAACTCAAGGGGCCACCCTATGTTTTCATGGGTGAGCCTTTTTTGCAGAGCAAACCAAGTACTGTGTAGCTAATCGCCAGCATGGTGCCTTAGCCCCCTGGCTTTTAGTGCATCGAGCAAGAATTCGACGCAGTGGTCTTCGCTCATTGCCGCGTGCTTTATGGGCAATGACCAGGACATCGCAGGTATGGAAATTATCGATCAGGCTGTGGTGGCGCAAGCCTTGCGCCCAGCCTGCCACGACAGTAAAAAAAAGGAAATCACTGTCGGCTTTATCCAGCGCTGGCAAACTGATAGGAGCTAATTCATCAATTGCCGTCCAGTCACCAGCGCTAACAGCGCTTTCCATCAGTTTTTCATTAGCATCAAAGAAATAGCGTACCTGACTGGCTATTTTTCTTGCCCACCAATCCCCACTTGCGGCAAGCTTTGTATTACCTTGCCATTGTCATCCAGGAAGTTCAGCATGGGCTTGCCTTCTGGCGTGACTATCATCATGATGCGCGCCTTGCCCTTGGCGTCAGCCATGATAATGGCAGATGACTTGCCACGGGTTTTGCCGACAAACAGGCGATTGGTTTGCTGGCCACCAACGTCTTTCCATTTCTCCAGCAAGGCATCTTTCTCAGGCCCTGCAGGTGCTTTTTCATAGGCTTCATACAGGCCATCGTAATCTTTTTGCAGACCACGATCATAGATTTTCAAACCTGACTCCATGCTACCATTGCTCTCATAATGGCCTAATGAGAGTTGCTGGTCGCCGCCAAATCTATCCATGGAAAAATGCATGCCCGAAACAGGCTTACCTTTGTCATCGAGCTTACCATCAAAGATGAAGCCACCATTTTCATCACCGGTCGCATTATAGAAAATCATGCCTGGTCTTTGTGGTCCGCCACGCTCAAGTTGTTTGCCATTGGTCACCGGTTGAGGCAGACGCAAGTGATTGGCGATCACCATTTCATTCTTGCCTTCGGGAGTGACTATATTGATGCGCTCCACATCAATTTCAGAAAATTTTCCACGGTTTTCTGTATTCGCAGCAGCTGTCAGCAGCATCACTGTCATGCCAGCCGCACCAAGCGTTACAGCTTGCTTGAGCAAGCGGTTCTGGCGGCTTAATTGTGTGATGAGTTCTTGTTGATCCATAGGGTCTCCGTTTATTTGACATCTTAGAAATTTGCCTGCATGCAGATCATGCTGCAGTGCTGATGCATGCTAATCATTTACTCCGCCCTGATCCAGATAGCTGCGATTAACGGTAAGATGCGGGGTTCGAATAGCAAATACACATGATCGGCGGGGGCGATGAATAGTGCAAAATAAAACCATAGGCCTGATCGGTGGTATAGGCTGGGCTTCCAGTGCCGAGTATTACCGCCTCATCAATGAGTTGACAACTGAGCGCATGGGTCTGTCCCATAGCGCACGCATCATCCTGTCCAGCCTGGATCAATATGATTTCACTACTCGCGCAGCCGAGGAAGACCCGCAAGCCATTGCTGAATTTTTAGTTGATCAAGTGCATAAATTAAAAAACGCAGGTGCCGATTTCTTTTTGTTTTGTGCAAATGGTGCACACCGTTTTGTGCCTGCCATCTTGCCATACCTGCCCTTGCCTTTGATTAGTATCGTCGATGTCACGGTCAATCAGGTGCAGGCAACTGGAATTAAAAAAGTTGGCTTGCTTGGTGTCCGGCAAACCATGGCTGGCCGCTTTTATCATGACAAACTAAGCGCGGCCGGCATCACGACATTGACGCCGGATGCGCCTACGCAAAATCAAATTCATGAAATCATCTATAGCGAGCTGATCCATAATCGCTTGACAGAAAGCAGCCGTATGTTCTTTATCGATTGCATACGGGCACTGGCAGATCAGGGGGCGCAAGGCGTTATTCTGGGTTGCACCAAAATCCCCTTGCTCATTCACCAGAAAGACGTCTCCATGCCGGTATTCAATACCACGGCCTTGCACTGCCAGGCAGCAGTCGACTTTGCCTTTGCCTAGCTTTGAACGACGCAATACCATTAGGTAGATGATACTTTGGTCTGTATTCACAATGACATAGAATGAGCCTAGACTGTTTTAGCGTGATGTTGTTGAAAAAATGCCAGGGGGAAAAAATGAGTGAACAAGTAAAAACCATGTTGGGTAATTTGAAATTTTTCCCTGCCATGTATCGAGGCAGTTATGTCAATGAAGCTGCCGCACTGGCGGACGCGAACTTGCCACCTGGCAGCATCCCAGATCCCGAAGTCATCAACATGGTTCGTGGCGCAAAAATGCTGACCTACCAGGCACCTGCCGGCAGCACGGATGACGATGGAAAATTACTGTTGATACTCTCGCCAGCTCAAGGCAAGGCCTGCGACTTGTGGTTTGCTTCCATCGAACTGGCCAGCGAAACCATAGAGCAAGCCATGGATGATGTAGAGGAATTTGAAGCCATAGGTGGTGGAGGTTTCCAGATATTTGAACTTTGATTTTTCCTTGTGTCAGAGAAGGTACAATAGCTCAATCATCCCCCACCCGGCTCACGCAATATGTCTTATCACTTACTCCGTATCCCATTGGAGCATTTGCAAGCGCTGGCCAATGCCACCTTGCCCGCCACACCGTCTTACACCCAGGCCAGTGATGCTTTTCCTCCAACCTTTGTGGCTATGCGTGCGCTGGAACAAATGGCAGCCGGTGCTTCAGCCTATTGGTGCAGCACGTTTTATATCGTCGCTACAGAGCAGAAACACATTGTCGGCGGTTGCGGTTTCAAGCATGCGCCGCGTAATGGCGTAGTGGAAATTGGCTATGGAATTTCACCCGAATGCAGAAGACATGGGGCCGCTGGCGCGGCCGTGCAAGCTATGTTGCAACTGGCGTTCGATGGCGGAGCGACACAAGTATTGGCCGAGGTTAATCCAGCTAATCTGGCCTCGACCCGGGTTGTGCAAAAATTGGGATTTATCGATACGGGCAGCTATGTGGATGAAACCGAGGAAGTACTGGTGCGCTGGCGTATAGACAAAACTGATTAATCTAAGTTTGCTCCCCCTGCCTCGTCAAACAAGCGCAGTGCCAACAAACCATGAGCAACCGCCGCGCCCGCGCGCAGCGCAGCAGTGATGAAAACAACTTCTGCCAGCTCTTCACGTGTCGCCCCTGTACTTAAGGCATTCTTGCTATGGGTATCTATACAATAGGCACACTGGGTAGTCAGGGCTACTGCCATGGAAATCAGCTCACGGTATTTTTCTGGGATGGCACCATCCGGTCTTTCTGCCGCCTTCTTTAAAGCCAGAAAAGCTTGTGCTTCTGTAGAAGCAAGACTAATGAGGTCTTTTGCCTTCCCCATATCTTCAGGGCGTTGATAGCCTGTTTTATTCCTGGACATATTTTTCCTTTCATTGTGATGTAGGCATCTGGCAAGCAGATACTAGTGCAGTTACGCACATAGACAAGAGTCTGTCAGACAGTAAAAGGGTGCACTTGACAGCAATTATTTTTGTAAAGAACTCTTTACATTTATTTTGACATCTTATATTGTTCCCACTGTGCCATGAGCAAGTCCATGTCGCCAGTAGCATCACTACGCAGCATTTTGCTATCTACACTGAAGGAACACCTCATGAGTAAGTCATTGCTTTACCTGAGTAAAATTTTTACAGGCTTAAGTCTGTTCGCCGCATTCTTACTGATCCCTGTAGTGGCCAGCCAGATGTCGTTTGGATTTGGTGAACGCAGTTTGCTGGCTGTATTGCCAGTTCTGGGCATGTCCCTGATTTATCCTGTCGTCAGGTATTTCCATCAAAGAGCAGATGAATTGCAGCAGCAAATCCATCTGCGAGCCTGTTTATTTGCCGTCTGTAGTGGCACCAGCACCCTGGCCATGTTGGGTATATTGCAAGAGCTAGACTTTATCGCCGGCCTGTCTTTCCTGCATGCACCTGTCATCTTGCTGGCTTGCTGGGGCCTGGGCCTGATGCTGGCTGACAGAGGTCATCATTAATGGACGCAAAGATCAAAAAGCCACGGGTCATGGTGACAGGCGCGGCAGGCTATCTGGGTTCATGGTGTACGGCACTCTTGCTGGAGCAGGGTTGCCAGGTAAATGCCACTGTGCGCAGCTTGCAGGATCATGCCAAACTCGCCCATTTACTGGAGCTGCAAAATAAATTTCCCGGTCAATTGCATTTGTTTGCCGCCGATCTGCTGAAAGAAGCAAGTTTTGATGCGGCAGCAAAAGATGCACATGTCATCATGCATACAGCATCCCCGTATACGCTGGCCAAAGTCGCTGACGCAAAGGCACAGATACTTGATCCAGCCGTGCTGGGCACACGCAATGTGCTAGGCAGTGCCACGCGCTCAACTACCGTACAAAAAGTCGTGTTAACCAGCAGCATCGTCGCCATGTTCGGCAGCCTCAGGGAAGTACATGCCCTGCCTGCCCACACCTTGACGGAGCAATGCTGGAATATCAGCAGCAATTTGCAGGATGATCCCTACCCTTTTTCCAAAGCCAGTGCCGAACGCGCAGCCTGGGACATCTACGCACAACAATCACGCTGGCAAATGGTGACCCTGGCCCCTGGTGCTATCTTTGGTCCTTCGCTATCACATCGTAGCGATGGCGAAAGTGTGAAAATGATACTTCAGTTTCTACAAGGCTCATTTGCCGCTGGTGTGCCAGCACTACACCTGGGTGTCGTCGATGTGCGCGATGTTGCCCTGGCCCATGTTCGTGCCGCCTTGCAGTCAAATGTCAGCGGCCGCTATTTGCTGGTGAGCCGCACTTGCCGCTTACTGGAGATAGCAAGAGCCATTGTTGCGAAGCACCCCGAATTTAGTCTGCACCTGCCAAAGAAAGAAGTGCCAAAATGGCTGATCTGGTTGATGGGCCCGCTGGTCGGCTTGAGCCGTTCCTATATCAGGGATAATGTAGGCTACCCTGTCAGCTTTGATTGCCAGCGCGCGCAGACTGAACTGGGCATAGACTTTCGCCATCCTGAGCAAACACTTGCTGATCAGGTGGCGCAACTCAGGCGCGACGGACTGGTCTGGCACGAATAGCAAACCTGACAGGGCAGCATGCAAAGTGAGCGCGAGAAGATAAATGAAAAACCGTATAACAGAACTACGCAAGACGCAAAAAATCACCCAGGACGAACTGGCAAAAGCACTCAAGGTCAGTCGCCAAACCGTGTTTTGCATAGAGAATGACAAATACGAACCCAGCTTGCCATTGGCGTTTAAAATCGCCCATCACTTTGGCTTGCGGATAGAAGAGGTGTTTGAGTATCAGCCTGAAGAAAATGCTTAAATACAGCCTGGAGATGAGCAGTTTGCCTTAGCTATCTGGTCAAACTGATTTTTTGACGGCACCGCGCGCTAAACGCACCATTACAAGCTTGGCAGCCTTATCTGGTCGCCTTGTCTATCGCCCGGTTCGTTGCTTTCATGTGCAAGTCATTTTCAGCTGCAGCAGAGGCAGTGGCGCCTTTGCCCAGTGCCTGCTCCATGATTTTTCTCTTCACTTCTTCATCCGTCTGCGGCGCTGCCGCTGCCGTCCCATTTGTCACCTTGTTGCCATCGTCATTGACTACAGCTGCCTTGACCGGGTCCACGCCTTTGGAATCAGCGAGTTTGATTTTTTTGGTACTGGGATTATTGTCCAGGCATAAAGTATCTGAGTACACGGTCTTGCCGTCGATGGTACAACGGCGTATACCTTCACTGGTGGTAGCAGCTTCGCGCATACCCGGCCCCTGGTTGCTACCTGCTGGCAAGCCAGCGGCATTTTTCAAATCATTGCCGATGACATTGGCCGATTTGCCCCAGCGCGCCCACAGGTCTGGCATGGGTAAATGGCCATAGCGCACATAGTATAAAAAAGTCATGCCCAGTGCGGCCACCAGCATGGAGACGAAAGACACCATCACCAGGCTGAGTCCACGTTGTTTGGTATATTTCATGGTAATTCAGAGTTGCCCATGCGCTGCAAGATGACTTCACTACGTCTTTGCAAATAGCCTGAGCCTTGGTTCTTATCAAAATAACGTGGTTTAGGTAACATCACGGCCAGCCTGGCTGATTGCAAAGGTCCAAGATTGGCAGCACTGGTATGGTAATAATGCTGTGCGGCAGCTTCTGCTCCAAACACGCCCACACCCCATTCTACGACATTCAGGTAAATTTCCAAGATGCGTTGTTTATCCATGCACATTTCCAGCATATAGGTGATGATGAGTTCTTCACCCTTGCGAAAATAGCTACGATCTGCCGAGAGAAACAAGTTTTTAGCCAGTTGCTGCGTAATCGTAGAACCACCAGAAACCACTTTGCCTTTTTTCTGGTTTTTCTCATAAGCGGCTTGCATGGCTTCCCAGTCTACCCCCTCATGATCGACGAAACTATCATCTTCCGAGGCAATGACGGCGCGTTTCAGATTATTCGAAATGCGCTTATAAGGTACCCATTTATGCTGAAGTTTGAAGTCAGGTTTTTTTTCTTGCAAGACATCAAGTTGGTGGCGCATGAAACTGGTGGAAGCTGGGTTGTGATCCACCCACCACCATATCTGCACCAGGAAATATGCCTGCAGCAAGAGGAACAAAAGCAGGGGCACCAGCACCAGCCAGATCAGGAGACGGCCAAATAATTTCATCCGTGGCTCGCTTGCAGGGCAGCGCGCATTTCTGTCAGCACTTGCGCAGATGGCGGGTGCACACCACGCCACAGGGCAAAGGCTTCTGCCGCCTGTTCTACCAGCATGCCAAGGCCATCACGGCATAGCGCACCATGGCTGGCAGCCAGGCGCAAGAAAGCCGTAGGTGTAGCCGCATACATCATGTCGTAAGCCAGCGTGGTTTTACAAAATACTGCATCAGCCAAAGGCGGCACCTCCTCACTGATGCTGGCCGAAGTGGCATTGATGATGACATCAAAAGGTTGCTGCAGGTCCGCAAAGCGACAGACTTGCAGATCACAACTGGTACTCAATCTTTTTGCCTGTTCCAGCAAATCCTGGGCTTTGGCGAGCGTGCGGTTGGCGATAGTCAGCGTCGCTGGCTGTTCCTGCAGCAGCGGCAACAAGGCACCGCGGGCTGCACCACCAGCTCCCAACAACAGCAGGCGCTTGCCATGCAGGCTGACACCGGCATTACGCACGATATCTGCCACCAGGCCTATGCCATCGGTGTTGTCGCCATAGATGCAACCCGACTCAAATTTGAGGGTATTGACGGCACCGGCAATCCTGGCGCGTTCACTCAATTCTGTGGCGAGCGCAAAGGCTTCCAGCTTGAATGGCAGGGTCACATTGGCCCCTTTGCCACCGGCCCCGATAAAGTCTTGGACAGTCTTGGCAAAACCATCCAGCGGTGCCAGCAAGCCTTGATAATCAAGTTGCTGCTCTGCCAGTTCGGCAAAGCGGGCATGAATGGCGGGCGACTTGCTATGCGCGATAGGGTTGCCTATGACGACATACTGGTCAGGCTTCAATTTGTTCCCTCGCGCAACTCGGTCTGCAATTGGAGATCGCGGTTGAAATTAAATTTTGTAATGACAGCCCACACATCCGTTTTATCTTCGGAACGCATATTTTTTGGGAATACACCAAATGGTGCCGAACGACGAACAATATTCAAGGCAGCAGCATCCAGCGCCTTATTGCCTGAAGATTTCTCTATCCTGGGTCCCCCCTCTGCTTCGTAGATAGCACCATCCTGAAAGACGGGGATATACACGAGTAATTCACCATACATTTTTTTACCATCTTTACTAGGAAAATTCAGCGTTCCCATGTCCTCGATGCGTTTTTGCATTTGCTTGTAATACTGCGCATATCCGGCTTTTTGGGTAGTCGGTGTGATGAAGGTTTTTCGAGGGCGCTTGTTTTGATCCTCAATTTGCTGGGCAATCTCCGCCGCAGTGCGGGACAGCGGTTTGCTTGTATCTGCCTGGTCAGTGCCGTTCGCAGGCTTGGGTCTGTCATCTTTCAGGCGCTTGTCTTGCTCTTCAACGCGCAGTTTCTCTTGCCGCTTTGCCTGATCCAATAATTGTTTTTGCTGCTCTTCAAGCTCGGTAATACGACGCGTTTCAGCACGTACTGCATCACCATCCTGGCTCAGTTTCATGTCCGGCAAAGGTGACTTGCTGCGACCACTGTCGTGTGCTCCACCACCATCAAGATCTGCCTGTGCCAGCGCCTCGGCCTTCATCGGGCGTTTTTCATGCTTGGCATTGACAAGGATGACTTCCAGGTCCGGTTCACGCAACTTATTGTCTGCCGTCTTGGGCGCAACAAAATGGATCAGCAAAGCCGTTGCGTGCAAGACTAACGAAGCAGTAATGGCTACGCCAAAAATCAATTTTTCATAGCTAAGCTTGCCTGCGCTGAGTTGTGCAGACTGGGTTTTAACAGTGATCTGCGCAGGCTTGCCCGTGTTTTCACTCACGACGGGAGCTTTGCTGTCAGTCGCGGCAACCGCAACGCCGGCATCATCCCCTGCCTTGGCGAGCTGGATTTGCTCGTCGGGCAGTTTTTCTTGTTTGACCTGTTTTCCAGGTTTGATTTTTTTATTCTGGCTTTTCATTACTAGGCTTGTGACTGTTCTTCATCTGGATTGGCCGCAGTGTGATCTGCTGCCGGTGCATCTGCAGCCGTAGCTGCTGCCTCGTTCGTTTCTACTGCAGCACCCTCTTCTGCACTGAAATCTTCTGCAACTTCGGTACTGGTTTCATCGTCCAGTTCTTCTTCATCGAGTTCGGTGACGGTAGACAACAACTCCAGCAGGCGCGCTTCGACCTCAAGATCAACTTCATCCCAGCGCAAAATATCCAGACGCACCTGGGCACCGCGGGCAGTTTGTGGCATGCCCGGCAAACGGATGATGAGCGGAATATCGACCAGGCGCAAGACTTCGTCTTTCAAAACAACAGCTTCGACCTGACGTTGCTCTTGCTGCCCCAGCCAGCGCAGGCACCAGTAGCGTTCCATATTGTTCTGGAAATCAGCGTATGCAGCATAAGCCGCATCAAAGCCCGAGACAATGGCGAACAGGTCAGCATCCTTGGGCTTGAAGGTAGCCACCAGCGGTGCTGTGATGCCGTGTTGCACGCAGGCGATGATTTGCCATTGATTGACCAGGTCGGTATAGCGGCGCAGCGGTGATGTGCTCCAGGCATATTGATCGACACCCAGACCCTGATGCGGTGCTGCATGGGTCAGCATGCGTACCTGCATACGCGCGGTCCAGCCACCAGGACCACGGCCACCGGCCACGCCCTGGGCGCGGTAAATGCCGGGGATGCCATGGTCAGCCATGAGTTTGCCCCAGGTGCTGTTGGCAAAAATCATCAGCTCGGCCACGATCTTGTCCAGCGGTGCACCACGCTTGCGGCGCACGATGGACACCACATCATCTTCTACATAGAAATTGAAATCGACGCGGTTATTTTGCTCAGGCTTCATGCCAAAGCCCTCACGCTTGAGCATGCGGCCCTGTTCCAGCACTTGCGCCCATTTCCACAATTGCGCAATGTCGGCCTTGTGTGGATATTCACCGGCATCATTGGCGAGATTGTCTTCCGTCACCAGCGCATCGAGGTCATTGTGACGCAAGTTACTGACCATGGGCACGGCTTCTACCTTGGTCTCAGTGCTGATGACAGACCAGTCTGCTGTATTCAAAGTCGCATACAGTGATACCGCCGGGCGGGTCTGGCCTGCACCCAGGGTATAGGTATTGACCAGCTCATCCGGCAGCATGGTGATCTTGTCGCCTGGCATATACACGGTGGACATGCGGCCACGGGCGATATGGTCTATCGCGTCACCGCGCTGTATGCCCAGCGCTGGTGCAGCTATATGTATGCCGACGCGCAACTGGCCATTGCCGAGATCGACGACAGAAAAGGCATCATCAATTTCAGTGGTGGTAACGTCATCGATGGAGAAAGCCTGCACATCCGCCACCGGCAAATCAGTAGGCAGGGTCGGTACAGTAATCGCCGGAAAACCCACACCTTTGGGAAAATGCTCGTAATGAAATTTAGCCAGATGCAAATGCTTGGGACTGGCAATGCCACCGACCGCCAGCATCAGGCGTTGCGGCGACATTTGCATGGCATCACAGGCTTCTGCCAGGGCCTTGTATTCTATGCTGTTCTTGTCGGGCTTGAACAAGAGTTGCAGGGCCAGTGATTTCATCGTATCTGGCAGGTGGTTTTGCTTGAGCTCTTCTACATAGCCAGCCTGCACCAGGGCTTGCTGTTTTTTCTTTTCGATACCAGCAAGTGCGGCTTTTAAGGATGCTTCGGGCGCAGCCTTGTAGCGGCCACGGCCTTTTTTGTAGAAGTAGACTGGCGCATTATGCAAGGCATAGATCAGGCCTGCTGCTTCCACGGGTTGTGGTGCATGGCCAAAATATTCTGTACCGAGTTCGGCAAAGCCAAATTCTTCCTGGCCAGCGACTTCCCACAAAAATTCCAGGTCTATCTCAGCCGCAGCGGCTTTCGCCTGTTCTATCAAGCTGGCAGGATCGGGAGAGGCAAATTGCAGCAGCACATCCTTGGCCTTGACCTTGGTACGTTTGCCACTGGCCATCTCAACCTGATAAGCCTCACCAGCATGCGTCATGATGCTGCCTGCCTTGAAATCACCGGACTCTTCGAAAAATAAATTCATTCAATACTTCTTTATGTTTTAAGACCAAAAAGCTCAACACAGAGGCACGGAGACACAGAGCTGACACTGAGAAAATCTTTGTCATTTACTCGTTCTGTTTTTTTTCTGCGTCTCTTGGTTGAGATGTTTGTTGTTCTATATTTACTTTGCTTTTATCAACAAAGCGGAAAATTGTTCAAATTAAATACATTGCAGCTTGCGTTTTGGCTGTATCAGTTTGCCACGAACGCCGCTGGTGTCGCCAGCCCGGTGGATTCCTGCCTTCGCAGGAATGACGACATTAAGAGTACAGCTTCATTTATACGATGCTGCCCTGCTTCTCTCTAAGTCTTTTCTGCATTTCTCTTTGCCCCTCTGTGTCTCCGTGTCTCTGTGTTGAAAGGTCTTAAGGTCTTAAGGTCTTAAATCCTTAAAGCTTTTCAATAATCCGCAAACCCTCAACCCCAGGCAAAAACACTTCCGTCACCTGCAAACACCCGCCCTTGCGCCAGAACAAAGACCGGCGTGCCAGCATGCTGTGCACATCTGTCAGTTCCGGCTGTCTCGCCACGATGCGGCGTATCAGCGGGTGGCTTTGGCGTAGTCTGGCGTAAAACAACTGACTACGGCGCACTAGCGGGTCTTTGAACAAGGTGCTGCCCAAAGACTTTTCACCTAGCGCATGAAACAGCGGCCATTCATTCGCGGTAGCACTCAGCGGCACTATCGTATGACCATACACCATGGCCACACCATCGCAACGCAAAAACACTTCGCGCTCATGGACTTTCATGGCGCGCGGCAAACCTATGGCAGCATATTCATCCTGCAAACACACTGCCTTTTGCTGCGATAAACGCTGCACGCGAAACTGCTGGCATCTTGCCACCAGCCTGGCTGTCAGCGAATCGCGATTGGTCAGCCAGTCTTCCATCTGCGCACTGGTATCAACTGCATTCACATGGGCGTGCCATTGTGCTGCCAGTGGGCGCTGCATCTGCTTACTTATCTGCAAATCCACAGGCAGCATCTTTGCGTCCAAATCAAGTCCTGTCATCCGCAAAGTCCATCACCTGATCCAGGTAATCAGCAAATTCTGCTATGCCATGATCACTGCCTTCAATCACAACTTGCTTGGCGCGCGGATAATGGGCCACCATTTCGCGCCAGTCCAGTACTTCATCGCCAGTCGCGGCAATCAAAAAATAACGTTCAGGCTGGCTAATTTGTTCCACAGCGAGTGCGCGCAACTCAGCCATGTATTCTGCCTTGAATTCAAAGACTCTATCGCTATGGTAATAAGTCGTTACACCTACATAGCTTTCGAGGTCACGCGGTGGCTTGACGGCCGGGTTCAGCAAGATGGCTTTGCAGCCATATTTTTCTGCCAGCCAGGTTGCATAATAACCACCCAGCGACGAGCCTATGATGCAGACGTCTTCTGCCTTGTGCCCGGCCAGCAAAGCCTCGGCCTGTTGTATCGCCAGCGTTGGCGAGGGTGGCAGGTCGGGGCAGGCTATGTCATCGCTACGACCCAGCTTTGCCATATGCGCGAGCATGCAGCGGGCCTTGTAGGAGTCTGGCGATGAGCGAAAGCCGTGCAGGTAGAGGATCATGCTGCAATCGCCTGTTTGTCTGCTTGCTGGGCACGGTCTTGCAAGGCATCCAGCAATTTTTGATGAACGCCACCAAAGCCGCCATTGCTCATGACAAGCACATGGTCCCCAGCTTGTGCCTTGCTGACGATGTCCTGTACCAGCTCATCTATTTTTTGATGGCAGGCGACTTTATCTCCCAGCGGTGCCAAGGCTTCTGCCAGATCCCAGCCTAAAGCTGATTTGCCGTCTGCCTCGCCAAAACCAAAGACCAGGTCGGCATGCTCCAGACTACCGGGCAGGGCTTGCTTCATGGTGCCCAGTTTCATGGTATTCGAGCGCGGTTCCAGCACGGCCAGTATGCGTGCATTGCCAACCTTGCGACGCAAACCTTCAACCGTAGTGGCAACAGCAGTGGGATGATGGGCAAAATCGTCAATGATGGTAACGCCATCTGCGACACCACGTATTTCCATGCGGCGCTTGACGCTGACAAACTGGGCCAGGGCTTCTATTGCGATTTCTGGCGTGACACCGACATGGCGGGCTGCAGCTATCGCGGCAAGGGCATTCTGGCGATTATGTTCGCCATTCAAATTCCATTGCACCTTGCCTTGCAACTGATCATTGAAGTAGACCTCAAAGTCTTCGCCCTCTTGCATAACCAGACGCCAGGCCTGGTCCTTGCCAAAGAACTCTTTTTCACTCCAGCAGCCTCGTTTAAGCACACGTTCCAGTGATTCATTGTTGCCATTCACGATCAAACGGCCTACGCCAGGCACGGTACGCACCAGGTGATGGAACTGGGTTTCGATTGCAGCCACATCCGGGAAGATGTCGGCATGATCATATTCAAGATTGTTCAATACGGCTGTCTTGGCATGGTAGTGCACGAACTTGCTGCGCTTGTCGAAGAAAGCAGTATCGTACTCATCTGCCTCGATGACAAAAAAGTCAGATGAATGGCTACCCCACAAACGGGCAGAGATGCCAAAATTCAGCGGTACGCCACCGATCAAAAAGCCAGGTGCATAACCGGCATATTCCAAGATCCAGGCCAGCATGGCCGAAGTGGTGGTCTTGCCATGGGTGCCAGCAACAGCGAGTACCCACTTGTCACGCAGGATATGCTCACCCATCCATTGCGGGCCAGACACATAGGGCAAGCCACGGTTGAGGATTTCTTCCATCAAGGGGTTGCCACGTGTGACTACATTGCCGATGACATACAAATCCGGTTCCAGCGCTATCTGCTCAGCCCCAAAACCCTGGTTCAGGCTGATGCCCTGGGCTTCGAGCTGGGTGCTCATGGGCGGATAGACATTGGCATCACAACCCGTCACGGTATGACCTGCTTCTTTTGCCAACACAGCCAGGCCACCCATGAAAGTGCCGCAGATACCTAAAATATGAATATGCATAATTGAACCAAATTCCAGAATCCCGCAATTCTACCTGAGAGCGGCCATAGTAAGCAGTGTTGAGACGTCTTATGTATTCAGTTATGATTACCCCATGATGATCCATACACCAAATGAAGCAGAAAGCCTGCGGGCTGAGATTGCGGCGCTGGCGGCGCGTATGATAGCCGAGGATGGGGCTGACTATGCCTCAGCCAAGCGCAAGGCGGCCAAGCAGTTGCTGGGCAACCATAAAGTCAAGGGCGATGTCTTGCCTGACAATGCGCAAATTGAGCAGGAAGTGCGCGAATACAATGAATTATTCTTTGGCGACACCCAGCCGCAGCGTTTATTGCATTTGCGGCAACTTGCTCTCGAAATCATGGACGAGCTGGAGCGCTACTCCCCCTACATCGTAGGTGCAGTGCTGAATGGCACAGCAGGCAATCATTCCGACATACACCTGCATCTGTTTGCCGACAATACCAAGGATGTTGCCATTTATTTATTGAACAAGGATGTGCAGTTTGAAGTTTCAGAAAGTTTCAATAATCGCAATGACCGCATAGAAACCCTGAGTTTCATGTACAAGAACGAAGGCGTGCACCTGGTCTTGCAAGATCAGGATGCCATACGCAGCGGCCATGGCAAGAGTACAGAACGCGCCAATGCAGCAGGACTGCGGGCGATACTGTCAGAGGCTGAAACTGAAACTGAGTAAAAGCTTGCCTGAGCCATCAAAATGCCAAGCTTGATCTACAGAACCCTGACCACCTGAGCAGGGCGACATTAGAAGAACGAGGTGATCCATGCGATCTGTTTCAAAAACTATCCTCGGTTTTTGTCTCGCCCTGCATTTGCTGGCCGTCTGATACGTGCTGAAGGGCCGGCCGCTTAGGCCAAAATCAGTGATCCCCAGGGGCTTTTTGTAGGCCGCGACATGTATGTCTACGTCACTAGCATGAGGGGGTGATCCTGGCCCATGGTGCTACACCTCAAGTCATAGGCAAGGGATCAGGCAGGGTAGATTATCAATGGCCAAACACCGTCAACAAAGCCATAGAGGTAAAATCAACCTATATAAACAGGATATACGCAAAATTGTCCTGGCAAGGCGTAGCGACGAAGACAGTACTTTAGTACGGCTAGGAGCTAACAACGTAGCCAGGGCGGTTTTGCGTAAGTCCTAATAGAAAAAGTCAGCAATGTCATCGTAGCTTGCGGCATTTTTCGTAACCAGCCAGGGACTTGGTTCTATTTCTGCTCCATCGCTGCCGCTGCTTCTCTAAAACGGGCAATGCGCTCGTCCGTCGCCGGATGACTGGAGGTATAGCCATAAACCGCGCGCAACCATTTCGGGGTCGCATCTATTCCTGATCGTTTGCGATTATTACTCATTTCTTCCAGCGCATCCGCAAGATGTGTGGGTGAAATATTTCTCTTTGTGAGAGCAGCAATGGCATAAGTATCAGCCTCAGTTTCCATCTCCCTACCATATTCCTGCCCTATCAGCGTTGCCGGAGCAAGCGCTGCTACTGAACTGAAATCACCGAACAAACTACCGGCGGCGACAGTCACCAAGCCTTTACGCGCCAGACGGCGCACCGCATGGTGGTTTTGTATATGGCCGATCTCATGGGCCAGCACGCCCGATAATTCATCCGCCAGAAAGCCAGTCAACTCATTGCCACTATGACCAACGATGAGGGTAATCAACTGATCCGTCACGACCACAGTTCCCCCCGGCAAGGCAAAGGCATTCGGGCCTATGCCTGGCGCATCGCGCACTTCCAGGTGTATCGGCACATAGGCATCTTCAGGGCGCAGGCGACGCAATAATTGTTCGGCCTGCGCTATGGTGCGGTCATCGAGCTTGCTCGGTTTGAGCATGGTTTGATCGAGAAAATTAATGATCTCGCTACCGAGGAGACGCTCATAACTGACGGGAACGAGGGCCGCAACCCGGTCTGCCAATACAGGTACACCCCATTTATACGCCGAGAACAAGATACCGGCCATGACGATGATGGCCAGCAAGGCTGCCTGCCATCTGTGCTGCCAGCGTTCTATGATGGATGGCGTATAGCCAAGATGGGCCAGCAGGCTTTGTTTGTCGGCCTGCCCATAAATTTCACAATGGCTGCCATCAGCAAAATTAAGTACGCATGGGGCATCCTGGAAAGCTTCTTCCAGTTGCAACTGGCTCTTGTCTATCTGCCTGTCTATACCTTCACCTGCCAGGCTGATACCGCTCGCCTGAAAATACAGAATAACCTTGTGCAGCAAAGCCTGGCGATGATCAAAATAATGTGCTTGTATCATAAATGCTCTCTACCAGGATAAATCAAAACCAAACAAATCTGCACTGCTCTCACCGCTGGCCTGGCCAACCTGGCCTGATTTCCCTGCCAGCGCTGCTTGTGCATACTGACTTGCGAGTATTTGCTCAAGGCCAGCAGCTTTCAGCGTGACATGCTGTAAACGGAAGCGATAGACATTCACTACCGCAAAAGGCCGGTATAAACCCAGCGTCAGCAGGGTCAGGAACAGGTTTTTCATCTGCAAGAAATAATACGCTTTGTAAGGCAGATGCGAATCTATCGTTACACCCGGAAAACTGGTGGCATTCCAGGACTTATTCCAGATTTTGACTTGCAATAAAGTGCTGCCACTGAGGAGGATGGCATAGGCCAAGACAGCCACCGCGAATCCCACCGGAACCAGGAGCCAGCCATAGGTTTCCATAAAAATCTGATAGTTGCTCATTGCCTGATTTTTGAGCGAAGCAAAGAAAACCGCAGCGCCCATACCAACCAGCATGGCAAAGACCAGCAAGCTCAGGCCGATGATGAAATAAGACAGGAAAAAAGATCCCTTAGTGAGGCTGCAACTACTCCTCAATTGAGCAAAGGCCAGCTCTTTGTGCTGGTACATGCGCATGCGTGCATGCAACCAGGGCCAGCTTAAATAAGGAATAAATGCATACAGCAGCGTGGTCGGTCGATGCGGAATTAATACACCGACCAAAGCCGGTAATAAAACCATCATGCCTAACGGTGTATAGGTCTTAAAAGCATCTGACAATGCGCCGTGAAATTGAAAACGCAGACCAAGATAACTGGTATTGCGCAAACGAAAACGTAAAGCGCTACGCATGATCCAGGGGATTCCCAACAGGAAAATGAAGAACAGGCTCAGCGCAACCGTTTTTGAAAGGGAGAAAAGATAGTGATAACAAAACAGCAGTATCACTGCGATCACCCTGCCGCGAAATATGATTTTGGGATCGCCATGAAAATTGAAGGCTGCGCCATTCAACTGGGTATTGCGATCAAAATAGCTGAGCCGCCGCACTTTCGCCCAGGCCGAATAAATACCCAGGGTCGCCAGGCTCAAGCAGAGATTAACTATCCAGATACGGAAGTATTCTTTACCCGTACCGGTGAATGACAAGTTGTATTCCGTTTGCTGCTCTGTCGCTGCCACGGTATTGGCGACTGCGGCTGAATGATGGTCTGGAATAGTCGTTACGGCCTGGGTATCTGACGCAGTTGGCCACATCCCTGTGGCCTCGGTTTGTATTTGCATGCCTGAATCTTTATGGACTATATCTCGCCCTGTTGGCGGGAAAGTTGCAAAATAACATGAGACGCATGAATATGTAAAATTTTGTTACACAATTTATTCGACTGCTGTTGCGTAAGTGACTATACGGTTGTGCCGACGATCAAATCCTGCCTGCGCATCCCCCATACCACACACATTATTGTGCCGCCGCCCGAAAGCGAGCTACCCGGTCTGCTGTTGCGGGGTGGCTGGACATGTATTGACTGATTTGTCTGCCCGTCGAAGAGTTTTGATCTTGCTCGCGCTCGCGTTTGTGCTGGTCTTCCATGCGTTCCAGCGCATTGGCCAAGCGTACAGGTGACATATTGACTTCTTTCATGCGCTTGATGGCATAGTCATCGGCTTCGGTTTCCATTTCGCGTGAAAATTTCTTATTCACGATACCTGCCGTCGCCAGGCTGACGACCGAACTGAAATCTGAAAACAGGCTGCCAGCAATCACCGTCACCATGGCGTCGCGCACCAGGCCTCGCATGCCGTGGTTACCTTCTACATGGCCGATTTCATGGGCCAGTACACCCGCCAGTTCCTCGACTTGTTCAGGACTCAGTTCACCCTCTTCTTTTCCATTGAGCAGACGTATCATGTCATCCGTGACGACTATGGTGCCACCCGGCAGGGCAAAGGCATTGGCACCGATTTTCGGCGCATGCCTGACTTCAAGGTGGATGGAAATACGGGCATGAGCAGGCAAGACGCGCAATATCGCCTCCTTCGCCTGATTGATACGCACCTCGCTCAGGCGGCTGGGATTGAGCATAGTGTTGTCCAGCAATTTCATGATTTCCGTCCCCAGCGACTGCTCATAACGGGTAGGCAAACGGGCCGCAATCTTGTCCGCCAGGACGGGGACACCCCATTCTTTTGCTATCAGCAATATGGCAGCCATGATGACAATGGCGACCAGTGCCCACTTCCATTGTTTTTGCCAGCGTTGCACCAGACTGGGCTGGTAGTTAAGGTAGTCAAGCAGCGTTTGCTGATCGGCCTTGTCATGGATTTCACAATGGCTGCCATCGCTAAAATTAAGTATGCAGGGCGCATGCTCGAAAGGCTCGGCCACTTTCAGCCTGGCTTTTTTTACAGGGAAAGTCTTACCTTCAAAGAGTACATTGACGACACCCTCTTGCAAGTCCAGGTAAATACTCTGTATCAGGCTTTGGCGGTGGTCGAAATAATTGGCTTTAATCATCATTCACCAGGATAAATCAAAACCAAACATATCGGCTGAGCTATCGCCCGTGGCCTGGGCTTGCCCGACTTTCCTGGTCGCCTGCACTTGATCCAGGTCTTCAGAACGCAGGCGCATATGCGCCAGCCGGAAACGATATATGGCGACGATGGCAAATGGCCGGTACAGGCCAAGGCTGAACAAAGTGAAAAAGAAATTTTTCACCTGTAGTAGCCAATAGGGTCGGTAAGGCAGCACAGAATCTATATCTACCCCAGGGAAACTGGTGCTATCCCAGGACTTGTTCCAGGCCACGACCTGGATATAGCTGATGCAGGCGAGCGCCCCAAGAACGTAGATCACGGACATGACGAAACCCAGCAGCAAATAAAATGCTTCCTGGCGGCTCACATACTGCATCAGGCTGCCACCATGTTTTTGCAAGACCATGGACGCTACGCCTATCAGTAGAAAACCCAAAAAGACAGCGCACACCAGCGCCAGCAATACCCCGACATAGCTCCAGCTGAAAGCCCCGCTTTTCATATCGCAACTGCCGCGCAAATTGCCATAACTGATATTGTCATGCTGGTATATGCGCATCCTCGCATGCAACCAGGGCCAATAAAGATAGCCTATGAATGCCAGGCCCGCCACGTATGACTCTTCAGGAAACAGCACGCCAAACAGACCCGGCAACAGGAAAACGAAGGCCACCGGAAAATAGGCGGCATAGGCATTTTGTATAGAGCCATGAAACTGAAAACGCAGACCACGGTAACTGGTCTGGTGCAGACGAAAACGCAGCGCACTGCGCATCATGAAGGGTATGCCCAGCAAAAAAAAGATAAAAAAAGTCAGGGCCAGGCTTTTGGAAAAAGTAAACAGATAGTGGTAGCAGAACAGCAAAATCACTGCCACGATGCGGCCACGCAATATGGTCTTGGCTTCACCATGAAAATTGAAACCACCGCCAGCAAAACTGGTATTGCGGTCGAAATATTCCAGACGCCGGACCTTGGCCCAGGCAGAATAAATACCCAATGTTGCCAGACTCAGGCAAAGATTAACTATCCAGATACGAAAATATTCTTTGCCCGTACCAGTAAACACTGGATTTTGCCATTCAGGCACCACGACCTCATTGGCAATGCTGGCCGTAGTCGCAACTTCTGCTGCGGACATTGGTGCGCCAGTTTCATTATTCCAGTCATGATAATCAGCAAGGGGAACTGTGGGTAGCCAGACTTCTGCTTCTGTGTGAATTTGCATTGCTCAAGACGGGTGAAATGGGTATCTGTGAAATAAGATAACAAAATAACACAGATTCTAATTGCATGTAATTTTTAACAACGCTTCGACCCGTAAAGTAAAGCCCGCATGCTGGCTAGCCACATTATGGATAAAACACACCCACATGAAAGCCTGCTGCTTTGAGTGTAGGTAATTCAAAATACAATTTAATGCTTTGCTCGCTGCCTGCTGCAAAACCTTTTTCCAGCTTGTCTTTTTCCGTCAGATACTCGGTGGGCGTAAAAGCACGTTGCAGCAAGGGTTTGTCTTTGATGTCGTTTAAGACCAATTCTATATTGGGCCAGGTTTGCACCACATCGCTCTGGTTCTGGATTTGCATGACCAGCATAAAGACATTGCGTTCCGGAGCCAGGTTTTGCAATTCATTGGAATCGACAATGATCTTTTCTATCTGTGCTGGCAAAGCCACCTGGCAGCTCAGATATTTGCAGGCTTGCTGCAACCAGGGCCTGGTTTCTGGCAATCTGACAGCAAGCTGGTTACGGAAAATATAGGCTGACTGCCCCAACAGGAGTGGGATCAGCAAGACTATCATCAAGCCCAGCATGATATTGGCCATGCGCTTGCGGGCACGCTGCTTTTCGGCCTGGATGACAAAGTTCGGTTTATCTTGTTCGGCTTCGGCATCGCTGCTGGAATCTTCATTGATGGCGGCCTGCTGGGCCAATGCCGCTTCGGCAGCATCGATATAAGCTTCCTGCTTGCTAACTTCGTCCACGGCATCATTGAGAGAAACGGCATCGCCAGGCTCTGCCAATTCGCCATGATCCTTGTGACGCCACACCTTGGTGACACTATTGGGTGACAGTATTTCCGTCGGTGCAAAGGCACTTGCCTGGTCGGCCTTTTTGTTTTGCTTGTCGACTTTCTTGACTTGCTCTTCAGCCACTTCACTGACAGACCAGTCGGCTGTTGGCGGATCCATCAGCGCGGCGCGGGTTTCCAGTTCAACACGGGCGACATCAGCTTCATACACCTCCTCCTCAGATGAGAGAAGACCACTATTACCCATGTCAAATTCAAGCGCAGAAGCACTACTGGGTACAGCCTCTGGCTTAGCCGGCTCAACTTTGGTAATCGTCGGTTTAGACACTGCTGGCGGCAATGCCTGAGGAACAGGAGCCGGCTGGTGCGTTACCTTGACATCCCTGGGCATGTCAAAAGTCTCAGCTTCAAACTCCAGCTCAGCCTTGCTGATGGCGGCCAATACTTCAGTTGCCGGCTTGGCCGTGGCGCTGGCAGGCCTGGCTACGACTACAGGCTTCTCTGGCTTGGTCGCTGGCGCTGTTGGCAAGACTTCTTGCCTGGCTGGAGTCGCCGGAGTAGCCGTAACTACCGTCGGCGTAACCTCAGAAGCCAGTGTCACTGGCGGAACAGGGTTAGCGGGCAGAGTTGCTGGCTTGGGTGCAACAGGAGCAGGTGTTTTTATTTCTTCCGGCGCAGGGCTGGCGGATTGCGTAACTTCAGACCTGATTTCAGCCTTGACTTCACTCATGGCAACAGGCGCAGCCGACTCTACCGATGCGGCTTGTGCAATTGGCTGCTGGCCAGCAGCCAGTTGTGCCTGAGCAGGGGCAGCTGACGTGCTACTGGCGACCACTGGTGATAGTGCGGCTATGATTGTCGTACTGGCAGGCTTGGCCGTAACTGGCGCAGGCTGCGGCGCTTCTGCCGGTATCAGGTTTTCTACGGCATTAAAAGTTTGCTGGCATGAGCCACAACGCACCAGGCCCGCATGCAATTTCAACTGATCATTGGCTACCTTGAAGGCAGTCTGACAGTGGGGGCAGCGGGTCGCCAGTGCCATAGTCGCCTCAGTTACTCAAAGAGCCTGACAACGCGACCCAGCCTTCATGCTCAGCCCAGACGGTCAGCTTGATGAAGGGCGCATAGGCTGCCGCAACTTCGTCGGCCTGTCTTGCCAGCACACCTGAGAGTATCAGCGAGCCGCCAGGGGCGACACGGCCAGCCAGCATCGGGGCCATCAACTTGAGCGGGCTGGACAGGATATTCGCCACGACCACATCAAATTTCTGGGAGGCCGGATGGGCAGCACCAAAACCTTCTGGCAATGCATATTCTATCTGGCAATTATTGCGTTCAGCATTGAAATTCGCAGATTCTATGGCTTGCGGATCAATATCCACGCCAATCACACTGGCCGCACCCAGCTTGCTGGCGACCATAGCCAGGATGCCGGAACCGCAACCATAATCGAGTACCGACAAGTCCTTGGGTGCATGCGCCTCCAGCCATTCCATGCACAGCTTGGTGGTGGGGTGACTGCCAGTACCAAAGGCCAGGCCAGGATCAAGTTCCAGGATCAGGGCATCAGGATCAGGCGCATCATGCCAGCTAGGCACAACCCAGATATTCTTGCCGATATGGATAGGGGCAAACTGCGATTGCGTCAGGCGCACCCAGTCTTGCTCCTCTACATTACGGGTGATATAGGCAGGCACGACAGTCAGGCCGATAGCGGCAGCAGCTTCGGCCACCAGTTCGGCGTGATCGGCATCGATATCAGCGAGCGCCACTACGCGGCTACGATCCCAGGCAGCTTCGTCAGGCTCCATGCCTGGCTCACCAAACAAAGGGCGTTCAGCATCCGTACCTTCATCGGCATCTTCCACGGACACCGACAAGGCACCCGCATCCATCAAAGCGTCCGACAAAGCCTCAGCCTGCTCACGCGCTACTTCTATGACTATTTCTATCCAGCCCATATCACAAATTCCAATGCAACTTTTAAACTTCCAAACCAAAAGGCTCACCACAGAGACACAGAGAAAATCAAGAGAAAGAAATTCATCTCAAGCTCTGCATGACTCAACAATTTGAGTATGCGGTGATTATTTAATACATTAAACATCTCAATAGCAAAAAGCTTACCACAGAGGCTTTATAACAAAGCCAAAAGCACAGGGAAAAACTTGTGTTTTCTCTGTGCTTCTTTTTCAAGGAATTTTTACATCCCGCCTATTTTCGTAGGTTGGGCCGGGCCTCGCTAGGCTACGCTTCATCAGTCCAACACTTGGCCTCAACGAACGTATACGTTATTCAAGCGCCGAGTGTTGGGCTGGTAAACCGTAGCCCAACCTACAATCCTTCGTGACTCTGTGTTGAGAGGTCTTAAGTTCTTACTTACTTTTCTTCGACAACTCCGGCATATCCGCTAACTTGTGTTCCAAATAATGAATATTCGTTCCACCTTCAATAAAGCGCGCATCTATCATCAGTTCGCGGTGCAGGGGGATGTTGGTTTGTATACCTTCAACCACCATCTCTGACAAAGCGATCTGCATGCGGCGTATCGCTTGTTCGCGCGTTTCGCCATAGGCAATGACCTTGCCTATCATGGAATCATAATTTGGCGGCACGAAATAACCGGCATAAGCATGTGAATCCACCCGTATCCCTGGGCCACCCGGTGTATGCCATGATGTAATACGCCCTGGCGAAGGGGTGAACTTGAACGGGTCTTCGGCATTGATACGGCACTCTATGGCGTGGCCCTTGAGCATGATATCGGTTTGCTTGAAGCGCAGTTTTTCATTGAAAGCGATACGGATTTGCTCTTGTACGATATCGACGCCCGTAATCATTTCTGTCACCGGATGCTCAACCTGTACACGGGTATTCATTTCTATGAAATAGAATTCGCCGTTTTCGTACAAGAATTCAAAAGTACCCGCGCCACGATAATTGATCTTGCGGCAGGCAGCAGCACAACGGTCGCCGATTTTTTCTATGATCTTGCGTGGAATGCCAGGAGCTGGTGCTTCTTCAACCACTTTTTGGTGACGACGTTGCATGGAGCAATCGCGCTCGCCCAGCCAGATGGCATTGCCATGCTGGTCAGCCAGAATCTGGATTTCCACGTGACGTGGGTTTTCCAGAAACTTTTCCATATACACTTCTGGATTACCAAACGCTGCACCCGCCTCTGACTTGGTCATGGTGACGGCGTTAAGCAAAGCAGCTTCAGTATGCACCACGCGCATGCCACGACCACCACCACCGCCAGCGGCCTTGATGATGACTGGGTAACCGACCTTGCGGGCAGTTTGTACAATGACTTTGGGATCATCTGGCAAGGCGCCTTCAGAGCCGGGCACGCAAGGCACGCCTGCCTTGATCATGGCATGCTTGGCGGATACCTTATCACCCATCAAACGGATGGATTCAGCACGCGGGCCGATGAAGACAAAACCGGATTGCTCTACACGTTCGGCAAAGTCGGCGTTTTCAGACAGAAAGCCATAGCCTGGATGGATAGCCTGGGCATCCGTCACTTCAGCGGCGCTGATAATGGCTGGCATGCTCAGGTAACTTAAATTCGACGGAGCCGGGCCTATGCAAACAGATTCGTCGGCCAGCTTCACATATTTTGCTTCGCGGTCAGCCTCAGAATGTACGACCACGGTTTTGATACCCATCTCGCGGCAAGCGCGCTGTATGCGTAGCGCGATTTCACCACGATTGGCGATAAGAATTTTTTCAAACATGATTTAACTTTGCGGTGGCAATGGTTGCAATTGCGTGAGCAGAAAACCCTGTCCAGTATGATTGCCCTCAACACGGGCAAATCGACAGTCAGTTCGCGCACGCGCGCCTGGATCAGCCAATCACGAACAGCGGCTGGCCGTATTCTACAGGCTGACCATTTTCAACCAGAATCTGTTTGATAGTGCCACTGAAATCGCTTTCGATTTCATTCAGCAATTTCATCGCTTCAATAATGCAGAGGGTGTCGCCAGCATTGACGCTCTTGCCTATATCAGCAAAAGGCGCAGCACCTGGAGAGGAGGAACGGTAGAAAGTACCGACCATGGGAGATTTGACAATATGACCATCCGGCACGACTGGGGCCGCTGCCACTGGTGCTGCTGTGGCGACAGGCGCTGCAGCTGGCATCATTTGATGCTGGGGTTGCATCATGACTACCTGGTTTTGCGGCATCGCAGAAGACTTGACGATGCGGACCTTACCTTCACCTTCTGTTACTTCCAGTTCAGCGATATCTGATTCTGCTACTAGGTCGATCAGGGTCTTGAGTTTTCTTAAATCCATGTGGAATCCCCTTGAAAAAAGTGGTTCTGAATTAATTGAGACGCACCACCGAGCATGAAAACAGCTCTGATGATGCCATCGAAGATTGGATTATATACGAAATAGGCTGTCATTATCAGCAAATTACGCGAAGATGCAAGAATTTAAATATTTTTTAATGAAAAGTCAATCGCCAGACGGTAACCTTCGGCACCCAGGCCACAAATCACGCCCTTGGCGATTGCAGACAAGAAAGAGTGATGCCTGAAGGCTTCTCTCTGGTGCACATTCGAGATATGCACTTCAATAAACGGTATTGCCACCCCTGCCAAAGCATCCCGCAAGGCGACGCTGGTATGGGTCAGGCCGCCAGGGTTGATGATAATAGCATCGACTTGCTCATTACGGGCAGCATGGATGCGATCAATTAACGCGCCCTCATGATTACTTTGAAAAAATGACAACTCTGCGCCAGCTGCTTTTGCCTGATCCTGTGCTGCTGCTTCTATCTCTGCCAGGGTAGTGGCGCCATAGGTAGCAGGCTCGCGTGTACCGAGCAGGTTCAGATTGGGGCCATTCAGCAGCAATAGTTTGCGCGCCATAGTCACATTCAATTTGACGAAGATGGCCGCATTTTGCCGTTAATCAGCGCAGATTGGCAAGGAAAAACGAAGCAACTTCTATTTTTCCAAAGAAAATTTGGCAATATCGGCGCGCAATTCTTGCATCTTCAGGCGACCCAGGTAAGATTTCAACACCCTGCCATCAGGGCTGATCAGAATAGTAAACGGCAAGCCCCCTCCCGCATTTCCCAATTGACGCGACAATTCCGTACCTTCCATGCCCGCCGCAAACAAGGGATAACTGATCTGGTATTTTTTTGAAAATTCGGCAATATTGCTGGGACTATCGATGCCAGGCCCGAGGATTTGTACAGGCTTGCCCTTGAACTCTTGTTGCAAGCTCGACAATTCAGGCATCTCTTGCACACAAGGCGCGCACCAGGTTGCCCAGAAATTAACGACCAGGAACTTGCCCTGCCACTGCGCCAAGGTCTGACTCTTGCCTTCCACATCCTTGAATTGCTGCGCCATCAATTGTGCCACTGCCTTATCGGCTGGCGGCTTGGGGGTGGTCTGAAGATTACCCGCATAAATCCCCAAACCAGCAAACACAGCACCCAGCACTACCGCCAGGGCAATAAACTTCTTATTCATAGACACACTCACATAAAACCGGCATCGCGGCTCAAGGCAGGGATATTAGCTTAGCTGGGGGATTTATGCTGCATAAGTAAGCGATGCTGGGCAAATGGTGACTCGGCACCGGATACCAAAGCAGTCACCGTTACCCTAAAAGCAAGAAAGCGATATATATCACCGATACATACCAACACCCATTTCAAAGAATTGATATATACTTTTGATACATACCATGACAGGGGAAGCGAATGCCATCTACCGCAAAATTATTCACAACTGGCCGCAGCCAGGCAGTAAGGCTGCCTTTGGAATTCCGCTTCCAGGGCACAGAAGTTTTCATACGCCGCAATCCTGACACAGGTGAAGTCATACTCTCACCCAAACCAGTGACATGGGCGGACTTCTTCACCATGGCCGACGGCGTTGATATTCCAGCAGATTTTATGTCTGAGCGCGACGACAAGCCTGCAGAAGAAAGGGATTTGCTTTGAGTAATATGCGCTACATGCTGGATACCAACATGGCAAGCTATATCATCAAGGGCAATTTCCCGGAAGTTCGCCAGCGCCTTGCCTCTCTACCTATGAACAGTCTCGTGATCTCGGTAGTTACCGAGGCCGAACTACGTTATGGGTTGGCGCGCAAGGGCTACCCGGCAACCTTAAGCAACCTGGTCAACGAGTTTCTTTTGCGCGTAGAAATACTGCCCTGGGACAGTACGGCCGCCATCAACTATGCCGACTTGCGAGCCTCTTGCACCGCATCCGGCATAGTCCTTAGTGCACTCGACATGATGATTGCGGCCCATGCCATTGCAGCAAAAGCCCGTCTGGTCAGTCATGATAAAGCGTTTTCCCTGATACCCAATAATGCACTCGGCATTGAGGACTGGATCAGCCAGACCTGAGCGATTATTCGTTCCTGATGCTTGATTCTTATACTACGCTCACATCGGAGCGGCGACCAAATACAAAGGCGAGGCATTAAACCATTAATATACCTCGCCCTTTTCCCCTTTTTACATCAGACTGCCCCTGCTTGCCTACCCTTCCATATCCATCAAAAAGATAGACTCCGACCAGATCACGGCATCCAGCTCACGCACGGCTTTGCGTAACTGGGTTTCCAGCCTGACACTGACAGCAGGGTCTGCTGACAAACCGAGCAATTGCGCAGTATCGGCGCTTGTCCTACTACTAGCCTGCAGCCCTGCCCTCTGCTCTTGCGATGGCAGCAGGCGCTCCAGCATTTCTGGCTCGGCCATGATGCTGAAGAAGAGCTTGATGACTTGCTGTGAACTGAGCTGGTCTTTGCAGTCTTCCCAGATTGCCAGTTCCAGCCATTCAATGACAGCCTCGCCCAGTTGTATCTGCCTGAGCCCAGCAAAACTGTCTGGCCACAATTGCTCATCGAAGTATCTGAGCAAGAGTGTCAGGCCCAGTGGTGTCATCCCCTGATAATGCATGTCACGGCGGATTATCCTGTCCTCCCCAACAGCACTGGCATATTCAAAAAACGCTTGCATTGCCTCTGTATCAAGTACCAACCATTTTGCGGCAGGCAATGGCAGATTACTGGCGCCCCTGGAGCGCTCGCCCGGCTCACCAGCCATATCCAGAGCGGCAAGTTTGGACAATTTCCAGGCCGCCAGCCTGCTGCGCAGATCCGGCGCGGCAGGCACAGGTGCCGCCGGCGAGGACAAGGAATAGGCCGCGCCACCGGCAGCAGCGGGCGCAGCCATGATCGGCGCGGAGCAAACACCGCCCGCGATAGCCCCCAGCCCACCCCAGCCTGCCGGCAACATATGCGCGACTTCTATCAAGGCAGGCATATCCAGTGGCTTCTCATCTTCTGCTCTTTCCTCGACGACCAGGAAGCTGGTTTCTGCTGAGATCAATTGATATTGCACTGCCAGTTCCTGTACGACGGATACCTGCTCAGTCGAACCCTGCATGCCGGACAAATAAGTCGCCGCGGCCACGCGTGACAGACTGGTCTCGTCCTGTACATCCGTTGTCAATTCAAGGCTGCCCAATTCGACTTCTTCAACCTGCGCCGACAAGCGGCCAAACAAGCTCATTCGACCTTCAGGTTTTTCTGGCAAGAGGTAAAACATGCTCAGGGTTTCACCTTTGAATACGCTTGCAGGCAAAGCCGTGGACCACAGTGGCCGGCTAGTAAAGCCGGTATCGATGCGGATATCCTGCCAGACCGGCGAGCGCAATTTCATGAACATGCGCAGGATGGCTGGTGCCACATCTTCACCCGGTGCCACATATTCACAAGAGCCACCACTGGCTCTGGCCAGACGCTCCAGATGCACTTCTGCCGGGCTGGAACCTATGCCAACAATAAACACCCTTTGCCCGGCAGCGCGGGCGCTATTGATCAGGCTATCGACACTGTCGATTTCACCATCGGTAATCATCAGCACGTCGCTGCGCCCGCTGCTCTGGATGGCAAACGTAGATTCCAGCGCCAGTGCCATTTCGGTGCCGCCAAGATTGGCACCAAGCTCATCTACCCAGCGCAGGGCTGCTGCCTTGCTGGGTTTGGCAAACTTCCACATCGCTGGTGAACGGTGCTGCACTTCACTACCAAAGCGTGACAGGGAAATATGGTCACCAGCATTGAGTTGTTCGACTATCTCTTTCAGGGCCGTGCGTGCTGCCTGTATGCTGTCGCCATGCATGGAACCAGAACAATCAACCAGCAATTTGACGGCCACATCAGTCATGTCAGCAGCCGCAATTTGCGGGCAAAAACTGGCCATCAAAGCGACATGTTCAGGCTGATGATAGTCCCGTCCGAGAACACTGAAGGCTTGCTGGCTGAACTGATCCAGACACAGCACAAAGTCGCGGTCGAGGTTACCCTTGCGTGACAGGCTGACGATCATGCCGCCATCGCCAGGCATGACGCTGATGGGATGGCTGGGCGAGGCAATACGCGCACCCGCCACCTCAGCCGCCAGGCGCAAGCTAATCTCAAACGGATATTCGACCCGTATATCATGCCTGGGAGTTGTCAGGCGCTCAAACAGGTTTTGTTTTTTGCTCGTTACCGCCTCCGTCATTTCATAGCGCGGCGCAATCACTGTTGGTACACAAATGCGCAAGGCATTCATGCCATCCATCTCGGCAAAGCGCAGACTTTGAGCGTAATGCATGCTCAGCGTGCACGCTTCACCCGGCGCCAGGTTGCCTATGCTGAGGCTATAACTGCGGTCACCATTTTCTTGCAGCATGAAAGCCGTATTGCCTTCAGAGATGGCTTCTTCATAATCGATTTCAGCCTTTTTCCTGGGTACGACAGCACCGGACAGTTTCTTGCCATCCAGCTCTACTTCTATATCCAGCAAGACTGCATCCACAGGCAAAGGAAAGGTATACAACACCTCAACATGTTCTTTGTCCGATGGATTGATAAAACTTTGCGTAAGCTGCATATCCAGCAGCACGCCTTGTATGACACCTGTCGCCCTGACCTTGGTCAAGGCCATTGCCTGGCCCAGGCTGGATTGTATTGTGGCTGTATTTTGGTTAAACATATTCATCCTCTCTCTGCTAGCCATTCGCATTAATGCGTGCTGTCATGCGTCCTGGCTGTTTTTCATACGCTCTGCCAATTCGATAGTCTGTCTGACGAATTCCCTGAGCTGCTCCGGGGTCCAGCCTGCTTTGCCGGCATCGATCACCAGCTCCACCCCCTGCGCTACCGTCAAATGTGTACAGACAGAAATTGACCCGATTTGCTGCGGTTTCACTTCCAGCGGGTCTGGTGCGCCGTGCAACAATTCACGTATGCGCTCCAGTGATACCCCCGCAGAACTCCACTTCTTGATCAGCAATAATTGCTCGAGATGCTGCGCTCCATAACGCGCAGCCCGCGTCCCACCTTCAGGCTTGCTGACCAGCCCTATCTGCATGTAGTAACGCACCGTGCGTACCGACATCTCCGCCATCAAACAGAGTTCAGGGAGCAGATAGCTGCTGTCTTTTTTATCAGAAGAAGTATTCATACAGTACTTTATAACAGTTAAACTGTCATTATTCAAGTTTACTTTTTGAGCTACCCTGAGCAGCCCTTAAAACAGAGATGAGATAGTTTGAAAAAGACGAAAAAAAAGCGCTCATGTCATGAGCGCTTCTTCTTGCCTTTCTGAACCTGGAGCCTAATGCGCCCCACCTGCATCCACAGGTACCGCCGATTTTTTCGGCTTGGTCAGCCACACCAGACCTATCAGGCCTATGAACATATAAGCCGACATCCAGAAGATATCCGTCGCGGCCATAGTGCTGGCCTGCACGCTGATCGTGCGATCTATGAGGGCGTAGGCACCCTGTTCTGGTATGCCTTGCTGCACCAAGCCCTGCACGGTTTGTACAAAGTTGGGGAAGCTGCTGCCGGTGTTTTCTGCAATCTGGGCATGGTGCAGGGTGCTGCGGCTATCCCAGATAGTGGTCATGATGGAAGCTCCCATGCCACCGCACATGATACGCACGAAGTTAGACAAACCCGATGCTGCCGGGATTTTATCCGGTGGCTGGCCTGACAAAATAATCGATGTCAGCGGGATGAAGAACATCGACATGGCCGCACCCTGTATCAGCGTAGGAATCAGCAAGGTATAAGTATCCACCTCGGTATTGAAACGCGAGCGCAGGAAGAACACCACGGCAAAACCCATGAAGGCAGCGGACGCGACTTTTCTGGCATCCACCTTGGGCAATATCTTGCCTATGATGGGTGACAATAAAATCGCAAAGATACCCACCGGTGCCATGACCTTGCCTGCCTCGGTCGCGGTATAAGCCAGTTGCGTTTGCAACCACAGCGGCATGATGACCAGGCTGCCAAAGAACAGGCCATAGCCTATGGAAATCGCGATCACGCCAGCGCTGAAATTACGCCCCTTGAACAGTGACAGGTCAACCACAGGATGGTCCTGCCCCAGCTCCCAAACGATGAAATAAATCAGGCCAATCACAGCAATTACCGTCAACAGGACAATCTCGCCAGAATTGAACCAGTCCAGCTCCTTGCCCTTATCGAGCATGATTTGCAAGGCACCTACCCAAATCACCAGCAGGAACAAACCGACCTTGTCGATAGGCAGGTGCTTGATGGCGGACTCGCGTTTGCGGTAGATGGACCAGGTGGCCCAGGCAGTGAATAAACCAACCGGGATGTTGATATAAAAAATCCAGGGCCAGGAATAATTATCCGATATCCAGCCTCCCAGTAAAGGCCCCATGATGGGCGCGACCAGGGTGGTCATGCCCCATAGCGCCAGTGCCATGGAGCTTTTGGCCGGCGGGTAACTGCCCAGCAATAAGGCCTGCGAAAGTGGAATCATGGGGCCGGCAACTGCACCTTGCAAAATACGCGCAGCAATCAGTATCTCTATATTCGGCGCCATGCCACATAGCCAGGACGATATAACGAACAGCAGGATGGATGACAGGAATAATCTGACCTGGCCAAAGTGTGTGGTCAGCCACCCCGTCAGCGGCACGGAAATCGCATTCGCGACAGCAAATGAGGTGATGACCCAGGTGCCCTGCTGTGGCGAGACACCTAGGTTACCGGAGATCGCCGGTATCGACACATTGGCGATCGATGAATCCAGCACATTCATGAAAACCGCCAGCGACAAGGCCAGTGTGCCCATTGCCAGTTGCCCACCTTTCAGTGGCGGATGCGGTGCCTGTGGACGTGGCGCGCTCATTACTTGCCTTTGTTGGTAGAAGTATTTGCAGCAGCCGACGTTGTTGCTGACGTCGCTGCAGTCATGGCGACAGCCTTGCTATCTCTGGTCGCTGGTAAATTTGCTGCGATGATGTCAGCAATACGCAGATCAGCATCCTTGCCGTTTTGTTCAAAAACGGCAGTCTGGTAGGCTGGCGCGGTACGTGCAGCAGCAGTCACCGGAGCACCTTGCTGTTGCGCGATATTGACCTTTACCTGCATGGAGACACCGATGCGCAAAGGATGGGCCTCCAGCTCTTTGGGGTCAAGGCTGATACGCACAGGCACACGTTGCACCACCTTGATCCAGTTACCGCTGGCATTTTGGGCTGGCAACAAGGCAAAGGCAGAACCTGTACCGGCTGACATGCCGAGTACCTTGCCGTGATAAGTGATATCGCTGCCAAACAGGTCAGAATGCAATTCCACCTCTTGACCTATGCGCATATGGGCGAGTTGCACTTCCTTGAAATTGGCATCTACCCACAAGGTATTCAAAGGCACGATAGACAGCAAGGGTGCACCAGGGGCAATACGCTGGCCGACTTGCACTGCACGTTTGGCGACAAAACCATTCATGGGTGCTGGCAGGCTGGTACGGCTCAAGGCCAGCAAGGTTTCACGTACGCGGGCAGCAGCACGCAAGACATTGGGATGCTGGGTGACGGTGGTGTTTTCTGTCAGCGTGCGGTTGGATGTCAGTTGCTCGTTCGCAGCTTGCAAGGCAGCTTCAGCAGTCTTGACGGCATTGCGGGCATGTTCCAGTTCTTCGGCAGAGACTGCGCCTGTGCTTAATAGCTGTGTGCGGCGCGCCAGGTCGGATTTGGCTCTTTCGACTTCGCTGCTACGCAGGCTGACATTGGCTTGCAAGCTGCCGTTATTGGCAAACAGTACGCGCACTTCGCGCACGGTCTGTGCCAACTGGGCTTCAGCCTGCTCAACGGCGACCTTGGCATCGGTCTTGTCGAGTTCAACCAGGGCTTTGCCTGCTTGCACCACGTCAGTATCATCCGCATGGATAGCGACAACAGTACCAGCAACTTGCGAAGTCACTTGCACTACATTGCCAGCAGCATAGGCGTCTTCAGTATGTTCAAAATTGCGACCTACCGTGTACCACCATGCAGCATAGGCAGCCACGGCCACCAGTACGATGAGGGTGATGATAATCAGAAGCACACGGCGCTTGCCATTTTTTTCTGGTGCATAGTCGGCCTGAGGTGCAACACTGATTGGTTTTTTTTGATCTGGGGCGTTCATAACGCAGCCTCCGGTGTGTTTTTAACTTGGGATTGAGTGATGGTTTGATTGGTACTAGCGGTGGCGGAATTAGTTGCAGGCAGGTCCTTGCTTTCATAACCGCCACCCAGTGCCTTAATCAGATTGATGCGTGCGTCGGTATGGCGCACGGCCAGTTCCAGCGAGAGTTTTTGCTGGGACAGCACGGCACTTTCTGCAGCCAGCACAGGCAACTTGTTAGCGGTGCCCGCTTTTTGCCTTTGCTGCGCCAATTGCAGGCCAACGCGAGCAGCTTGCTCGGCAGCCTGTTGCTCGACCAACTGCGACTGGCTGGCTTGCAGTATCTGCACCTGGTCTGCCACTTCATGCAAAGCATCTGTCAGGCTTTGGTTATACGTTGCCACGGCAACATCGTAAGCTGCAACCTTGCCCTTCAACTGCGCACGCAAACGACCACCTTCGAATATGGGCAAGCGTATCGCCGGGCCAACGCCTATGATGCTGCTGCCACTATTGGCCAGATTGGAAAGACCCAGGCTGGATATACCGGCAAAGCCAACGATATTGATATTGGGATAAAACTGGGTCTTGGCGACATCAATATCACTCTGCCCTGCTTCTACGCGCCAGCGCGCCGAGACGATATCAGGGCGACGGCCCAGTAATTCCAGCGGCAAATTACCCGGCAATGCCCTGTCTGCCACAGGCTGGAATTGGGGAGTGGCGATCAGCTTGCCTTCTTCTGGTCCCAGGCCTTGCAAGGCGGCGATCTGGTTACGCGTCAGTGCCATGGCTTCCTGCCATTGGGCAAGTTCATTTTTAAGGCCAGACAATTGCACCAGGTTTTGCTGCACTTCTACCCTGGTATCGAGACCGGCTTTGACACGTTGTTGCGTCAGGCTGTCAAACTGCTCACGCACGGCCAGTTGCTGCTTGCTAAGTTCCAGTTGCGCATTCTGACGTGCCAGTTGCAACCAGGCACGGGCAATGGCATTGCTGAGCATCAGGCGTACGCTTTGCGCTTCAGCCTCAGCCACTTTTTCCTGCGACAAAGCGCTGCGCATTTCAGCACTGTGCTTGCCCCAGAAGTCCAGTTCATAAGACGCATTGAAACTGATCTGGTTATTACTATTATAAGTACCTGCCAGTGGTGGCGGCACCAGGCCATGCTCAGTAAAGCGCTGGTAAGTGCTATCCACACTCAAATTGGCCGAAGGCAATTTATTCGCACCCACAGCAGCAGTGGCTGCCTGGGCCGCCTGCAAACGTGCGGCAGCAACCTGCAGGCTGGGGTGATTTGCCAGCGCACGATCTATCAGCGCCTGCAATTCTGCCCCACCTATGCCTGTGGCCCATTGCAAATCAGGCCAGGCAGCATTGCCACCCTGATCGGGGAAGGCACCAGCTTGCGCACTCAGGGTCTTGAGTTGCGCCTGGCTTTGTATGCCTTGATAACTGACGCAGGCTGACAAAAGTGCCAGTGCGCTGCTCGCTGCCAGCAGCCGCAGCATTTTGCTGGCAGCTGGAGTATTGAAATTGAGTTTTTTCATGATTGGCACTATTTACTTGACTTAAAACAACAAAATTAATTGCCTTTGCAATGATTTTCCCTGGCTTCCAGCAAAGGACGGTTAGCCAGCAACTTGCGTAGCAGATACTTGAGGAACTGGATTTCTTCAGGAGCAAAGCCGCTGAAGCCATGCTCCAGCACTTCTGCATAGACCGGCGGCAGGCGCGCTGCCATGGTTTTACCAGTCTCAGTCAACTCCAGCTTGTAGAGACGCTTGTCGTTTTCATCAGCAAAGCGGCGTATATAGTCCTTCGCTTCGAGCTTATCCAGTGTGCGCTTCATAGCAGCGGAATCGATAAACATCTCACGCGCCAGATCAGCCGCCGTATTACACCTGCCCATGGCCAGCAACAGGAAAACCCCACCCTGGGCATGGGTCACGTCCAGATCACTGAGCGCTTCTTCTATGGCCCGCGACAACATGGTGCGCGCTCTGGCAATCAGGTAGCCTACACTTTCCTCCACCTGGCTGGCATAAAACTCGGGATGTTGATTTTCTGTGCTCATCTTCTTCATTAATCATTGACTAGTCAATAGTTTATACTAGTTTAAAAAATTTTGCAGGGCAGCATGAATTGTGAATTAAGGAACTCGTTTCACGGTATGAAAAAGATAATAAGCGTCAATGTCATACAGAAACATGTCAGGTGCAGAATCAAGGCAACGCAAGTGAGCAGTAGCCAGGCCAAACAAGCTGAAAAGAAAAACCAGGAAATTAAGTAATAACTATCCAGCAAGAAAATTGCTAGCTATTCGTCTTTAAACGCAGGAGTACAAAAAAGGAGTCGAGGCGGAGGGATGGATATAGCGGGGAAATTTTTCAAGCAAGACCTGCCTTGCAGGCAGGTCTTGCAAGCTTATGAGTGTTTCGATCTTATCAGCGGGCGATATAAGATTTCAGCTCTGGAGCATCCATTAGGCTGCGCTGCAACTTCACGAGTACATCTTCAGAAGCGCGGCGGCCAGTCAAGCTGAAGTCCTTCTTGAATTCATCAAACTCAGCAGCGCCATTACCGGTTACCTTGGTTTCAAATATCAGTTGACCATTCTTGTCTGTCACTTTACACGTCAACTCCGTAGTGAACTTGGTCGGCGGCCAAGTCAAGGCACTAGGAGAAGAAGAATCGGTCGTGATCGTAGGAGTGATGATCATGGAAATATTATTCTTCGCCATGGTTTCCGTGTCGGTGGCAGATTTTAGGCGCGTCACCTTGGTGAAGACATTAGTCAATACACGGTAAAAAGCCATTTCGATATCACGATAAGGCAGATAAGTCACCTTATCACCACCACCGCCAGGTGTCGTTACTTCTTTACTGCTTTGTTCAGGCGTGATGATGTAAGCTACACTTGCATTGATTTGCTGGCCCTGGATAGGTGGACCAAGCTTCTCCCCATTTGGGGAAACAGAATACGGATGGGCACAAGCGCTGAGTATGACAGCAGCAAATGCGATGGAAAAGAGTTTAGGAAAGCGCATGGTTATTTTAATTTAAAGAGTTAAAGATTATTTGATTGCGTCAGCAAACGCCTTGTCTTCGTAGACCAGACCCAGCAGCTTTTGCACAGCAAAGTTGTATTCCTGGACAGCCTTGGGAATAGCGACAGCACCGGCAAAAGACGATGGAAATTCCTGCTTCACGGATTTCACTTGATCGTAAGTAGTAGCGCCATTATGCTTGACGATGAAACGTGCCTCTACGGTCACATAACCCACACTGAAACCAGCAGCATCAATATCATTCTTCAGCAAGACACCCGACACTTCCAGGTTGCCAGCTTGAGTATGACGGTTTGCCAGCGCCAATTCCTGCTGTATGGCATTCGCCACATACGCACCATAGGAATTATTGTAAGGTGAACTCATCGAAGAGCCACGAATAGAAATCGGATAGGCATTTCCAGGGCCAGGTGTAGAAGCAAATTGCCCCACACTGACTTTGGTCTCGCCACTGTTCTTCAAGGTTTGTACATTTTCTATGGAAGCTGAATACTGCGGTGCCATCATGGAGCACCCAGTACTCAACAAAGCAACCGTCAGGCTCAAGGCTAGTTTTTTCATATGCATGTGTATTCCATTGTGATTGATTTGATGTCTATCTTTTGACAGTTATACATCATATGTTCATGATTATTGCTATATGGCACTTCGACAATTTAGGTTTTTAAAATGACACGCATCCTGGCAAGCTACAATGACAAGCAGATGATGAATATTGTTAAAAACTGTGGCACGATACCTCATTGACGCTCTTCAATCAACATAAGCCCGAGGGTTTCGCCAATTCCCACCTCAAAACATGGTCTCTACAACAGGGGCTAATTTCCATTCTTTGCCATCCCTAGTTTTATAACTCAGCGTATTATTTGCTCTTTTCGATCAGAAATTTTCAATTAGTCATTGTGCACGAGGTCCAATTTTACGACCAAGGTAGATGTGCAAGCATAAGACCAAGGGCAAAGCCAGGCCTATGACCCAATGTGCCGCAGACCAATACGGGCGCAGGGTTTCGCTGGCGAAGTAATATAGGGCATAGCCAGTCAGCGCCAGCCAAGCCAGTGTCAATAGCATGCCCCAGCCGCTATTGCGGTTGCGTTGAGCGCGGAAGGCGCGGCGCATATGCTGGAACAGCAAGCCGCCTGCCAGAAAACTCAAAGGGATGATGAGAGCACCATGGGCTTGCATGGCCCAGTGTTCCAGTGGATGTATGGTCTCGCCATATTCCCCCGTCGCACGCAAAAAATAGTGTGCCAGCAACCAGGCCAGGCCACTGGCAAACAAGGCAGCGATCAAGCCATACAACGTGTACTTGTACCAGGTCTCGAGCTTGAATTGCTGGATGTGGGCAGATGCCAGGGGGCGATGATGCAGGCTATGTTTATTGGTGCGCATGATGGGCAGGCAGGAAAAGCCGGCAGGCAATGTGACAAAATCAGATTATAAAAGCTTCTGCCCCGTACATGTGCAAACAGGGATGTTGCGCATCACCGCTGGCAGCAATTACCTTGGTCAGGGCGTCAGCCCACAGACAAGTGGGTGCTATCACGGTGTAGCTATGCTGGTCGACGATGGCATGACCAGTATGTGGATGCAATAAGGCACTGCGTATCTTACCTGCAGCGTCCTTGCGGGAAAAATAACTGGCTGAAGTCGCCATGGCTTGCCCAGCCAGTTGCACCTGCATGGCCATGCTATGCGGCTGTTGCGGATCACGCACCAGCACCGTTTGCGCTTGCCCCAAGACCCGCAAATCACCGCCCGCGTTGACACAGGCATGTTGCACACCACATGCCTGCAAGGCAGTGATGGCACAATCGACGGCATAACCCTTAGCAATGCCGCCCAGGTCCAGCCAGTCATCGCCATGCTTTTCTACTTGTGTTGCCGAGGGCAGGCGATACATCTGATTGCCTTGGCTGTTTGCATGAGCCGCAAGCATTGCTGGCGCAGGCAGGTAATCCCATGTCACCAGTTGCCTGGCGATGCGTATATCAAACAAGCCTTCAGACTGTTGATGCAAGTCCCTGGCGGCGGCCAGCACGCTCGCCGTATGCTTATCGATGTCTATCAGAGCACCAGGGCTTGCCCGGTTATAGCGGCTGATGTCGCTGCCGGCATCATGGAAACTCATGAGGCGATGGATTTCATGGATGGCAGCGAAGCCCGCCTGGAAAGCAGCTTGACAGTGTGACTCGTCCAGTTCGTCGCTGATGCTGATTTCCACCAGCGTCCCCAGTGCAGGCTGGGCACGGCGTTTCATTTTTTGAGGGTAACCTGGGCAATCGCGGCAATGCGGCGCACGCCATCAGTGACATGGGCGCAGGACAATGTAGCGCCACTGATATTGGCTATGCCTTCGCCTATTGTCAGCCCACTGGCGGCAGTCTTGCCGACAAATTGCTTGCGCCAGTTGGCATTGCGGATTTCAAAACCATGGCTTTCGCGGTAGGCCAGGATCTCAACCTGACGCACGCTGGCATCCACCTGCAAGCCCACAGCATAGGAGATCAGTTCAAACTTGCCTATGACTTCATCAAAGACAACATAGCCCAGCAATTTATCATCCTTGTAGGCAGCGACAGCGCGCCAGGCTACCGAGCGCGCTGGCAAGCCTGACAGTTTTTCCACCTGCTTCATTTGTGCTGCATCAAGTTGCAGCTGCACGGGCTTGAAGCTGCTGGCTTCGGGAAATATCGCTGCCTGCGCCTGCTCCGTCGTCAGGTATTGCGTGGCAAAGGCACTGCCGCTAAAACCGGCAAGGGCAATCAAAGACAAGGGAGCAAGCTTGGACATAAATTTATTCCAGAACGCACATCAGAATGAATAACCAGCGCCGAGATTAAAACGGTCACGGCTGCTGTCTTGTTTGAATTTCTGGTAATCAGCCTTCAATACCACGCCTTCACCTATCTTGAAGCTGGCACCTATGGTCGTGACTTTTTCATCCGGGCTGGCAGCGACACCCAGCCCCAAAGGGACGAAAGCATAAGACTTGGCTGTATTGAACTGCTCATAACGCAAGAACGGTGTCAGGCTGTAGTCTTCATTTTTCCACAATTGATAAGCACCTTGCAGATACCAGCCAGCAAAGGCAGATGGTACAGGATTAGGCTGGCCAACAAAAGTCAGGTTCAAGTCGCCAGTGTTACTGATGCTGCCGCGCGCATACAACGCCGTCAAATCCAGCTTGCCGGGGTTATAACGGGCATGCAAATCCCACAACGTGAGTCTGGCATCATTGGCGGCGAAGTCTGTCGTTGCATGACCAACTTTGCCAGAGAAGACCGAGCCACCCAGCAACAAGCCAGGCACGCCACGCCAGTTGACGGCAGCATGCATGCTGAGGTCACGCGATTTGGCAAACTGGCCTTCCTGGTGGATAGCACCCAAAGGTGATTCACGACCATCGCCAGAATTGGCATCCCACTTGGTGAGGTTAAAGCCTGTGGTCAAGCCCAGATCCCAGCTCAGGCCATTGTCATGCGATCCAGACAAACCCAGACCCACTTCACGCCAGGTCGAAGGAATGATCGCGGTTTCTACAAAATTACGATGCACGCCATAATATGCCGTAGGCTCATGGCTGGTGTTGAGCAAACCGGTTGGTATCAGGAACAAACCAGCCTTGGCAGACAAACCCGGCTTGATTTCATGTTCTACATACAGCTGTTCAACTTCTGTTTCACCCGCATCACCCTTGGAAGCAATCGCATGCTCCCATTCAAACTCGGCCACCATCTTGGTTTTTTCATTGAAGCGATGAGTAATACCAATGACCGCGCGGCCTACGTCAGCTTGCGCCTGGTTGCTGGCTTCACGTGGGCGGGTGTAATTGATTTCACCATAGCTGCTGATGACGGTTTGTTGCATGGCCTTGCGCAAGCTGTCGTTATTGACATCTGTCGTCTGGGCTGATGCCAGTGGGGCAATAGCAGCAGGCGTAGCAGCCTGTGCCTTGGCAGCATTGCTGATCATGACTTCCTGCTTTTGTTCAACCACTTCCGTTTTCTTGCGTGTGCTTGCCAGCTCTGCCTTGATGGCTTCCAGCTCTGCTGCCAGTTTTTCTATTTTTTGCAGCAATTCAGCCTCGCCTGCATGGGCAGGGGCTGCAAATATGCCAGAAATCAGGGCTGCAGACACAGCTTTGACGAAGAATGTTTTTTTCATGATGGGTTTCCAGTTTTTTTAAATTATTAAGTAGTGATGATCAGCTTCATGTATCAAGGCTTGTAACCATCATTGAGTGTCGCCAGGAACTTGACGACATCATCCACTTCATCCGACGATAGCGCCGCGGCCATGCCACGCTGGCGGTTATAAGGAACTTCTTTGACGTTCACATTGCTGACATACAGGGCGGGCAAGTCATTGAACTTGATGACATTGCCATCTGCGCCTAGTGGAAACCACTCTTCAGGATTGGTATCGCGACGCACATAAAAATTCACTGCATCACGCAAGCTCTTGAATTTGCCATTGTGGAAAAACACCTTACGGGTTGCCACATTGCGCAGGGTTGGCACCTTAAAAGCACCGCACAGGTCGCTACGTGTTGCCAAGTCGGTGCGGTCAGGGCCACATAGTCCAAAATCAAAATAGGCGGGGTCGGCGGTAGCCGGAATATCGGTGTTGCGGGGGACTCCCAGGTTATCAAAAGTAAAGTCCGTGAACAAAGGAGGAGCGCCATTAGCCCCCTTACTGCTGGCATGGCAGGCCGCGCAATTACCTTTCACAGGATTATTGAACAACGCCAGACCACGCAACTCGGCATCACTCAGCTTGGCACGGCCAGCCAGGAACTGGTCATACTTGGAATCATAAGGATGGAAGTCACTATCCTCTTTCTGGTACTGCTGCAGCGAAAACAAAATGCGCTCAAAAGCAGTGTCAGCATTGTCAAAGACTGTGGCACCAAATGCCGTCTTGAATTCATTCACATAGCTGGCTCTTTGCAACTTGGCGACGACATCGGCACGGTCTTTATTGGCCATTTCATGCGCTGCCAGGAAAGGTGTTTCTGCCTGTTGCGCCAGGGTATTGGCCTTGCCATCACGGGTAAAACCACCAGTGGGTGTGCCATCCGCAGCGAAGAAGAAAGCCGGGTTCAACTCCAGGTAACGCAGCGAAGGCACGGCGCGGGTACCCGGCACATCCAGATTAGGCCCGCCCAGTTGCACGGCCAGGTCGTTCTTGGGCGCATGGGCATTGTCCGCATCATGGCAAGTCGCGCAAGACATCTTGCCAGAGGCTGACAGACTCACATCCTTGAAGATTTTCTCGCCCACCTGCGCGGCAGCGCTCATGCCTGCATCAGGCACCGCTGGCGTGCCACCAGCACTACTGCTGCCGTTGCTGCCACCGCTACTACCGCCGCCGCAGGCAGCCAGGCTGAGTACCAGTCCGGCAAGCGCCATGCTGGGTAGTTTTTGAGAAAAAGCGCGTACTGCAATAGTCCGTTTAAGGACATCAAAAGTGAATGACATCATTGGATCCGAGAGCTCACCCAGAGAGGGTTGATATAAATGCAAATGAGAATGATTGTCATTATATATCTTTGACCTGACGATGAACAAGCAGATGTTGTCAGATGGCACAATCTCCTGGAATCAGGCAAACTTTTGTTTTACATCAAGTCTCTGTCCGGATTTATCACTGTCTGTCTGTGTTCTTGCCTGACATGAATACGATAGACGCAGTACCCGCGGTATCAGCCTGACAAATTCATTTAATTGATTATCGAAAAAATCATTTTTAATAGCAAAGTCGCTCTATAATCATTATACATTTTGCATTTTTTTGGGGGCAAAACACCTGTCCCTGCTCTCTGCTCAGATACGCAAATGATGGAAGGGCCTGCTTCATGAACACAATGACTGCAATAAATACCGACCGCCCTGAACCTGCGCCCAAGAAATTCCCCATTACGACCTTGGCAATTGGCTTCGTCATTCTGGTCTGCATGTCTTTGATCTTGCTACAAGCCTGGGTTACCTGGAGAGCCAGGGAAGTGCAGTTGGCAGAAACAGAGAGAGCGGCATCCAATCTGGCGCGCTCCGTGAGTCAACACGCCTACGACACCATCAAAGGGGCGGATACCGTCCTGGTTGGCCTGGTTGAACGCCTGGAAGTGGAAGGAATTTCAGAAATCAATCTGCCACGCCTGCACTCTTTACTGATCAAACGGGTAGAAGAATTGCCACAATTACATGGTCTTTTCGTGTATGACCAATACGGCAACTGGCTGGTGAACTCACAGCCTTCGCTCAAAAAAAACGGAAATAATTCAGAACGTGAATATTTCATGTTTCACCGCGACCATACTGACCGCGACGCACACATAGGGCCGCCCATCAAGAGCAAATCCACTGGGGAATGGGTAGTCACCGTATCCCGACGCTTCAATAACCGTGACGGCAGTTTTGGCGGTGTCGTGCTGGCAACCATACAAATGGGCTATTTCAAGAAATTTTACGAGCAATTTGACATAGGCAACACTGGTGCCATTTATGTTGCCCTCACCAATGGCACAATACTGCTGAGGCGGCCTTTCGAAGAAGGCTCGCTAGGCAGAAATATTTCACAACTCCCCTTGTTCCACGACTATCTGCCAAATGCCAAAATGGGCACAGAAACCTTTACCTCAGGCCAGGATGGTGTCACCCGCATCAATAGTTACCGGCAACTGGACAGCTACCCGCTGGTGGTTTCTGCTGCTCTTTCCAAAGAAGAAGTACTGGCAGACTGGAAGTCGGAAGCCATCATCCATGCCACAGGTGTAGCCTGCCTGGTGTTTGGCCTGGCACTGATAGGCTCACGCCTGATCGTACAGATAGGCTTGCGGGTGCAGGCAGAAACTGAGTTACTCAAAACCCGCAACTCACTGGAACAGTTGAATCATACCCTGGAAAAACTGGCCATGCAGGATGGCCTCACAGGTCTGGCCAACCGGCGCCAGTTTGATATTGCCTTGAAAGATGAGTTCAGCCGCGCCATGCGCAACGCCAGTTCACTGGCTCTCATCATGATCGATGTCGATTGCTTCAAGCAATATAACGATATCTACGGTCATGCGGCAGGCGACGAATGCCTGCGCGCCATCAGCAAGGTAGTCGCTGATGGCAAGCACAGGCCAGGTGATCTGAGTGCCCGTTATGGCGGTGAAGAAATGGTCATCCTGTTACCTGGCACCGACGTAGCCGGTGCCATGAAAGTCGCTGAAAACATAAGGCAGGCCATCTACCATCTGGAACTCAAACACACTGGCAATAGCAGTGGTGTCGTCACTGTCAGCGCGGGTATAGATGCATTTGTACCAGTACGCGAACACAACCAGCCGCTGGAACTGATAGAAGCAGCTGACAAGGCACTGTATTGTGCCAAGTCACAAGGGCGCAATTGTGTGCGCGTTGGAAATGGGCACGATGCATAAGTTTGCAAGAGCTTCTTCAACCAGAAAGATACCAACTGTAAGCCTGGTTGTTAAATCCAGCCATCCCCAGTATCGTTCTTGCATTGTCCATTCCACGCTATGAACCATGAAGCCATCCTGCCATATTGCTCTATTTGCTGCCAGCCTGTTTACCTTGACGACGGGCGCCGCAGGAGCCGCAGATCTCGCTTATAAAAAACTGTCCTCCTATGAATATGAATTACGGCTGACCAGTGATATCAGCCTCACTGTAGAACAGGCGCAAGTCATGATGTCTGATCCATCATCAACCCTGTGCGCAGGCAAAATACCGCAATATGGCAAATACAAATTTGCTGCCAGCGAAACCCTGGGTGGACAAAAGAGCACGGACAAAAGCCCGGTGTTCGATATGGTACAAATGCTGAGTTGCGTAGCCGACATGCCAGCACGCCCAAAAGCCTTAGCCCCCACCAAACTCGATAGCGACCAGGAACTCAAGCTCAAGGTCGAAGGCAAAAAACTGAGCAATGCCTATATGTCAGCCATAGAAAATGGCTACTATGAAACCGCCTATGACATGCTCGGCCCCAGCATGAAAAACCTCCAGACCCTGCCTGAGTGGCAAGCCCGGGTCATCGCCTACCAGGAGCAAACCGGCAAATTGCTGGCTAGCGACCTGTGGCGCATCACGGTCTATGAAAACCCGGCAAACTCACCACAACCTGGTACCTATATCGCAGTTGATTATGAAACCAAAAATAGCATTGCCCCCATTACCTGCGGCTACCTGATCTGGTTTCTGCCTGCTGGCAGCAAAAACCATTTCAGCCTCATGCGCGAAGAATATGGTCATATCCCGGAAGGCATCTACAAATCCACAGCCGCCAACGATATGGGGAAATTGCGTAAGCAAATGGGATGCAAAGTGTGATGGTATTCCGATTACACTGACTGCCAACAAAATAGCCTCCAAACGGAGGCCATTTATTTATGTGGTGCTACATCAGATTTCAAGCATGCACATTCGCAATGCTATCTGCCAAACGACATCAAGAAGTTTCCACAAAAGCCTTCAAACTGCCCAGCGCCACTTCCCATTGCTTTCCTATGATGTCCAGTGTGCGTCTGGCTTCGGCGATCTGACTGGGTTCCAGTTGCCATAGCCGTTCACGCCCCAGCTTGATATCGCGCACCACACCGGCTTGCGCCAGCACCTGCAAATGCTTGGTTACCCCCTGGCGGCTGATGTCGGTATTGGCTGTCAGCTGTGCAATCGAAAACGTGCCGCCCACGCACAAGGCCGCCACCAGCTTCAGGCGTACAGGGTCACCCAGGGCTGCAAACACATTTGCCATGGTATCGCTGGCCTGTATCAAGGTAGTCATGCCCGCCCCTTGTTGAGATGCTTCGACCGCGCCGGATGTCGACTTTGACTCAAGCTTCGGCATGGCGAGCGATGTTACGGAGCTGTGCTTCCCAGCCATTGTTGTTCATGCGGAAGGCTTCCAGGCGACGGCCTGGCGGCACCTTGTCAAAGCCTGCCTCCACCACCGTCAGCAAGGTGCCATTGCCAGGGACATCGCTCAGGCTAAAGGTCACCGTCGTCGGTTCTTCACTTTCATAGTCCACTGCCGGGTCCATAGGATAAGGATGCCAGCGATAAGCAAACACATCTTGCGGCTCAATGCGCTCTACCACCACATCAAACTGGATATGCTCAAAGCCCTTATGGATAATCGGCCCCATGGTGCGCTGGCCTACCATAAAACTTTGCCCTTTCAGGTTAGCACCAAACCAGGTGCCAAATTCTTCGGCAGTGGTCAAGGCGCGCCACACGCGTTCACGCGGGGCATTAATCATGACTTGACGTTCTATGCGGTCTGTTTCTGTCGTGCTACTCATAGCATTCGCTCCTGAATTTTTTCGTTGATTAAAATCATTAATACAGATTCTTGATGCGCTTGTCATCTCGATGGTGGCTTGCTGCCTGAATCATGCCAGGCTCAGGCTGCCGCCACTGCCAGCAATTCAAATGGCGTTCCCTTCCCCGTCTCCAGCAATTGCTGCAAGCTGGCCAGGTAATAACGCCAACCATCATTACACATGGCATAGCACTCCAGCTCAGGCACCAGGCCGACGTGCTCAAAGTCCAGCCGCGTGCGCCCTGCCCCGTCCTGAGTCAGGCGAAACACCAGATGCGTGCCCAGCCATTCATCCTTGCGCACCAGCCTGTCAACGGCGATATGTGCCTCAACACATAACCAGCGCACTTCACGCCCTGGCTCCAGCCTTTCGACCAGCATGCTCTTATGATGCGGCCCGAACCTGAAATGACTGCTGCCACCCAGCGCCACCGCCACATCGCAATCCTGCGTCCACCATCCCCGCAAACCCTCAGGCGTGGCAAGCGCCGCATACACAGTCGCAGGATCAGCCCCGATCACGAGGCTTTGCTGATAATGACTCATATGATCCCCTTTTCATGATTAAGCAACCAAACGGTTGCAAATACATGATAGAAGAGGAGTCCAATAAATGCAACCTTAAAGTTGCATTTATTAAAAAGCATCAACTACACTAGCAATTGAAATCATGATGGCAGGCGGAAAGATTTTTATCTGACAAGGTGAGGCAAGGCTGCCACGCTTAAATGGGCGGCCTTGACTCACCAAATTCCCCGGTAGGAGCGGCTTCAGCCGCGAACAAGCCGCACAAGGAACTCAGTGACACGGCCCTTGCCGCGCATATTCGCGGCTAAAGCCGCTCCTACATGGCGCTAAGGCCGGCAACCCAGCTTGGCCAGCTCTACCCGGCGATTGCGTGCACGGCCAATGTCCGTGCTGTTATCAGCCACGGGGCGAATTTTGCCATAGCCTTTGGAAGTCAGGCGCGCAGCATCTATGCCGTGCTGCACCAGCCAGTTGCGCACACTGGCGGCACGGGCATCGGACAGCTTGAGGTTATAGTCGTCGCCACCGACATTATCGGTATGCCCCTCGACCTCGGCCTTGATGCCGGCATCGGCCTTGAGCAAGCTTGCAACCTTGCCCAGCACGCTATCTGACTCAGGCTTGAGCGTGGCCTTGTTGAAATCAAAGAACACACCATACAGCGGCACATGGCAATCCTTGGCGAAGGCACTGCCCAGATCGGTCTTGCCCACGTCAGTGGTGCTGATGGTCAGTGAAGCAGTAAATTCATAATTCAGGCGCGCCCAGATGTCGCGCCCGTCTTGCGTATAGTGCGCTACCAGCATGCCATAGTCACGCACTGCAGCCGCACTGGCAGGGAAGATCACTGTCCAGCCATTCTTGACCAAAGCCTCGCGATACTCGCCAATGAACTGCAGCTTGGAGAGGGTAGTCGGCCCCTGGTAATTGCGTGTTTCTACAGCCTGCCCCACCAGCTGCGCCTCCTGGTTTTTGCCAGGCTCTGCCACATCCAGTGGCCCCTCCCCACGCCCCTCGCCTATGCGTTTGGAACCAGGCCAGGGCAGCAGATAAGGAATGTCATCCTTGACGCCAAACTTTTCAGGCTGCTTGCCAGGCTTGGGGATGCTGAACGCAGCTCCGGCATCGGCAGACTCAATCAACTCCACCCACACCTGCGCCTGCGGCGCATCCATCTTGACCTCTGCCCAGGCCTGCTTGCCACCGGCCTGATAACGCATGGTCCAGCGCGCCTTGTTATCATCTGCACGCACAGTCTGCCAGCCACTCTTGCTCAATGTCGCCTGCATGGCGTTATAAATACGCACCTCGCTACCATTGTAATAACCCAGCGCAGGCTCACCCGCCGCAGGCTTATAAGTCATCCAGCGCGCAAAGCGCTTGCCCTTGAATAGTTTGGTGGCACCAGCATTGTCAACGGCGAACTCAGCCTCAGCCACATTCTCAGCCTGCAAGGCCTGATCAGGGTTCAGCACGACCTGCGGCGGCAGTTTCAGATAATCAGGAAAACCCAGATCAGCCCAGGCTGGTGATGCGTGCAGGCAGGCAATGACTAACAACAGGATGGGAAACTTGAAAAACTTTGGCATAAGATTTCCAGGTGATTGAGGGGGAGTGATTGATTTATATTAACCTGATGGGGAAGTGTTGATCAAGATGTACGGCTGAGTGCACGCTTTGAGGTACAGGCATAAAACTCCAAATAAAATACAATGCTGCACAGCCAGCAGGGTCACTTGCAGCGGCAAGATAAATGAAAAATGCAAATTTCACAATACCAGGCTCTATAATAATTTGAATTTGCTCGCACTGGCTTTCGTGCAATTTGAAATATACGCCAATGGCGTATATTATGAAGATAAAATACCGATGTATTGAAGGGGTGTCGATGGTTTTATAGAAACTACGATTTTCACCAGTCAGTTGAAAGGCTTGTTGACTGATGAGGAATACCGGCAATTACAAAACGAACTGGTAGAAAACCCCGAATCTGGCAGCCTGATTAGCGGCGGTGGCGGAATTCGAAAGATACGTGTCCATTACGGCAGTAAAGGTAAAAGCGGCGGAGCAAGAGCAATTTACTATTTCAAATCCGCAGATGATCAAATCTACATGCTGGTGATCTACCCCAAATCAGTGAAAGACAATTTAACCGCCGCCGAAAAAGCCATACTCAGAGATTTGGCAAAATCATTATAAGCCGCAGATGCAAGGAGTAAAAAATGGACAAAGAATTATTCGCAAACCTGGTTGCCAGTCTTACCGAAGCAGGAAAAATTGCTAAAGGCGAGGCCAAGCCTGCTCGTACTACGACTTTAAATAAATCTGGCAAGACGGACAAAGTCCAGGCAAAACCAGGAAACAAAACTGCCACTGTGCCAGCAATTCCACATACAAAAATCGATGCCAGACAGGTACGCGAGAAGACGGGGTTGTCGCAAAGTGATTTTGCGATTGTCATGAACGTCAGTATCAAGACCCTGCAAAACTGGGAACAACACAGACGTGAACCGACTGGTGCGGCAGATTCGCTACTCAGAGTATTTGCTGCTGCGCCAGAGCTGGTTTTGAAGGCTTTGCATCAAGCCTGATTGCTTTTGCTTCAATTAAGCTGAGCAAGGATAGTTAGCTTATGAATAGAAAAATCAATTGAATATTGTGAGCACTATCTTTATTTGAGGAATCTACAGTAAATTGAGATGTGTACGATTACGCAGAATCTAATCATATCTACTCGGGCTGATGAGGGTGTAATTAATTTTGTGTAAACGGTCATTTAGCAGGACACTGCTACCTTCAAGGAGAAATGATGACCGTTGCAAAGCGTAACAAGCGGGCCAAGCCTGACCCGGAATTGCTCAAACTGGCCG